>NZ_MBET01000053.1:0-147166 GCF_001954215.1 Mycobacterium sp. IS-2888
TTGCTTACGGCCATCTGTCGTCGTCGGGCCGTCTCCATTCGCTCCAGCAGGCGCAGCCTGACCGCGGGGCTCAGGACGTCGAAGTTCAGGCGCCGGATCGCCGCGTCGGCGGCGTCCTGCGCTTCCAAAGCGGCAGCCACTTCGGCCGGAACCTCGATCGAACGCATGTTCGAATTCTAGGTCCTGCGCCCCACCCGAGGCCACCGAGAACGCGTACGTTGTGGATGAACGCCCAACTGTGGATAAGGCTCGCGGCCAAGGACAGTTCCGCGTTTTTCGCGGCAGCGGCGCGGGTAATATCCAGTGATGCACGCGGGATTTGTATTTGCGGCAGCCGCGGTCGCCATGGTCACCGCCGCATCCGTGTGCGCCACTGGTTCGGCCGACACCCCGTCCGACGGTCCACCGTTCCCGATCGGTCAGATGGGCGTACCCCTGCATGCGCAGGCGGCCAACGGCGCGACCGCCGACATCACCGTCAACAGCGCAACGTGGTTACCGCCGGGGTGCACCACTCATTTTGCGGCTCCGACGCCTGGCTCCGCGTGCAACGTGGTGGAACTGACTATCACCGCGACATCGCACCGGTTCTTCCAGTTCGACCAGCGCTACATGTTTGCCAGCTACGGCGGCGGCAATCAGCCGTGGACCCATCCCGACGACGCGCCGCAGCCGGCAACGCTTGCGGTCGACTACCGGAGGCTCGACAAGATGCCCCCGCTGCAATCGGGTGGCCTTCACGACGGGCAGACCGCGCATGGATTCGTCGGCTTTGGTATGCCAACGGCGGGCGACCTATACATCACGATCAACGACCCCGCGCAACGCGCGCCCTACACCGAAGCGGGCTGGATCGTCCACACCTGATCTGCGCGAGAGACGCACGCCGTGGCGCGGAACCGCCCCGGTCTAGGGTGAAGGCCATGCGGGTAGGCGTGCTGGGAGCCAAGGGCAAGGTCGGGGCGACGATGGTGGGCGCCGTGCAGGCAGCCGACGACCTTGCGCTGTCCGCCGAGGTGGATGCCGGTGATCCGCTGAGCCTGCTGACCGACGGCGACACCGAGGTTGTCATCGACTTCACCCACCCGGACGTCGTGATGGACAATCTGAAGTTCGTGATCGACAACGGAATTCACGCCGTCGTTGGCACGACCGGTTTCACCGCGGAGCGCCTCGAGCGGGTGGAGGCGTGGCTGGCCGATAGCCCCGACACGGCCGTGCTGATCGCGCCCAACTTCGCGATCGGGGCGGTGCTGTCGATGCACTTCGCCAAGCAGGCCGCGCCGTTCTTCGACTCGGCAGAGGTCATCGAGCTGCATCATCCGCACAAGGCCGATGCCCCGTCGGGCACCGCGGCCCGAACCGCCAAGCTGATCGCCGAGGCACGAAAAGGCTTGCCGCCCAACCCCGATGCCACCAGCACCAGCCTGCCTGGCGCCCGGGGCGCCGACATCGACGGAATTCCGGTGCACTCGGTGCGGCTGGCCGGACTGGTCGCCCATCAGGAGGTGCTGTTCGGGACCGAGGGGGAGACGCTGATCATCCGTCACGACAGCCTGGACCGCACGTCGTTCGTGCCGGGCGTGCTGATGGCGGTGCGCCGCATCCGGGAACGCCGCGGCCTCACGGTTGGCATCGAGCCCCTGCTCAACCTGCAATAAGAACCCGCGATGACCAAGACGCTGCGCATCCAGCTGCTCATCGCGTTCTTGTGCGTCGCGCTACTGGTGTACTTCGTGCTGCTGGGCCGCATGGCCGTCGCGATGATCGGCTCGGGGCGGTCCGCCGCCGTGGGCCTGGGGCTGGCGCTGCTGGTCATGCCGATCGTCGGGCTGTGGGCGATGATCGCCACCCTGCGGGCAGGATTCGCCCACCAGAGGCTGGCCCGCCTGATCGCGGAGGACGGAATGGAACTCGACACGAGTGCGCTTCCGCGACGGCCGTCGGGACGCATCGAGCGGGACGCGGCCGATGAGCTGTTCGCTACCGTGCGGGCCGAGGTTGAAGACGATCCCGACGATTGGCGCCGCTGGTACCGGCTGGCCCGGGCCTACGACTACGCGGGGGATCGCCGCCGGGCCCGCGAGGCCATGAAGACAGCTGTCCAAATGCAGGCGAGCCGATGAGCAAGACGGGAGGGGTTATGGCCGTCCGCCGGGTCCCATCATTCCGCCGGGTCCCATCATTCCGCCGGGTCCCATCATTCCGCCGGAACCGCCCATCATGCCTTGCATCATGGCGGGCATTCCGTCGCGTACGAACCCGCTGACTTCGCGGGCGTGGGCGCGAATCGTCTCGGTGAGGACGGGATTGTCGGAGATTTCTTCGGCGACGACGCCTGTGGGCGTGAGCGTCAGTTGGCGACGGTAACCGCCGGCGTTGCGGAACAGCGTTGGCAGGCTCTGGCTCATACACATGACCTCGGAACCCTGGCCGAGGTGGGAGTACATGCTGGACACGTGTGCGTGCAGTTTCGCAGCCAGGTCGGGGGCATTTGATTCGGTGGTGGTGCGCACCCCTCCGGGGATCTCCTCGACGGTGCGGGTGATCTCGGTGTGTCGGTTGAACATGTCCATGTAGAGGCTCATGTCCGCCGGACTTGCACCCATCATGCCGCCGTCGGTCAAGCGGACTCGCGGGACGGGTGAACCAAAGACCCCGCGAAGGGCATATCCGATACCCAGCACCGCGCCAGCACCAAGCGCGGCAAGTGCTGCCCGCCGCGTGAATGTAGCCATCGGGTGGCCTCCTAAGCGCCTCGGTGGTATGTCTTCAACGAATAGACTTGGAGCTCAACGCTTCCCGTGTGGCTACATCAATCGACGGTAGAAGTCGTCATCGTCCGTTTCGCTTCGCCCAATCCGGGCCGGGGCATCGTGTCGCGGTCTGATAGCAAAACCAACCGCGATGCTCGTGACGGCGAAGACCAACGCCCACAAAATCACCATCGACGGAATGTGGGCGATCGCGCTGCACCAGCCCCAGCCATTCCCGCCATACCACATCGTCATAACATTTCCTCCAAGGTCGCCGCCCTTCGTGAAGGGTACCCCGGTAGGGTATATAGGGTCAAGAGTTCCGCAACTTCGCCCGCTGTTCTCACCGGGGCAAGAAGGGGCGCGGTGACATCTGGTTTCCTATGTGGAGGGATACTCTATTGCTCTCCAGCCGGACTGCCGCTCCGGCGCGGCCATCAGATGGGAGCCAGCGGATGCCGCGACTGCTGATCGTCCATCACACGCCGTCGCCGTTCACGCAGGCGATGTTCGAAGCGGTCCTGTCCGGAGCGACCGACCCCGAGATCGAGGGTGTTGAGGTGGTGCGGCGGCCGGCACTTACCGTCGCCCCGGCCGACATGCTCGAGGCGGACGGCTATCTCCTGGGAACCCCCGCCAATCTCGGCTACATGAGCGGCGCCCTCAAGCACGCGTTCGACGTCTGCTACTACCCGTGCCTCGACGCGACGCGCGGGCGCCCGTTCGGGCTGTACCTGCACGGCAACGAGGGCACCGAGGGAGCCGAACGCGCCGTGGAGGCGATCACCACCGGGCTCGGCTGGGTGAAAGCCGCTGAGCACGTGGTGGTGTCGAGCAAGCCGAGCAAGGATGACTTGGAGGCGTGCTGGAATCTCGGCGCGACGGTTGCGGCTCAGCTCATGGGGTAGGCAACGTAGCCGAGGGCGCCCGCGAGAACGGCGAACTTGATGAGGGCCGCGATCCGCGCGCGCCGCGCGTGAACGGCAATCCGCCTGCGCTCGAGCACCTTCAGCAGCGACGCCCCCTCCACCGCGTCGCCGGCGACGGCGACGAGCACAACGGCGGGCAAGAAGGCCGGATGGCCGCGCCGCCGCCGCGTGCGATCGAGGAGGAGCGCCGTGAGGATGCCATAGGTCGTCATGTAGCCGAAGTCCAGCCACAGCGACAATCGCGCGGCACGCTGACCGTCGGAGCCCCACCGGGTCATGATCTCCTCGGCTCGAGATGCGCTGCCGGCCAGCTCAAATGGGATGATCCCGGGCCCGCCGCTGCGCCGCATTCGACGCTCCAGCACGAGCATTCCCGCCGTGTATCCCACGAAGCAAGCGGCGGCCGTCGCCAGCCGATTGTCCCGTATGCGCTGGATCACCGTGCTGACCTCCTAAGCCGGCTGGAACGCGTCGGCCGGCTGAGCCAAAGCCAGCGCCGAGCTGGTGCCGATGGGCCCGTGCCGGTCGAACAGGGTCGCGGCGCCGGTGGCCACACCGGCTGTGCCGTAGTGGCTTTGGGCCGCGAGGCCAAGGAATTCACCGTCGGGCAATCGGCTCGCGGTGACCGTGTAGTCGGCGTTGATATAGCGCAATCCGCCTGTGCCCCAATGGGTCAGCGAGCTGGTGATGTCGCCGACGAATGCCAGGCGGGTAAACGGCGTGAGGGGATAGCCGTCCACCATCGGACGGAACAACCGCACCCAGGCGAACTTCTGCGAGTGCGACTGCTCCCACTCGCCCGCGGCGATGCCGGGACTGCCTTCCAGGGTGGCGCCGTATCCCCAGATGAGGAACGGCATGTCGGCCGGGAAGCCGTCGGAGTGCGTCGGCAGCGGCGGCATCTCTACCGGCGAGGACCAGACCCGTCCGTCGGGATGATCACCCCGCCGCAGAAACAGCGCGCTGGCCCGCGCGACCGTCGTCCCGTTCTGCACCAGCGCCGCATCCACCAGTTTGATGCGCCGGCCTTCCCGCTGCACCGACGTCTCAATCCGCACCGGTTCGGGCAGCGCCGGACGCAACAGATCAACCGTGAAGCGGGCGGGCTGGAACTCGGGATCGATACCGGATCGCTCTATCCCCCAACCCAACAAACCGCCGACGTTCTGGCCGCCCATCGCCGCGCCCCACGGTCCCCGCGTCAGCGCGCCCGGCAAATAGAACTCGCCATCGACAGTGAAGAAAGCCTCGGGCATGATGGCGGAATCCTCGGTCGTCACCAGTATCACGATAGGACACCGGATACCGGGCTAGGGCAAGGACGCTAGGACGCTAGGACAAGGACAGGGCATGCCTGCAGTGATCGAAATTCCCCGTGACCGCAACCCGTTCCCGAGCACCGGCGTCTCCCGTGATCCCAACGGCATCCCGCGCTACGATCGGCTGCCCGCCACGCTGCTGGACATGCTCGCCGAGCAAGTCGACAACCGCCCGAACAGCGAGGCCGTCGTCGAGCTCGGGGCCGGCCGGCTGACGTACCGGGAACTGTGGAACCGCGCGGCGCGGGTGGCCGGCGGCCTGCGGGCCGAGGGGCTCGGCCCGGGTGACCGTGTCGCCGTGCGCTACCCGGCCGGCATCGACTGGGTGCTCGCATTCTGGGGCATCGTGATGGCCGGGGGCGTTGCGGTGCCGGTCAATACGCGATCGGCGCAGCCCGAGATCGAGTTCGTCCTGTCCGACTCGGGAGCGCGTATGGACCTCGCGCCCGACGCCCCGCTGCCCGACGGCGAGCCGCATGTGACCCACGGCCTCAGCCATACCGACACGGCAGCGCTGTTCTACACCTCGGGAACCACCGGCCACCCCAAGGGCGTGCCGACCACTCACGAGGCGTTCGTGACCAACACCGAGAACGCGATCCGGTGTCTCGACCAGCCGAGGGATCTCGGCGAGGGCATGCGCACGCTGATCTCGGTGCCGCTGTTCCACGTGACCGGGTGCAACTCACAGCTTTTGGCCGCGGCCCGTCTCGGGGGAGCGTCGGTGATCATGCCCGCGCTCAACCTCGACGAACTGATCGCCACGCTGAGTGCCGAGCGAATCTCGGTCATGGTGACCGTTCCGGCGATCTACGCTTTAATGTTGCGGCACAAGGCCTTTGGAAGCGCCGACGTGTCCGGGGTCCGCTGGGTGGGATATGGCGGCGCGCCGATCGCCCCGTCGTTGGTGCGATCGGTGAAGGAGGCGTTCGGCCAGGCCACGGTGTTCAACGGGTACGGCATGACCGAGACCGCCTCGCTGATGACCGTCCTGCCCGACGATGACGCGGTCGAGCACGCCGACTCGGTCGGATACGCGGTGCCGTCGGTGGATCTTGGCCTGGTCCCGTTCGGCGGCGACGAGCCCGGCGTGGGCGAGTTGGTGGTGCGCGGGGCCAATGTGAGCAGCGGTTACTGGAACCGGCCCGAGGCCACCTCCGCCACGATCGTGGACGGCTGGTTGCACACCGGCGACGTGGTACGGGTCGACGACGCGGGCCGGGTGCACATCGTCGACCGACTCAAGGACATCATCAACCGCGGCGGCGAGAACGTATCCAGCGTCGAGGTGGAAGCCGTGCTGCTGTCGGCGCCCAATGTCGCGGATGCCTGCGTGCTGGCGGTGCCCGACGAGGTCATGGGGGAGAAGGTCGGTGCGGTGCTGTTCGGCGACCAAGACCGGATCGACGTCACGGCCGTGCTCGACCATTGCCGCGCCCAGCTGTCCGACTTCAAGGTGCCCCAGTACGTGACGGTGGTGGATAGCGCGCTGCCCCGCAACGCCGGCGGCAAACTGCTCAAGGGCAAACTCCGCGAGCAGGTCCAGTGGGGCGACCCGCTGCGATGACGCTACTGATAGCCAACCGTGGCGAGATCGCGCTTCGAATCATCCGCACCGCAACGGAATTGGGCCTGCAAACGGTCGCGGTCTATGCCGAGGACGACGCCGACAGCCCCCACGTGCATGCGGCCGACGAGGCGATCGGCCTGCCGGGCGCCGGTCCGCCGGCCTACCTGGATCACGCCCAGATACTGTCGGCCGCAAAGAAGTCCGGCGCCGCACTGATTCATCCGGGCTACGGCTTCCTCAGCGAGAACGCTGCGTTCGCCCGCGCGTGCCGGGCGAACGGATACACGTTCGTGGGGCCCGACGCCGACGTGCTGGAGCTGGCCGGCAACAAATCGTCGGCCCGTACCGCCGCGATCGCCGCCGGGCTGCCGGTTTTGCCCGCAACCGACGGCCCGAGCACCGTCGAGGACGTCGCGACGTTTTTCGCAGCCCAGCCGGGCGGGATCATGATCAAGGCGCTCGCCGGCGGCGGCGGGCGGGGCATGCGCCAGGTGCGCAGCGCCGACCACATCGACGACGCCTACCGCCAGTGCGCCGCGGAGGCGCAACTGGGCTTCGGCGATCCGGCGCTGTTCGCCGAGGCGCTTCTCGACGCCGCGCGGCACATCGAGGTCCAGGTCGTGGGCGCACCGGCCGGGTATCAGACGCACGCGCTGGCTCTCGGCGATCGCGACTGCAGCATCCAGCGGCGCTACCAAAAGCTCGTGGAAATCGCGCCCGCGCAAGGGCTTTCGGATGGTCTGCGCCGAGAACTGCATCAGGAGGCCGTCCGGCTCTGCGCCAGGGTCGGCCTGCACGGGCTGGCGACGGTCGAGTTCCTCGTCACCGACCACCAGCACGTCTTCCTCGAGATCAACCCCCGTATTCAAGTGGAGCACACGGTCACCGAGGAAACCACGGGGGTCGACCTGGTCGAGGTGCAGTTGGCCATCGCCGGTGGCGCGTCCTACTACCAGCTAGGCCTGCCGGCCGGAATCGCTTCCGACGGTACCGAAGTCATCGGGGAGCCCGCCGCGCGGCGGGGCATCGCGATACAGGCGCGGGTCAACATGGAGACGTTTGCCGCCGACGGATCCGTCGTTCCCGCGGCCGGCACCCTGACGGTGCTTTCGCCGCCCACCGGTCCGGGAGTTCGCGTCGACAGCTACGGCCGGCCAGGGCTGGCCACCAGTACGCGATACGACTCGCTGCTGGCCAAGGTCGTCGCCCATGTGCGGGGATCGTCGTTTGCCGCGGCGGTGCGCAAGGCCCGCACCGCCCTGGGCGAGTTCGGCGTCGAGGGCGTTCGCACCAACATAGAGTTTCTGCGAGAGCTGTTGTCCGACAGCGAAATCCAGTCGGGCATAGTAACGACCGGTTTCCTCGACGACAAGCTGCCCGAATTGGCGGCCGCGGCACTCGCCCACCGGCATGACACCAGTGTTGCCACCGTCGAGCTCCATCCGGGTGAGGAAGCGCTGCGCGCGCAGCTGGCCGGCACCGTGGTCGAGGTCGCGCCCGAGGGCGTGGAGTTCGCCCCCGGTGCCCAGCTCGTCGTCCTCGAGGCGATGAAGATGCAGCACGCGCTCGTCGCGCCGGACGCGCTGTTCACCGTGCGCCGTTTGGTGACACCCGGCCAGGTCGTCGGCACGGGAGACCCGTTACTGGTCTTCACCCGAACCGGGGCCGCCAGTGGGAGCGAGTCCGCCGGGGCCGCAATGGATCTCGATCGCCCACGCGCCGACCTCGACGAGGTTCGCGAGCGCCACCGGCTCACCCTCGACGAGGGCCGGGAGGCCGCGGTTGCCAAGCGGCACAAGCAAGGCCGGCGCACCGCGCGGGAGAACATCGCCGACCTGGTCGATGCCGGCAGCTTCGTCGAGTACGGCGCCCTGGCCATCGCCGCGCAGCGCAGCCGGCGCTCGGAAGAGGATCTGATCGCCAACACCCCGGCCGACGGCCTGGTCGCCGGCGTGGCGACCATCGGGGGAGCCGAGGCCGTCGTCGTGTCCTATGACTACACCGTCCTGGCCGGCACTCAGGGCATGCGCAACCACGCCAAGACCGACCGGGTCTTCGAGCTGGCCGCCCGAAAGCGTTTGCCGGTGGTGCTTTTCGCCGAGGGCGGCGGCGGGCGGCCCGGTGACACGGACGTCGGCGGCGCCGCCGGGCTGGATGTCCCGACCTTCCGGATGCTGGCCGGCCTCAGCGGCCGGGTGCCGCTGGTGGCGATCGTCTCCGGCCGGTGCTTCGCCGGCAACGCCGCGCTGGCGGGGGTGTGCGACGTGATCGTCGCGACCCCGGACGCCAACATCGGGATGGGCGGTCCCGCGATGATCGAGGGGGGCGGCCTCGGGGTCTACCCGCCGGAGGCGATCGGGCCGATCGACGTCCAGCGGCACAACGGTGTGGTGAGCCTGGTTGCCCGGGACGAGGCGCACGCGGTGTCGCTGGCCAAGCAGTACCTGTCGTACTTCCAGGGCAGCTCCCACGACAAGCGGGTCGAGTGGGAGGCGCCCGATCCGCGGCTGGCCCGACATGTGGTGCCGCAGAACCGGTTACGCGCTTACGACGTGCACCGGGCGATCGAGTCGATCGTCGACAGGGGATCGGTCCTGGAGCTGCGCCCCGACTACGGTGTCGGGATCGTCACCGCGCTGGTTCGTGTCGAGGGTGTGGCATACGGGTTGCTGGCCAACAGCAGCCACCACCTCGGCGGCGCGATCGACGCCGAGGCGGCCGACAAGGCCGGCGACTTCCTGGTGCTGTGCGAGTCGTTCCGGCTGCCGGTGATCTCGCTCTGCGACACGCCGGGATTCATGGTCGGGCCGGACGCGGAGAAGGACGCCGCGGTGCGGCGGTTCGGCCGGATGTTCGTTCTCGGCGCCAGGCTGACCGTGCCGCTCGGAATGATCATCCTGCGCAAGGGTTATGGACTGGGTGCGATGGCGATGGCCGGCGGCTCCTTCCGCGCGCCACAATTCACCGTGGCGTGGCCGACCGGAGAGATCGGCGGCATGGGGTTGGAGGGCGCCGTGCGGCTCGGCTTCAGCAAGGAGCTCGCCGCCCTAGCCGATCCGGCCGAACGCCAACAATTATTCGACAAGCTGGTGGCGGCCGCCTATGAGCATGGCAAAGCGCTGCGGTCGGCGACCACTTTCGAACTCGACGACGTGATCGATCCCGCGGACTCCCGGGCCTGGATCACCAGGCTCCCGGGAGCCCGCGAACCAAGCGGTTATCGGTGACCGTTATCGATGACCGTTATCCGTGACCGGATCCGCAACCGACGCCCGGGAGGCATCCCTGCCCGCCCGGCACGCCGCCGGGTCCCGCGAACTGGCCGCCGGAGCCGCAGCCGACGCCCGGCACGCAGCCCTGTCCGCCCGGACCGCCGCCGGGGCCCTGGGTGACGCCGCCGGAACCACAGTTGCCGTTGGCGTCGCAGCCGCCGCCGCCCGGGTCGTCCTTGAACACGACGTGAGTGGGCGCCGGCCCCGTCGTCGCTGCTCCCACCGCAAAAACGTCAGCAGCTGCCGTCGGTGCCGCGGCGATCGCCGCGGCGACTGCCCCGGCTACCACCAGTGGTTTCATGAGAGTTAGTTTCGCTAACATGCGTCTCGCATACCACGTCGACACGTGTACAAAACATCGCGAACGAAAATTAATTAGTGCACTAGACAGTGCACTAGACAGAAGGCACTTCACATGACCTCACTGGATTTGACCGGTCGCACCGCGATAGTCACCGGCGCCTCCCGCGGCATCGGGCTTGCGATCTCCCAACAGCTGGCAGCCGCCGGCGCCAATGTGGTGCTCACGGCCCGAAAGCAGGAGGCCGCCGAGGCGGCCGCGGCGCAAGTCGGTGAGAAGGCGCTGGGCGTCGGCGCCCACGCCGTCGACGAGGACGCGGCCCGGCGCTGCGTGGAGCTCACGCTGGAGCGCTTCGGCAGCGTCGACATCCTCATCAACAACGCGGGAACCAATCCCGCGTTTGGCCCGCTGATCGACCAGGACCACGCCCGCTTCACCAAGATCTTCGACGTCAACCTGTGGGCGCCGCTGTTGTGGACGTCGCTCGCCGTCAAATCCTGGATGGGCGAGCACGGCGGCGCGATCGTCAACACCGCGTCCATCGGCGGCCTGCATCAATCACCGGCCATGGGTATGTACAACGCCACCAAGGCCGCGCTGATCCACGTCACCAAGCAGCTGGCGCTGGAGTTGTCACCGCGCGTCCGGGTCAACGCCGTCGCGCCCGGGGTGGTGCGCACCAGGCTTGCCGAGGCGCTGTGGAAGGACCACGAGGATCCGCTGGCCTCGTCGATCGCGCTCGGACGCATCGGCGAGCCCACCGATGTGGCCGGGGCGGTCGCCTTCCTGGTGTCCGACGCGGCGAGCTGGATCACCGGCGAGACGATGGTCATCGACGGCGGTCTGCTGCTCGGGCCGGTGTCCGGATTCCGGCAATGACTTCCCACGACGTCACTCAGGACGTCACTCAGGACATCAATGACGTCACCGCCGACCTGGACGCACGGGTGCAGGCGCTGTTGGACGAACACGATCCCGCGACGACCGACCCGCGGGAATTCCTCGGCGCACAGTACGACGCGGGGCTGGCCTGGGTGCACCTGCCGCGGGGTTTCGGCGGCCTGGATCTACCGCGCAAAGCACAGGAATTCGTCGATGCCAAGCTGGCCGCCGCCGGCGCGCCGGTCGGCGGCACCGTCAAGAACTACATCGGCATGGGCATGGCCGCACCGACGATCTCGGCCTTCGGCACCGACGAGCAGAAACGAAAGTTTCTGCGCCCGTTGTTCACTGGCGAGCAGATCTATTGCCAGCTGTTCAGCGAGCCGGGTGCCGGGTCGGATCTGGCCGGGGTGGCCACGCGTGCGGTGCGCGACGGGGACAACTGGATTGTCAACGGGCAGAAGGTGTGGACCTCGCAGGCGCAGCACGCGAACATGGCCATCCTGGTCACCCGCACCGACCCGACCGTACCCAAACACTTTGGCCTGACGTACTTCCTGTGCGACATGACGCAACCCGGTGTCGAGGTCCGGCCGCTGCGCCAGATCACCGGCGAGGCGGAGTTCAACGAGGTGTTCCTCACCGACGTCCGGGTGCCGGATGCGAATCGGCTAGGCCCGGAGGGTGGCGGCTGGCGGGTTGCGACCACCACGCTCAACAACGAGCGGGTCGCGATCGGGACCCGCGCCGGTGTCCCGCGCGAAGGCGGCCACATCGGCAAGGTAACCAAAGCATGGCGACAAAAGCCCGAACTGCGCAACCCCTCGATGCACGACGAGCTGATGCGGTTGTGGGTCGACGCGGAAGTCCTTCGCCTGGCCGGTGAACGGCTGCGGCAGCAGGCCGTCGCGGGTCAGCCCGGACCGGAAGGTGCCGGCATGAAAGTGGCCTTTGCCACGCTGGCGCAAGCCATTTCGGGTTTCGAGATCGAACTGCACGGCGAAGCGGGATTGCGCTACGACGACTGGACCATGCGCCGACCGGAAACGGTCGACCTGATCGGTCGCGAGCCCGGATATCGCTACCTGCGCGCGCGTGGCAACTCGATCGAGGGCGGCACCTCGGAGATCCTGCGCAACACCATCTCCGAGCGGATCCTCGGCCTGCCAGGCGAACACCGCGTCGACAAGGACGTCGCGTGGAAGGACCTGGACCGATGAGTACCGGCGACTTGCTGTACTCCGACACCGAGGACGCGCTGCGCGACAGCGTGCGCCACCTGTTTGCCGACCGCTGCCCGCCCGAGACGGTGGCCCGGGCATACGATGAAGCGCCGCAAGATTTTTCGGCCCTGTGGCGCGCGCTGGCCGCCGACCTCGGGGTGGCAGCGTTGCTGGTCCCCGAGTCCCTCGGTGGCGCCGGCGCGGGCGCCCGCGAGGCCGCCGTCGTCATGGAGGAGATCGGCCGGGCAGTCGCGCCGGTGCCATTCCTGTCCAGCGCGGTGCTGGCCACGGTCGCGCTGCTGCGGGCCGGCGACACCGCGACCCTGCCCGACCTCGCGCAGGGCTCCGTCACCGCGGCGCTGGCGGTGCCGCTATCCACCGCCCCGGGCGATCCCGTCGCCGGGGTCGAGCTCGGCGACGACGGGCTGCACGGGTCGGTCAGCAGCGTCGCGGGCGCCGCCGAAGCCGACGTGCTGGTGGTTCCGGTGGCCGGTCCCGACGGGCCCGAACTGCACACCGTCTCCGCCGCCGCCGACGGCGTCGAGGTGTCGCCGCTGCTGGCCCTGGATATGACGAGACCCCTTGCGAATGTGCGGTTCTCGGCGGCGCCGTCGTCGCGGGTCGGGCCCGCCGACGTGGCGGCTGACGGTGCAGTGGACGGGGCAGTGCACGGCGCCGTGACCGAGGCGCTGCAGACCGGCGCGGCGCTGCTGGCGTCGGAGCAACTGGGGCTGGCGCAGTGGTGCTTCGACACCACGCTGGCTTATACCAAGCAGCGCAAGCAGTTTGGCCGTGCCATCGGCTCCTATCAGGCGATCAAGCACCGGCTTGCCGATCTGTGGTTCGAGGTCGGCTCGGCGACGGCGGTGGCCCGCTACGCCGCGGACACCCATGCCCGCGGCGATGAAGACGCGGGCATCGCCGCGGCCCTCGCGCAGGCCTACTGCAGCGGAATCGCGGTGCACGCCGCCGAGGAGTGCGTGCAACTGCACGGCGGTATCGGGATGACGTGGGAGTATCCCGCTCACCTGTACCTCAAGCGGGCCAAGAGTGACCAGTTGGCCTTCGGCTCCGCCTATCGTCACCGGGCCCGACTGGGGCAGCTGGTGGACCTGCCGCCGGGCTAGCTCGCCCCGCTTCGAAAGACTCCCCGCGACATTCGGGCCAATGCTTCATGCGGTAGTTCGAGGGCTTTGCGGCACAACCATAGTTCTTCGGTGAGGTCATGGAAGCTGACCAGCGCGACCGTGTCGTCACGGCGCCGCATGGCCGACTTGCTCATGCTGGCCCACACCGCGTGGCCCTCCTGGTGCCGCAGCTCGACCAGCCGCGGCCCGTCGGTGCCGATGAGCGCGATCCAGCGATCGTTCGCCGGCAGGCTGCGGAAGATTTCGTCGAAATTCGTTGGCAGGTCGTCGTTGGACGAATAGCCCACCATGTCGCAGAACGCCGCGTTGGCGAAGAGGATGGTTCCGTCCCGATCGACCGCCAGGGCCGGCGCCGGCAGCCGCTGCAAGACGACCAGCGCGGGCATATCCTGCAGCGTTTCGATCGGCAACCGGCCGGGCCGCTTCGGGCGTCGACGCTCGATGCGTTTACCGCCCACAGTCGTGGGACCGTCCGTAGCCACGGCTCACTCCGTCAATACGCTGCCCTGTCCCCGACGGGGTAGAGCTCCCTCCCAGCCCATATCGCTGCCAGCAAATGTTAGGGGACGCCGGGCAAGAAAGTCCATATTTCGAAAGCCGAATTTGCTATTTGCCACATGCACAATTGATTGCGGTGCGCCGCAGGGTATCGAGTCGAATTTCGTAGAGCAGTTTATTAGCTGGGACCGAATTCGTTTGCTGGCGCCACCCGTCGCCGCCGTGCGACAGCAAACATGGGCAAGCGGGTCAGCGCGGTAGCGCCGAGGCGAACAGGTCCGTCATCGCCGCCCAGTGCCGCTCGTCGGCCGCGGGGTCGTAGGGCGGGTTGTCCGGGACGGCGAAGCCATGCGCGGCCGAGTACCACTCGATGGTGTGGGCCACCCCGGCCGCCGTCAGCGCCTTGTCGAGTTGCTCGGCGTGATCGGCCGTGAACGACGCGTCGTTCTCGGCGCCACCGACGTACACCGTGGCGCTCATCCGGTCGGCCAGCAGGTGCGGGCTGTCCGCCGTGTCGCTCACCAAACCGCCGCCGTGGAAGGACGCCGCGGCCGCGACCCGGTCCGGAACGCGGCCTGCCACCACCACCGACGTCCGCCCGCCCATGCAATAGCCGCACACTCCGAATCGCTGTCCGGATACCTCGGGGCGCGCGGCCAGGTAGTCGAAGAAGGCGCCGGCGTCGGCGGCCATCTTGTCCTGGGTGATGCTGCCGATCATCGAGAACAGGCGCCTGCGTTCTTGCTCGTCGGCGAACACCGTGGCCATGTCGAACGGGGCCCAGTCGCCGTTGCGGTAGTACACATCCGGCAGCAGCACCGCGTAGCCGAATCCGGCAAGCTTCGCCGCCATTTGGTGGAAGGTGTCGCGGACGCCGCCGGCGTCCGGGAACATCACCACGCCGGGCCAGGGGCCCGGGCCGTCGGGCGTGAACAGGTGGACGGTGCAGGTGCCGTCTTCGGTGGTGACGGTGTCTTCGACGCTCGGCATGCCCTCCGTTCTACTCCTGGCTCCTCGACGTAATTTTTTGGGCGCCGACCCGCCGCGCCCGCCTCCGCCGCGCTTGCGATCGCCGCTAAGCTGGCCGCGTGCCCGTTCCCACTCCCTACGAGGACCTGCTGCGCGTGGTGCTCGAGCGGGGCGCGGCCAAATCGGATCGCACCGGCACCGGAACCCGGAGCCTGTTCGGCCAGCAGTTGCGCTACGACCTGTCGGCCGGCTTCCCGCTGCTGACCACCAAGAAGGTGCATTTCAAATCGGTGGTCTACGAGTTGCTGTGGTTCTTGCGCGGCGAGTCCAACGTCGGCTGGCTGCACGAGCACGGGGTCACCATCTGGGACGAATGGGCCGACAGCACAGGCGATCTCGGCCCGATCTACGGTGTGCAATGGCGATCGTGGCCCACCCCTACCGGTGAGCACATCGACCAGATCAGCGCCGCGCTGGAGTTGCTGAGCACCGACCCGAACTCGCGGCGCATCATCGTGTCGGCCTGGAACGTCGGCGAAATCTCGCAGATGGCGCTGCCGCCGTGTCACGCATTCTTCCAGTTCTACGTGGCCGACGGGCGGCTTAGCTGCCAGCTCTATCAGCGCAGCGCGGACCTGTTTCTCGGTGTGCCGTTCAACATCGCCAGCTACGCGCTGCTGACCCACATGATGGCCGCCCAGGCCGGGCTGGCGGTCGGCGAGTTCGTCTGGACGGGCGGCGACTGTCACATCTATGACAACCACGTCGAACAGGTGCGCCTGCAGCTCGCTCGCGAGCCGCGGCCGTACCCGGAACTCGTTCTGGGTAAAAGGGATTCGATCTTCGATTACACCTACGACGACATCGTCGTGAAGAATTACGATCCGCATCCGGCGATCAAAGCTCCCGTCGCTGTATGACGCGCGCTGGCCTGGGCCTGGTGTGGGCCCAGTCGACGTCCGGTGTGATCGGGCGCGGCGGCGACATCCCGTGGCGGGTGCCCGAAGACCTGGCTCGCTTCAAACAGGTCACCATGGGCCACGCGGTGGTCATGGGCCGTCGCACCTGGGACTCCCTGCCGGCGAGGGTTCGGCCGTTGCCCGGCCGCCGAAACATCGTCCTGTCCCGCCAGCGCGACTTGAAACTGGACGGAGCCGAGGTCGTCGGTTCGCTGGACGAGGCGTGTGCCCTCGCAAACACCGAGCCCGAGACGTGGGTGATAGGCGGCGCACAGATCTACCTACTCGGGCTGCCGTATGCCACCCGGTGTGAGGTGACGGAGGTCGAGATCGATCTGCCGCGTGACGACGAGGACGCGCTGGCCCCGGTGCTCGACGACGAATGGGCCGCCCGCACGGGCGAGTGGAAGCTGAGCCGCACCGGGCTGCGCTTCCGGTTTCACAGCTACTCTCGGCAATGAGTGCACGTGTTCGCGCCCATGGGCTGACCTGACATACTCGACCGGGGGTCGGTCTGACCGGTGTTTCCAGGAGTTTTCAGGAGGGGAATTGGCAGTGATAACCGAACCCGCAAAGACGTTCACCCGCATGTTCCGCGGCTATGACCCGGCCGCGGTCGACGCCCACATCGAGGTGTTGACCACCAAACAGAAGCTGCTGCTCGACGACGTCGAGAGCCTGCGGGCACGGCTGCGGGAATCCGGCGATGAAACGGCCGCGCTGCGCAAGGAGGTCGCCGTCCTCACCGACACCTCGCCCTCGCCCCACGCGATGCAAAAGCGGATGGCGAAGATGCTGCGGCGCGCGGTCGACGAGGTTTCCGAGATGCAGGCCGAGGCGAAGACCGAGGCGGAAGCGCTGATCGCGGCGGCGGAGGCCGAGGCCGAGGCCACCCGGCGGCAGCGCGAAGAAATGCTGGCCGACATGGCGGCGCAGCAAAAAGCCCTGGAAGCCGAGTACCAGGAAACCAAGGAAAAGCTCGAGGCCGAACTGGCCACGCTGCGCGATGACGCCGAGCGGGCGCGTGAGCAGCTGCTCGCCGAGGCGAAGCAGCGAGCCGACAGGGATCGTGACGAGGCTCGGCGGGCCGTGGACGTGGCGAGTCAGCAGCGGATCAAGATCCTCGAGCACCTGATGGGCGTGTACCGCGACCTGGAAGCGGTTCCGGCAGCGCTCGAGGCGGCGTACCAAGAACGAGACAACCTGTCGGAGGGGAACCCCGAGACGAGTCACGAGACAGGTTCCGTGGTGCCGCTGGACGCGAAGGTCGGCGCGGGTTCAGCCCACTAGAGGCGCGGGCCAGCATTGTCAGGCCAGTGTTGTCAGACCAGTGTTGTCAGGCCAGCATTGTCAGACCGGGCCAGTATTGTCGGCGCCGTGTCCCCCCGGCCCCCCAGGCTGACCGGCGCCCAAGCCCGGCGGATAGCCGTTGCGGCCCAAGGATTTAACGAGCCGCGACCGCGCGGCGCGATCACCCGGGCGCATCTGAAGCGCCTGGTATCGAGAATCCAAGTGCTGCAACTGGATTCGGTGTCGGTGGCGGTGCGCGCTCATTATGCGCCGGTGTTCAGCCGGCTCGGCCCCTATGACCGCGACGTGCTGGACCGCGCGGCCTGGGGTCCGCGGTCGTCGCGGCTGCTGGCCGAATACTGGGCCCACGAGGCCGCTCTGATGGCCGTCGAAGACTGGCCGCTGATGCGCTGGAGGATGCGGCAGTATCGGCATGGCCGCTGGGGCCCCCACCGGTTTCTCGAGGCGTTGCAGGCCAATCCGCAACTCGCCGACGACGTCGTCGCGGCGGTCGCCGAGCTGGGGCCCAGCACCGCCGGGCAGATCGAGGCGCATCTGGCCGCTATGGACCTCGAGCCGCGGCGTAAGAAGGGCACCTGGTGGACGCGCAGCGACACCAAGTGGGTGGCCGAGGCGCTGTTTTCCGCCGGGGTGCTCACGACCGCCACCCGGGTGGGCTTCGCCCGCCACTACGACCTGGTGGAAAGGGTGCTGCCGGCCGAGGTGCTGGCCCGCGAGGTCGACGACGACGAGGCCGTCCGCGAGCTCACGCTGCGGGCCGCCACCGCGCTGGGCGTGGCCGCGGAGGCCGACCTGCGCGATTACTTCCGCCTGTCCGCACAGCAGATCAAGCCCGCGATCGCCGACCTGCTGGCCGCCGGGGAGATCGAACGGGTCGACATCGACGGCTGGCCCGCGCCGGCGTACCTGCGGGCGGGCCGGACGGTGCCGCGCGGTGACCGCGGCACCGCGCTGCTGTGCCCGTTCGACCCGTTGATCTTCTTCCGGCCCCGCGTCGAGCGGCTGTTCGGCTTCCACTACCGCATCGAGATCTACACCCCGGCGGCCAAGCGCCAGTACGGCTATTACGTGTGGCCGTTCCTGCTGGACGGCCGGCTCGTGGCGCGCGTCGACCTCAAGGCCGACCGCGCCGCCGGTGCGCTGCGCGTCGTGGGTGCGTTCGCCGAGCCCGACGTGGACCGCGGTCGCGCCGCCGCGGCGCTGGCCGGCGAACTTCAGTCCATGGCCGCGTGGCTGGGCTTGGGTGGGTTCAGCGTCTCCACACGGGGCAACCTGGCCGGCGACCTGCGCGCGGCTTCGAAGCGGGTGAGCTGATGGCCCGGCTAAGGTGAGCGCCGTGGCTGAGACCGCGCCGCTGCGCGTGCAATTGATCGCCAAGACCGAATTCCTGGCGCCCCCCGATGTGCCGTGGACCACCGACGCCGACGGCGGCCCCGCGCTGGTCGAGTTCGCCGGGCGAGCCTGCTACCAGAGCTGGTCCAAGCCCAACCCGAAGACCGCGACCAACGCCGGCTACATCAAGCACATCATCGACGTCGGCCACTTTTCCGTGCTCGAACACGCGAGCGTGTCGTTCTACATCACCGGCATCTCGCGGTCCTGCACGCACGAGCTGATCCGGCACCGGCACTTCTCGTACTCGCAGCTCTCGCAGCGCTACGTCCCGGAAAAGGAGTCGCGGGTCGTCGTGCCGCCGGGCATGGAGGATGATCCCGAACTCCAGCGGATCCTCGCCGCCGCAGCCGATGCCGGCCGGGCCACCTACACCGACCTGCTGGCCAGGCTGGAGGCCAAGTTCGCAACGGGCCAGCCCACCGAAAAGATGGGCGCCCTGCGCCGCAAGCAGGCCCGTCAGGCCGCGCGCGCGGTCCTGCCCAACGCCACCGAAACCCGCATCGTGGTGACCGGGAACTACCGAGCCTGGCGGCACTTCATCGCGATGCGGGCCAGCGAGCACGCCGACGTCGAGATCCGGCGGCTGGCCATCGAGTGTCTGCGCCAGCTCGCCGCCATCGCCCCGGCCGTGTTCGCCGACTTCGAGGTCTCCACCCTGGCCGACGGCACCGAGGTCGCCACCAGCCCGCTCGCGACCGAAGCGTGAGGGGTGAAGCCGAGGCGCACGGGGACACAACCGGGCCGGTAGGTGCTAAAAAGCTTGCCGCCGCCAGGTAGCCTGAACACCGTGAGTACCGTCGGATTCGACGCCCCGGCACGCCTGGGAACTCTGCTAACAGCGATGGTCACGCCCTTTGGCGCCGACGGCTCGGTTGACACGATCGCGGCGGCGCGGCTGGCGAACCGCCTGGTGGACGCGGGATGCGACGGCCTGGTGATCTCGGGCACCACCGGCGAGTCGCCGACCACCACCGACGACGAGAAGCGCGAGCTGTTGCGTGTCGTGCTGGAGGCGGTGGGCGACCGCGCCCGCGTCATCACCGGTGCCGGCACCTACGACACCGCGCACAGCGTCCGCCTGGCCAAAGCCGCCGCGGCCGAAGGCGCCCACGGCCTTTTGGTGGTCACCCCGTACTACTCCAAGCCGCCGCAGTCCGGGCTGCACGCGCACTTCACCGCAGTCGCCGATGCGACCGAGCTGCCCGTGCTGCTCTACGACATTCCCCCGCGCTCGGTGGTGCCGATCGAGCCCGACACCCTCCGGGCGCTGGCCGCACACCCGAACATCGTCGGCGTCAAAGACGCCAAGGGCGACCTGCACAGCGGCGGCCAGATCATCGCCGAGACCGGGCTGGCCTACTACTCCGGCGACGACGCCCTGAACCTGCCCTGGCTGGCGATGGGTGCCACCGGATTCATCAGCGTGATCTCGCACCTGGCGGCGGGCCAACTGCGAGAGTTGTTGTCCGCCTTCAACTCCGGAGACATCGCCACCGCCCGCAAGATCAACGTCCTGGTCGCCCCGCTCTGCGATGCGATGAGCCGGCTGGGCGGGGTGACGCTGTCCAAGGCCGGCCTGCGCCTGCAGGGCTTCGACATCGGTGATCCGCGCCTGCCCCAAATGGCGGCAACACCGGAACAAAGCGAACAGCTCGCCGCCGATATGCGGGCGGCCTCGGTGCTCCGATGAGTGCTCCGATGAGCGAGAAGTGAGGGTGGCCCGCAAGTGGATGTAGACCTCAGCCCACCAGGTCCGCTGACCACGGGTGGGTTGCGGGTCACCGCGCTGGGCGGCATCAGCGAAATCGGCCGCAACATGACGGTTTTCGAGCACCTGGGCCGGCTGCTGATCATCGACTGCGGGGTGATGTTTCCCACCCACGACGAGCCCGGTGTCGACCTGATCCTGCCGGACCTGCGCCACATCGAAGACCGGCTCGACGACATCGAGGCGCTGGTGCTGACCCATGCGCACGAAGACCACATCGGGGCGATCCCTTTTCTGCTCAAGCTGCGGCCCGACATCCCCGTCGTCGGATCGAAGTTCACGCTGGCGCTGGTCGCCGCGAAATGCCGCGAGCACCGCATCAAGCCGGCCTTCATCGAGGTCAAAGAGGGCCAAAGCACCAGGCACGGGGTGTTCGAGTGCGAATACTTCGCCGTCAACCACTCCATCCCCGACGCGTTGGCCATCGCGGTCTACACCGGCGCTGGAACCGTCCTGCACACGGGCGACATCAAGCTCGACCAGCTGCCGCTCGATGGCCGCCCCACCGACCTGCCCGGCATGTCGCGGCTCGGCGACGCGGGCGTGGACCTGTTCTTGTGCGACTCGACCAATTCCGAGATCCCCGGCGTCGGGCCGTCGGAAAGCGAAGTCGGCCCGACCCTGCACCGCCTGATCAGGGGCGCCGACGGGCGGGTCATCGTGGCGTGTTTCGCCTCGAACGTGGATCGGGTGCAACAGATCATCGACGCCGCGGTGGCTCTGGGCCGGCGGGTGTCGTTCGTCGGGCGATCGATGGTGCGCAACATGGGCATCGCCCGCGAGCTGGGGTTCCTGCGGGTGGCCGATTCCGACGTCATCGACATCTCCGCCGCCGAGATGATGGCGCCCGACCAGGTGGTGCTGATCACCACCGGCACCCAGGGCGAGCCGATGTCGGCGTTGTCGCGGATGTCGCGCGGCGAGCATCGCAGCATCACGCTGACCGCCGGTGACCTGATCATTCTGTCGTCGTCGCTGATCCCGGGCAACGAGGAAGCCGTCTACGGCGTCATCGACTCGCTGGCCAAGATCGGGGCCCGGGTGGTCACCAACCAACAAGTGCGCGTTCATGTTTCGGGCCACGCCTACGCCGGCGAGCTGCTGTTCCTGTACAACGGGGTTCGGCCGCGCAATGTGATGCCGGTCCACGGCACCTGGCGGATGCTGCGCGCCAACGCCAAGCTGGCGGCGCGCGCCGGCGTGCCGCCGGAGTCGATCCTGTTGGCCGAGAACGGCGTCAGCGTCGACCTGGTGGCGGGCAAGGCTTCCATCGCGGGCGCGGTGCCGGTCGGCCAGATGTTCGTCGACGGTCTGATCACCGGCGACGTCGGCGATATCACCCTTGGCGAACGGCTCATCCTGTCTTCCGGTTTCGTCGCCGTGACCGTGGTGGTCAAGCGCGGCACGGGGCGGCCGGTGGCCGCGCCGCAACTACATTCGCGCGGATTCTCCGAAGATCCCAAGGCGCTCGAGCCCGCCGCCCGCAAGGTCGAGGCGGAGCTGGAATCGCTGGTTGCCAACGATGTGACCGACCCGACCCGCATCGCCCAGGCGGTGCGGCGCACCGTCGGCAAATGGGTGGGCGAAACCTACCGCCGCCAGCCGATGATCGTGCCGACCGTCATCGAGGTCTAGCGGCGCTAAACCTTCTCCGCGTACACCGACCACTCCAGCTGTGATGCCGGGAGCTTGCGACCGGTGGGTTCGACGTAGCGCTGGACGAACTCGTCGGGCCCGGCCTGCTCCACCAGCCGCCAGCCGTATTCGCCGAGGAACCCGGCGACCTCGTCGGGCTGCAGGCCGAAGTGCCAAAGCTGATGGCGCTCGCGGGTGTTGCGGTACAACGTCCGGGTGCCGTACAGGTTCGTCCCGTCGATGAAGTCCCGGCGGACGTAGGTGAACACGAATCGGCTGCCCGGGGCGGCCGCGCGGAGGCCCTCCAGGGTCCGCCGGACACCGTCTTCGGTGAGGTATTGAGTGACGCCCTCGCAGATGAAGAAGGCACGGTAATCGGTGTGATAGCCGTGCTCGGCCAACGAGGTGAGCAGGTCATCGCGCTCGAAGTCCAGCGCCACCAACCGAACCGACAGCGGCGGCTCGCCCAGCACCCGCCGAACCGTCTTGGCCTTGCGGGCGATATTGACCGGCAGGTCCACCTCGAAAACGGGCATTCGCACCTGCCGGGTCAGCCGGTAGGGGCGGGTGTCCAATCCGGCGCCGAGGATGACGACGGCGTCGATGTCCTGGTTGTCACTGAGCGCTTCGGCAAGTTTGTCGGCGATGAAGCGCTTGCGGCAGGCCATGTTCACCCACAACCCGGGGCCGGTGAACTCCGATCCGCGGATCATCAGGCGCCGGATCGGGGCGGCCCGGGTCGCGGCGACGAGCCAGCGCAGCGGGGCCGGCAAGAACAGGTCCGCGAGGTCGTCGTCGACCAGGCGGCGGCCGGGCGGCTCGTTCTGTTCGACGGCCGCCAATACCATCGGGCCGAAGGCGGTCTGCGCCACGGGGTTTCGCGCCATGACTATCGCTTGTTCAAGTAGCCGGCGTCTACCGGCAACGCGACGCCGGTGAGGTAGCGAGCCTGATCGGATACCAGCCATGCCACCGCGTCGGCGATGTCGGCCGGCGCCAGCACCTGCACCGGCAGCGCGTTGCCCATGTCCGGCGGTGAATCGGACTGCGCGACGAGGTCGGCCAGCCACCGTCGGGTGTACTCGTTGTTGATCATCGGGGTGTCGACCCCGGACGGATGTATCGAGTTGACCCGGATGTTGTGGCGGGCAAGCAAATTGGCGTATACGCGCATCAACCCGACCATACCGTGTTTTGCCGCGGCGTAGCCGATGGAGCCCGAGTCGGCACTTCCGATGCCGGCCAGCCCGGCGGCCGAACTGATCAGCACGATCGAACCGCCGCTGCCCTGGGAGACCATTGTCGGTATCGCGGCCTCCACGGTGTGGTGCACGCCGGTGAGATTGACGTCGATGACGTCGCGCCAGCCGTCGCCGCCGGACTGCATGGGTGCGATGCCGGCGTTGGCCACCACGATGTCGAGGCGCCCGAACTCGTCGACGCCGGCCTGGACTGCGTCCGAAAGCGATTCGCGATCGCGAACATCGCCCTGTTTGGCGACGATGCG
Source organism: Mycobacterium sp. IS-2888 (assembly GCF_001954215.1). NCBI lineage: Bacteria > Bacillati > Actinomycetota > Actinomycetes > Mycobacteriales > Mycobacteriaceae > Mycobacterium > Mycobacterium sp. IS-2888. The sequence goes on from NZ_MBET01000053.1 coordinate 23,443, forward strand.
TGCCCCGGTGTCCTCGACGAGCTTGACGGTCTCCGCCAGATCCTCCGGGGTGGCCAGCGGATACGGGACACTGTCGATCTGCGCGCACACGTCGACAGCGATCACATTCGCGCCGTCCGCGGCCAGCCGCACCGCATGCGCCCGACCCTGCCCGCGCGCGGCGCCGGTGATGAGCGCGACTTTGCCATCCAGCGGCCGGCCGGGGGTCACCGGCGCAGTTGCCCTTTTTCTGGATCCCCCGCGGGCACCGGCTGCAGCATCTTGATGTCCGGCGCTCCGGCCAGGTGCTCGCCGGCCGCCGCGAACATCTTGCCGATCGCGGGGGCGGTGCTGTGCGCCTTGAGCGCCTCGGGGTCGGCCCATTGCTCGACGAACACGAACGTCTCACCCGTTTCGTGCAGCGAGTACAACTGGCAGCCCGGCTCGTCGTGCACCTCTTCCACCGCACTGGTGAGGATGTCGCGGACGGTGTCGACCGATTCGGGTTTGACGGTCATGGTGGCGACGACGACGACGGGCATGCTAGGGCCTCCTGGGCAGGACGGGGAGCGGCGTGACTTTGATCACCGTTCGTCACCCTACCCACGCGTTCCGGGGGCCGCTGCGGCGCCCGAGGGAGGGGATCGGAGAGGATCGCCGTTACCAGTGTGGCGGGTGGTGCAGATGATGTATTTACGACTACCCTGGCCACCATGGCTAGTAAGACCGCGGCCCGCTCACGAAGCCGAACGAGCAGGTCAAAGGCCGCTTCGCGGGGCAGGTCCCGAAGTACGCGACCGGCCGCACCCCGCCGGCGCCCGGGTAGACCCGCCAAACGGCACAACCAGTCGGTGCTGGTCGCCGCGGGGCTGACCTGCGGCCGGGCCATGCGCGCCACCTGGCTGATGGCGGCGCGCGGCACCGGCGGTGCGGCGCGCTCGATCGGGCGGGCCCGCGACATCGACGCCGGGCATCGCCGCGACGGCATCGCGCTGGTTCTGCTCGGGCTGGCCGTCGTCGTCGCGGCGAGCTCGTGGTTCGACGCCGCCCGGCCGATCGGCGCGTGGGTCGACGTCGTGCTCCGGACGTTCATCGGGTCGGCCGTCCTGGCGCTGCCGGTGGTCTTGGGCGGCGTCGCGGTGGCGCTGATGCGGACTCAGCCCAACCCCGATGCGCGGCCCCGGCTGATACTCGGCGCCAGCCTCATCGCCCTGTCGGTCCTCGGCCTGCGCCACCTGTGGTCCGGTTCTCCGGAAGATCCCGAATTGCGCAGGCGCGCAGCGGGATTCATCGGCTTCGCCATCGGTGGTCCGTTGTCGGACGGCCTGACGCCCTGGATCGCCGCGCCGCTGCTGTTCATCGGGTTCATGTTCGGCCTGTTACTCCTCACCGGGACCACCATCCGCGAATTGCCCGACATGATTCGGGCCACGTTCGGCACCCGGCTGATCGACGACGAAAACGGTGACTACGACGAGTCCGCCTACGATTACGCCGACGAGTTCGACGACCGGTTCGACGACGAGCCACCTTTCGACGCAGAACCGCAGGCGTGGTCGTCGGAGGGCGCCGGCGACGACGTGTACGACGAAACCCCCACGGTCCCCGAACCGGCCTTCGAAGCCGCCAAACCGCGCGGCCGGCGCGGCTCGCGCAAGCAGCCCCAGGTCACCGACCGCGTCGTCGAGGGCCCCTACACGCTGCCGTCGCTGGACCTGCTGGTCACCGGCGACCCGCCCAAAAAGCGCAGCGCGGCCAACAACCAGATGGCCACCGCGATCGGCGAGGTACTCACCCAGTTCAAAGTCGACGCGGCCGTCACCGGCTGCACCCGCGGGCCCACCGTCACGCGCTACGAGGTCGAGCTGGGCCCCGGCGTCAAGGTGGAGAAGATCACGGCGCTGCAGAAGAACATCGCCTACGCGGTGGCCACCGAGAGCGTCCGCATGCTGGCGCCGATCCCGGGCAAGTCGGCCGTCGGCATCGAGGTACCCAACACCGATCGCGAAATGGTGCGCCTGGCCGACGTGCTCACCGCGCCGTCGACCCGCCGCGACCACCACCCGCTGGTGATCGGGCTGGGCAAGGACATCGAGGGCGATTTCATCTCGGCCAACCTGGCCAAGATGCCGCACCTGCTGGTGGCCGGCTCCACGGGTTCCGGGAAGTCGAGCTTCGTCAACTCCATGCTGGTGTCGCTGTTGACGCGGGCCACCCCGGAGGAGGTCAGGATGATCCTGATCGACCCGAAGATGGTGGAACTGACGCCGTACGAAGGCATTCCGCATCTGATCACCCCGATCATCACGCAGCCGAAGAAGGCGGCGGCCGCGCTGGCGTGGTTGGTCGAGGAGATGGAACAGCGCTACCAGGACATGCAGGCGTCGCGGGTGCGTCACATCGACGACTTCAACGCGAAGGTGCGGTCGGGTGCCATCACGACGCCGCTGGGCAGCCAGCGTGAGTACCGCCCGTACCCGTACGTCGTGGCGATCGTCGACGAGCTGGCCGACCTGATGATGACGTCGCCGCGTGACGTCGAGGACGCCATCGTGCGGATCACCCAGAAGGCCCGGGCCGCGGGCATCCACCTGGTGCTGGCCACCCAGCGGCCGTCGGTGGACGTGGTGACCGGGCTCATCAAGACCAACGTGCCGGCGCGGCTGTCGTTCGCGACGTCGTCGCTCACCGACAGTCGGGTGATCCTGGACCAGGCGGGCGCGGAGAAGCTGATCGGGATGGGCGACGGCCTGTTCCTGCCGATGGGAGCCAGCAAGCCCCTGCGCTTGCAGGGGGCCTACATCACCGACGAGGAGATCCACGCCGTCGTCGCCGCCTGCAAGGATCAGGCCGAACCCGAATACACCGACGGCGTGACCACCGCCAAGCCCACCAGCGAGCGCACCGACGTCGACCCGGACATCGGCGACGACATGGACGTGTTCCTGCAGGCCGTCGAGCTGGTGGTGTCCAGCCAGTTCGGCTCCACGTCGATGCTGCAGCGCAAGCTGCGCGTCGGCTTCGCCAAAGCGGGCCGCCTGATGGACCTGATGGAGACCCGCGGCATCGTGGGGCCCAGCGAGGGATCCAAGGCGCGTGACGTGCTGGTCAAGCCCGACGAGCTGGCCGCGACGTTGGCCGCGATCCGGGGTTCCGCGGGCGGATCCGACCTCCAAGACGAGTGAGGAGCCCGACGACTAAAGCACCAGCAGCATCCGGGAGTTGCCGAGGATGTTCGGCTTGACGTAGCTCAGGTCCAGGAACTCGGCGACACCGATGTCGTAGGAGCGACACATCTCCTCGAACACCTCGGCGGTGACCGGTGTGCCCTCGATCTCGCTGAACCCGTGCTTGCCGAAGAACTCCGTCTCGAACGTCAGCACGAACAACCGCTGCAACTGCAGCTCGCGGGCGACTTCGAGCAGCCGGTTGACGATCGCATGGCCGACGCCACGCCCCGTCACGGCCGGATCGACGGCGACGGTGCGGATCTCGCCGAGGTCGGACCACAACACGTGCAGCGCCCCGCAACCGACCACTTTTCCGGCGAGCTCGGCCACCCAGAACTCCTGAACGGCCTCGTAGAGCGTCACCAGGTTCTTTTCCAGCAGGATCTTTCCGGAGTAGGTGTCGACGAGTTGTTTGATCGCCGGGACATCGGATGTTCGCGCGCGCCGCACCACCGGCCGGTGATCCTGTTGGCTTTCGGTCACGGGTCAACAGTATTGACATCGGGCACGCCTGCGCTGGTCAACCGTTATTCTGTTGCCGTGTCGGGGCAGCCGCAAACGGGTCCGATAGTGCGGCGTGTCCGGATCGCCAATCTCGCGAACATCCTCACGCTGTTGCGGCTGGTGCTGGTCCCGATCTTTTTGCTCGCCCTGTTCGCCGGGGATGGCCACCAAATCGTCGGGCGCATAGTCGCTTTCGTGATTTTCACGATCGCCATGATCACCGACCGGCTGGACGGCTTGCTGGCCCGCAACTACGGCATGGCAACCGAATTCGGTGCGTTCGTCGATCCGGTCGCCGACAAGACGCTGATCGGGTCGGCGCTGATCGGATTGTCGATGCTTGGGGACCTGCCGTGGTGGGTCACCGTGCTGATCCTGACTCGCGAGGTCGGGGTGACCGTGTTGCGGTTGACGGTGATTCGTCGCGGCGTCATCCCCGCCAGCTGGGGCGGCAAAGTCAAGACCGTGGTCCAGGCGCTGGCGATCGGGTTGTTCGTGCTGCCCCTCTCGGGGCCGTTCCTGGTGGGGGCTTCGGTGGTGATGGCGGCGGCGGTCGTGCTCACCGTGGTGACCGGCATCGACTACGTCGCGTCCGCCGTCCGGGAAGTTCGCCAGGCGACGGGCGGGAACTAGGCCACCGGTGCCGGCGTTGACCTAATGAGCTCGTGTCGAGCAGGGCTGCCTGGAACAAACTGGAACGAACCGGGACGAAGGAGAGCGGGAATGCCGCCATTGGTGCGCGAGGTCATCGGCGACGTGTTGCGCCTGGCCCGGACAACGCAGGGACGGACGTTGCGCGAGGTGTCCGATGCGGCTCGGGTGAGCCTCGGGTACCTGTCCGAAGTCGAGCGCGGCCGCAAGGAGCCCTCCAGCGAGCTGCTCAACGCGATCTGCGATGCGTTGGAGGTCCCGCTGTCGGCGGTCCTCACCGACGCCGGCGAGCGGATGGCGAGCGAGGAACGCGCCGCGCACAGCGAGCTGGCTGGCGAGCCGACCGCCGTGGCAAGCGGTTCCACCATCGACCCCGGCACGAAGGTCGTCATTCCGCCGGTGGCGTCTCTGGCGGTGGCCTGAGCGCCCCACTAAATTGAGCGGCAGGGTGAGCACGAGCCCAGCAGGGCTCTACCCAAGGCCTACCGGGCCCACAAGTAGCGAAGGCGGAGCTAAGCAATGGCCAATCCGTTCGTCAAAGCGTGGAAGTACGTCATGGCGTTGTTCAACGCGAAAATTGACGAGCACGCCGATCCCAAAGTCCAGATCCAGCAGGCCATCGAGGAAGCGCAGCGCACCCATCAGGCCCTGACGCAGCAGGCCGCCCAGGTGATCGGCAACCAGCGTCAGCTGGAGATGCGGCTCAACCGGCAGCTGGCGGACATCGAAAAACTGCAGGTCAATGTGCGCCAGGCCCTGACCCTGGCCGACCAGGCCACGTCCTCCGGAGATACCGCGAAAGCCACCGAGTACAACAACGCGGCCGAGGCGTTCGCGGCCCAGCTGGTGACCGCCGAGCAGAGCGTCGAAGACCTCAAGACGCTGCACGACCAGGCGCTGCAGGCGGCGGCCCAGGCCAAGAAGGCCGTCGAGCAAAACTCGATGGTGTTGCAGCAGAAGATCGCCGAGCGCACCAAGCTGCTCAGCCAGCTCGAGCAGGCGAAGATGCAGGAGCAGGTCAGCGCGTCGCTGCGGTCGATGAGCGAGATCGCGGCCCCCGGTAACACGCCGAGCCTCGAAGAGGTGCGCGACAAGATCGAACGCCGCTACGCCAATGCGGTGGGCGCGGCGGAGCTTGCGCAGGGTTCCGTGCAGGGGCGGATGCTCGAAGTCGAGCAGGCCGGTGTGCAGATGGCCGGTCATTCCCGGCTGGAGCAGATCCGCGCGTCGATGCGTGGCGAAGCCCTGCCGACGGGCTCGACCGCCGCAGCGGAAGCCACCCCGGCCACGCCCGCGCCCGCCGAGACCGGCGGGCAAGCCGCCGAGAAGCCCTTCGGTCAGTCCTAAACCGCGAAGGGTCCCACGATGTCGGTGAACGCGACGGGGCGCGGATCCTGGCGCGCGTTGTTGCAGCGGGGGCTGGACACCGCCGCCGACCTTTCCGACTTTGTGGCCCAGAAGATCAGCGCCGCCGCGGATCCACGCGCCCGGCTGCTGCGACGCCGCCGACGCGCGCTGCGGTGGGGCCTGATATTCGCCGCCGGCTGCGTGTTCTGGGCGGTGGTGACGGCCGTGCTCGCGGCCTGGGGCTGGTTCGCGTTGCTGCTGGAGATCACCGGGGCCATCGCGGTCGTTCTGGTGATCCCGGCGACGTTGCTGCTGCTTCGCTACCGCTGGCTGCGATCCGAGCCGCTGCCGGCGAGCCGGCCCGCCAACGCGCGCAGGCTGCCGCCGCCCGGTTCGGCCGCGCGACCGGCGATGTACGCGCTGGGCGCCTCGGAACGAGGATTCTTCTCTCTCCTGGGTGTGATCGAGCGGGGCGCGATGTTGCCGGCGGCCGAAATCCGCGACCTGACCGCGGCGGCGAACAAGACCTCGGCGGCGATGGCTGCCACTGCGGCCGAGGTGGTGTCCATGGAGCGGGCGGTGCACTACTCGGAGTCGTCACGCTCGTATCTGGTGCCCACCATCAACGCGTTCACCGCGCAGCTGAGCGCGGGCGTTCGTCAATACAATGAAATGGTCACCGCCGCAGCACAATTGGTATCGTCGGCCAACGGCGACACCGGGGGAGTGCTAGCCGCGTCGCAGCAACGCTACCGCGACGAGTTGGTCGGAGCGACGGATCGTCTCCTCGGCTGGGCGCAGGCGTTCGACGAACTCGGCGGACTGCAGCGCAAGTAGCGCGCCGCTAGTCTTCGGGCCGCGGGCCGTAGCGCTCGATGTAGGCCTGGTGGATGTGCGCGTCTCGCGCCCGGGCGCGTTCGTCGACGAGCCCGGGATCCAGCCCGTGCACCGCCAGCATGTGCCGGCGCCACACCTTGTTGAGCGCGTGCGAGAAATACACGAACGGAATGAGGATCGGCAGCGTCATGCTCAGATGGACGTCGAGCGTGGTCGGGATGAACCAGAACGGTATGAGCACCAACACCGCCGGCACCGCGACGCGGATCATCATCCGGGCGACGGCGCCCTTGCCGGCCAGGTCGTTGCGCACCCAATCCCGCATCGAGTCGGGTAGCCGGCGCCCGTAGCAATAGCGGATGTACTCCAGGGCGTTGGGCTTGGTGCGGACGCTGTCGTTGGCCATGTCTGTGTCATGCCCTGTCAGAACGACGCTTTTAGTGACGGTATTACCAGCGCGGCCAGCCCACGCGCCGTGGCCTTGAGCATGTCGAAGAAGTCAAAGTAGTCGCGCCACAGGGTGATTCGCCCGTCGTGCACCTCGAACACGCCGCACACCCAGAACTGAAGCCGCAACGGACCGAAGATCAGCGCGTCGCTGCGTTCGGTGAGCACCGCGGCCCCATCGGCGGCGATGCGGTGGATCTTCACCTCGAACGCGGCGCGCCCGTCCATCCGCCGGAATAGCTTCATCGCTCTGGCGCGGCCGTGGATCGTCGGCAGTCCCACGTTCTCGTAGACGAGGTTGTCGTCCAACGACGCCTCCGCCGTTTCGTAATCCGCGTCCTGCAAGGCGTTCAGGAAACCTTCGACCGTCCTGGTGTTCGCGACGGCCGTCCCAGTCGGCTCTGTCATGGCTGCCAGCGTAGGCGAGCCGGCCCCTCCGGCGCTGTGGCAGGGTAGGGCTGATGCGCGTCGCCGTCGTTGCCGGGCCAGACCCCGGGCACTCGTTTCCGGCGATCGCACTGTGCCTGCGCTTCCGCGAGGCCGGCGACGAGCCCACCCTGTTCACCGGCGAGGAATGGATCGGCACCGCCCGCGGCGCCGGGATCGACGCGGTCGCGCTGGACGGGCTCGCGGCCACCGACGACGACGTCGACGCCGGGGCCCGAATCCATGGGCGCGCGGCGCGGATGGCCGAGCTCAACCTGCCCGCCCTGCGCGAGCTGGCGCCCGACCTGGTGGTCTCCGATGTCATCACGGCGGGCGGCGGCATGGCCGCCGAGCTGTTGGGCATTCCGTGGATCGAGCTCAACCCGCATCCGCTGTACCTGCCGTCCAAGGGATTGCCACCGATAGGCAGCGGGCTGGCGCCCGGCACCGGCATCCGCGGCCGGCTGCGCGACGCCACGATGCGCGCGTTGACCGCGCGCTCCTGGCGGACCGGGGTCAAGCAGCGTGCCGCGGTCCGGCTGCAGATCGGGCTGCCCGCCGTCGATCCCGGGCCGCTGCGACGGCTCATCGCCACGCTGCCCGCGCTCGAGGTGCCCCGTCCGGACTGGCCGGACGAGGCCGTGGTGGTCGGCCCCTTGCACTTCGAGCCTACTGACCGGGTGCTCGAGATCCCACCGGGTCCCGGGCCGGTGGTGGTGGTCGCGCCCTCGACCGCGGCGACCGGGACCGCCGGGTTGGCCGACGTCGCGCTGCGACGCCTGACGCCGGGCGACACGCTGCCGGCGGGATCGCGGTTGGTGGTGTCGCGGCTGGACGGACCGGATCTGGCCGTGCCGCGCTGGGCGGTGGTGGGGCTGGGGCGCCAGGCCGAGCTGTTGACGCATGCCGACGTGGTGATCTGCGGTGGCGGCCACGGGATGGTGACCAAGACGCTGCTCGCCGGGGTGCCCCTGGTGGTGGTTCCCGGCGGGGGAGACCAGTGGGAGATGGCCAATCGGGTGGTTCGTCAGGGCAGCGCGCGGCTGGTCCGGCCGCTGACCGCCGACGCGCTGGTGGCCGCGACGAACGAGGTGCTGTCCACGCCCCGCTACCGCGAGGCCGCCCGCGAAGCCGCCGCCGGCATCGACGGGGTCGCCGACCCGGTGCGGGTGTGCCACGAAGCGCTGGCTCTCGCGGGGTGATGCGGGTGCGGCTGACGGAATTCAACGAGCGGGTGGTGCTGCGCTTCGGCGCGGCGTACGGCGCGTCGGTGCTGGTGGATCACGTGCTGACCGGGTTCGACGGCCGCACCGCGGCCCAGGCAATCGAGGATGGCGTCGAGCCGCGCGACGTCTGGCGGGCGCTGTGCGTCGACTTCGACGTGCCCCGCGACCAGTGGTGAGCCGCGCTTAGGGGTGAAGCCCCGCGCTTAGGGGTGAGCGACTACGCACGTTCATCTGTTGCTACGGCGTATCCGGCGAAACACGCAATCGGAGCACACGGACTTCCCGGGGACGCGATAGAAGAGGCAGCAGCTGCGACGCCTGAAACCCAGGTGCGTGCTGGTGATCACACCGCATCCGGCCAACATGCCGGTGCCCAGCAGTGATTCGGTGATCTCCAGGATGGGGCCGCGCAGATCGGGCCGGGCCGAGAGCAGGGCTCGCGACGCTCCCATGAGTGCGGACGCGATGTTGCCCGCGAGCAGGGCGGGGGCCAGTTTGACCCGCAGGCTGGCGGCGAACGGCTTCATGTGTTGTTTCACGACGATGCGGTACAGCAAACCCGCGGAGGGCGAGTCGACGGCTTGTCCGACGGGCTCGGGCATTCGAAGTTGCGCCGCGTCGTCGGCGCGCTGCAGGCCTTTGAGATCCGGAACGACCCCGTGCCCCAGCGCGCACGCCAGCACCGGTGACCACAGGCGGGTGGCGTGGCCGAGATGAACCTGCGAGGCGGCGATCCGCAGGTCCGACGTGCGATAGCGCCGGGCGGTGGCGTCGATCAGATCACTGAAACCGTCGGCGTAGGACTGCCCGACCGGATGCCATCCCGCTGCGTCGCCCCCGACAGTGAAGGTGAAAAACATTTTGTAAGAAGATATTTCGGCCAGCTCGGCAGAAATGTCCATGCGCGACCAAACCTCTCCGGGGAAATCCGCCCCAGTTGTCATGAGGAAGCGCTGACGGTGAGTATCTGGCTCTCGGGTCAGGACGTGTCCGTCCCCGATCACAGTGGCGGGACCGCACCGGATTCACACCGGTTTCCTCGGCTTTAGCAGGCTGCTTTGGCCCCGTCAGCGCCTTTCGGTAGCAAATGTTGCCATACGCCGTTACCGCGCCCGGCGTGTCCTCTTGAATCGAACACGTGTTCGGCTACTGTGGTGAGCGTTCGGAGACTTGTCGGACCCCGCGCCTAGGGTCACGGCCAACCGACCGATACCGGTCACCGAACACACCGACGATAGGAAGAGGCACCATGACGCAAGCCCCCGACCGCGAGAAGGCTCTCGACCTGGCGATGGCCCAGATCGAAAAGAGCTACGGCAAAGGCTCGGTGATGCGTCTCGGCGACGAGACGCGTCAGCCGATCTCGATCATCCCGACCGGATCCATCGCACTGGACGTGGCCCTGGGCATCGGCGGCCTGCCGCGCGGCAGGGTCGTGGAGATCTACGGTCCGGAGTCCTCGGGTAAGACCACCGTCGCGCTGCACGCGGTGGCCAACGCCCAGGCCGCCGGCGGCGTCGCGGCGTTCATCGACGCCGAGCACGCCCTGGACCCCGACTACGCCAAGAAGCTCGGCGTCGACACCGATTCGCTGCTGGTCAGCCAGCCCGACACCGGTGAGCAGGCGCTGGAGATCGCCGACATGCTGATCCGCTCCGGCGCGCTGGACATCCTGGTCATCGACTCGGTCGCGGCCCTGGTGCCGCGCGCGGAACTCGAAGGCGAGATGGGGGACAGCCACGTCGGGCTGCAGGCCCGGCTGATGAGCCAGGCGCTGCGGAAAATGACTGGCGCGCTGAACAATTCGGGAACCACGGCGATCTTCATCAACCAGCTCCGCGAGAAGATCGGGGTGATGTTCGGCAGTCCTGAAACCACCACGGGTGGAAAGGCTTTGAAGTTCTACGCATCGGTGCGCATGGACGTGCGCCGGATCGAGACGCTCAAGGACGGCACCAATGCGGTCGGTAACCGCACCCGGGTCAAGGTCGTCAAGAACAAGGTGGCGCCGCCGTTCAAGCAGGCCGAATTCGACATCCTCTATGGCCGGGGGATCAGCCGGGAGGGCTCGCTGATCGACATGGGCGTGGATCAGGGCTTCATCCGCAAGTCCGGTTCCTGGTTCACCTACGAGGGCGAGCAGCTCGGCCAGGGCAAGGAGAATGTTCGCACTTTCCTTATGGAGAACGCCGACATCGCCAACGAGATCGAGAAGAAGATCAAGGAAAAGCTTGGCATTGGCGCGGTCGTGACCGATGACCCCTCAGCCGATGGTGTCCTGCCCGCCCCCGTCGACTTCTGAGCCCTCTCGCGAGGAGCAGGCGCGGGCGTTGTGCCTGCGCCTGCTCACCGCGAGATCGCGCACCCGGGCCGAGCTGTCCGGTCAGCTGGCTAGACGCGGATACCCCGACGACGTCAGCACCCGAGTGCTGGATCGACTGGCGTCCGTGGGCCTGATCGACGACGCCGAGTTCGCCCAACAGTGGGTGGCGTCCCGGCGGGCAAGGGCCGGCAAGAGCCGGCGCGCCCTGGCCGCCGAGCTGCACACCAAGGGCGTCGACAACGACGCGATCACCGCGGCGTTGGCCGGGATCGACGCCGGCGCCGAGCGCGACCGGGCGGAGCAATTGGTGCGGGCCAAGCTGCGGCGCGAGACGCTGGCCGGCGACGACACAAAGGTGAGCCGCAGGCTGGTCGGGATGCTGGCGCGGCGTGGCTACGGCCAGAACCTGGCCTGCGAGGTCGTCCTCGCCGAGCTGGCCGCCGAACGGGAGCGCCGGCGGGTGTAGCTGCGGATTAATCCGGTGGGAGCCGGTCGCCGTACCATGGCCCCGTGACTTCGACGGTGGCCCGTGACGTTTCGGGGGCGCGTACTTATCAGGTGCGCACCTACGGCTGCCAGATGAACGTGCACGATTCCGAACGGCTGGCCGGGCTGCTCGAGGCGGCCGGCTATCGGCGGGCCGCCGAAGGGACCGACGCCGACGTCGTGGTCTTCAACACCTGCGCCGTGCGCGAGAACGCCGACAACAAGCTCTACGGCAACCTCAGCCATCTGGCTCCGCGCAAGCGCGGCAATCCCGATATGCAGATCGCGGTCGGTGGCTGCCTGGCCCAAAAGGATCGAGACGCGGTGCTGCGCAAGGCGCCGTGGGTCGACGTCGTCTTCGGCACCCACAACATCGGATCGCTGCCCACGTTGCTCGACCGCGCCCGGCACAACAAGGTCGCCCAGGTGGAGATCGCCGAGGCGCTGCAGCAATTTCCGTCGTCACTGCCCAGCGCCCGCGAATCCGCCTATGCCGCTTGGGTTTCCATCTCCGTCGGGTGCAACAACAGCTGCACCTTCTGCATCGTCCCGTCGCTGCGCGGCAAGGAGGTCGACCGCAGTCCGGACGACATTCTGGCCGAGGTGAGGTCGCTGGTGGCCGACGGCGTGCTCGAAGTGACGCTGCTCGGCCAGAACGTCAACGCCTATGGGGTGTCCTTCGCCGACCCCGAGCTGCCGCGGAATCGCGGCGCCTTCGCCGAGCTGCTGCGCGCCTGCGGAGAAATCGACGGGCTGGAACGCGTCCGGTTCACCTCCCCGCATCCGGCCGAATTCACCGACGACGTCATCGAGGCGATGGCGCAGACGCCGAACGTGTGCCCCGCCCTGCACATGCCGCTGCAGTCCGGATCCGACCGGGTGCTGCGCGCGATGCGGCGCTCGTACCGGGCCGATCGTTATCTCGGCATCATCGACCGCGTTCGGGCGGCGATGCCGCACGCGGCCATCACGACCGACCTGATCGTCGGATTTCCGGGTGAGACCGAAGAGGATTTCGCGGCCACACTCGACGTGGTGCGGCAGGCCCGGTTCGCGGCCGCGTTCACCTTCCAATACTCCAAACGGCCCGGCACCCCGGCCGCCGAACTCGACGGCCAGATCCCGAAACCTGTTGTGCAGGAACGCTACGAGCGGCTGGTCGAGCTGCAGGAGCAGATCTCGCTGGAGGGCAACCGCGCGCTGATCGGGCAGACCGTCGAGTTGCTCGCGGCCACCGGCGAAGGGCGCAAGGACAGCCGGACGTCGCGCATGACCGGACGCGCCCGCGACGGCCGCCTGGTGCACTTTTCCGCCGACACGGCGGTGCGGCCCGGCGACATCGTCACCACGGCGATCACCGGGGCCGCGCCGCACCACCTCGTCGCGGACGCCGGGGTGCTGACCCACCGCCGCACGCGGGCCGGTGACTCCGCAGGACAACGGCCGCGCGGCGTCGGTCTCGGCATGCCCGCTGTGGGGCCGTCCGGCGCAACCGCCCAACCGCTTGGATGCGCCCTATGAACGAACAGAAAAAAGAACACGCCGACATCGACGCCCTGCGTGCCGAAATCGAGGCCGCGGAACGCCGCGTCGCGCGTGAGATCGAGCCCGGCCCAAGGGCATTCGTCGTCGCCATCCTGGTATTCGTGCTGCTGGGCTCGTTCATCCTGCCGCACACCGGCGCCGTGCGGGGATGGGATGTCCTGTTTTCCAGCCACGGCGCCAGTGCGGCCGCGCTGGGCCTGCCGTTGCGGGTGTTCGCCTGGCTGGCGCTGGTCTTCGGCGTCGGATTCTCGACGCTGGCATTGCTGACCCGGCGCTGGGCGCTGGCGTGGATCGCGCTGGCGGGCACGGCGATCGCCAGCGGCGCCGGCCTGCTGGCGGTGTGGTCGCGCCAGACCGTGGCCGCCGGTCATCCCGGCCCGGGTGTGGGCCTGATCGTGGCATGGATCACGGTGATTCTGTTGACGTTTCACTGGGCCCGGGTGGTGTGGGCCCGCACCATCGTGCAACTCGCGGCCGAAGAGCAACGGCGCCGGATCGCGGCGCAGCAGCAGTCGAAGACGCTGCTGGACAGCCTCGACACGAACGACGCCCCCGACACTGCCCCCAACGATGCCGGCGACAAACGCGAGGATCCCGAGGGCTAGGTCCGCCGCGTCAGCGCCTCGGCCGCCGCTTCGGCCCACTGCCGCCACTGCGCCGCGTTGGCTTTGGCCTCCTCGGCTTCCTTGGTGCGGCCGGCCGCCTCGGCCTTGCGCGCCTGCTGTTCGTATTGCTCGGCACGGGTCGCGAACTGCTCGGCGCGGGCCTGCGCCTGGGGATCGGACCAATCCGATTCACCGGCGTCGCGCACCTTTTTCTCGACCGCCCGCAGCCGCCGCTCCAACTCGGCGGAGCGCTCCCGGGGGACTCGGCCGATCGCGTCCCATTTCTCCGCGATCGATCGCAGCGCCGCCCGGGCCGCGTCGTGATTGCTCGTGTCGAGCTTCTCCGCCTCGGCCAGCAGCGCCTCCTTGGCGACGGCATTGGCCCGTAATTCCGAATCCTTTTCCGCCGCAGCGGCATTGCGCGCGGTGAAAAACGTGTCCTGGGCGGCCTTGAAGCGACGCCACAGGGCGTCGTCGACGTCCCTGCTGGCCCGGCCCGCCGCCTTCCACTCGGAGAGCAGCTTGCGGAACTCCGCGCTCGTCGCGGTCCAGTCCGTCGAATCGGACAGCTCCTCGGCCCGTTCGCAGAGCCGCTCCTTGGACTCCCGAACCCCCGATCGCTCGCGGTCCAGCTCGGCGAAGTGGGCGCCCCGGCGCCGGTTGAAGGCTTCGCGGGCCGCGGAATAGCGCTTCCACAGCGCGTCGTCGACCTTGCGGTCCAGGCCGCTGATCGTCTTCCACTCGTCGAGAATCGCCCGCAGGCGGTCGCCGGCGATCTTCCAGTGGGTCGAGTTAGCGGCCAGGTCCTCGGCCTCGGCCGCCAGCGCCTCCTTGCGGGCGGTCTGGGCGGCGCGATGCTCCTCGCGGCGGGACTTGTCGGCGGCCGCCGCCGCCCCGGCGTGCTCGAGCAGCGTCGACAGCCGGCCCGCGAGCGCGTCGATGTCGCCCAGCACGCACGCGGTCGGCAGCGTCTCGGCCAGTTCGGATGCGTGGGCTTTGATCTTGCGGGCATCGCCGGTGCCCGACGCCAGCCGCTCCTCCATCAGCGTGATCTCGGTGGCGAGGTCATCGAAGCGCCGGCCGAAGTGGGCGAAAGCGGCCTCGCGGTCGCCGGCCTGCCAGGAGCCGACGACGCGTTCGCCCGCCGCGCTGATCAGCCAGACGGTGCCGTCGTCGTCGACGCGTCCGAACTGGTGCGGATCGCTCGACGGGGGCACGGCGACCGGGTGGATCGCGGGCCGCGAAGTTGGGCGCGGACCGGGCCGTGGTCCCGGACGCGGCGACGGCTTTGGTGAATCGCTGATACGGGGCTCGTCAGCGGTCATCGCTCGTCACCTGCCCTTTGCCACCTTCGCGCGGTTGGTGTTCCGCGCGCCTGCCGCGCGTAGCGGCACCGATACTCCCTAAGCGCTTCCCAGAGTATTCAAGCAGCTTGGCGGACCGTGCGCGGCCACCTTGGCCCCTCTAAAGTGATGGCTGGCGCTGGGATGTTGTCGAGATGATGCCGCTGTCGAACTACAGTCGAACTACTGTGGTGCGTGAACCCGTCTAGAACTGCACGTGTACGGAAAGCTTTGGGGGAGCGCTGGTGAGGGGGTTCCCATGTCCAAAGTGGACGTCGCGGCACTGATTGCCTTGTGCGCGGCACTGGCCTCCGCGATCGGCGACGTCATCCGGCAGCGATCCGCACACGAAATCACCGACAAACACGTCGGGCACCTCGAGCTGTTCCGTATGTCGTTGCGCGACAAGCGGTGGTGGTTGGGCGGCCTGGCGGCGATCGTCAACTACAGCCTGCAGGCCGGGGCCCTGGCGTGGGGATCGGTGGTCTTGGTGACCTCGCTGCAGGTGACCGCGCTGCTGTTTGCCCTGCCGATCTATTCGCGGCTGACCGGGCACCGGGTCACCCGCTGGGAGTGGATCTGGGCGATCGTGCTGGCAGGCTCTTTGGCGGTGGTCATCATCGTGGGCGACCCGACGGTCGGCCAGCAGCGGGGGGCGCTGTCCCAGTGGATCATCGTGGCTCTGGTGATGGGTCCCATCCTGGTGTTGTGTTTGCTCGGGGCGCGCATCTGGTCAGGTCGCCCGGTCGCGGCCGTGCTGCTGGCGCTGGTGGCGGGTTCGTCATTGGCGTTGTTCGCGGTGCTGACCAAGGGCCTCGTCGAACTGCTCGAAGAAGGCCTGGGCGCCGCCCTGACTTCGCCCGAGTTCTTTCCGTGGCTGGTGCTGATGTTGGCCGGGATGATTTTCCAGCAGTCGGCCTTCCGTGCTGGGGCGTTGACCGCGTCGCTGCCGACGATGACCGTGGCCAAGCCGCTGGTGGGCGGGATACTCGGGGTGTTTCTTCTCGGCGAGACATTCGACGCCCACGGGCCCCAGGCGTTCGTGCTGGTCGCGGCCGTGGCTATGGTCATTGTCGCGACGGTGGCGCTGGCCCGCGGGGAGGCCGCGTCGATCGCGGCGGAGACGGGGCGCGACCTCAAACGCACTCCGGCGGCGCAGGACGAACCCCCGCAGAGCGATGCGGCCCCTTCGGAGGAAAGCCGGACGATCACCTGACGCGTCCCGCGTCGTCGATCCGTCCGTTAGTTTGGTGGCGTGCTGAGCGCCATCGCGATCATTCCCTCGGCGCCGGTGCTTGTCCCGCAGCTCGCCGGAACGGCCGCCGCCGAGATGGCCGACGTGGTCGCGGCGGCCCTTGCCGCGGCCGCCCTGCTGCCGCCGCGCTGGATCGTCGTCGGGACGGGCCGAGCGGACGACATCCTCGGTCCCGACGGCGTGGGTACCTTCGCGGGCTTCGGCGCCGACGTGCCAGTCCGGCTGTCGCCCCTAACCGCAGCCGAGCCACCAGCCGAGCCGCCCGCCGAGATGCCCCTGTGCGCGCTGCTCGCGGGCTGGGTCCGCGGGCAGGTCCGCCCCGAGGTCAGCGCGCGGGTCCACGTCTACCGCGACGACCATGACGCCGACGCCGCGCTGACGCGTGGCCGACAACTGCGCGCCGCGATCGACCGGGCGCCCGACCCGGTGGGCGTGTTGGTCGTCGCCGACGGCGCCAACACCCTGACACCGAGCGCGCCCGGCGGTTATGACCCCGGCAACGCCGACGCCCAGCTGGCCCTCGACGACGCGCTGGCAAACGGCGACGCCGCCGCATTGACCCGGGTGCCGCCCGAGATCCAGGGCCGGGTCGCCTTCCAGGTGCTCGCCGGGCTGGCCGAACCCGGGCCGCGATCGGCCAAGGAGCTCTACCGGGGAGCGCCCTACGGGGTGGGCTACTTCGTCGGCGCCTGGCAGCCGTGAGCCAAGCCGTGCGACCGCTCGCGATCGTCGGCCCCACCGGTACCGGCAAGTCGCAGCTGGCGCTCGACTTCGCAGAACGGGTCGAGCGCCTCGGCATCCAGGCGGAGATCGTCAACGCCGACGCGATGCAGCTCTATCGCGGCATGGATATCGGAACCGCCAAGCTGCCCGTCGAGGCCCGCCGCGGCATCCCGCACCACCAGCTCGATGTGCTCGACGTCACCGAGACCGCGACCGTCGCCCGCTACCAGCGGGCCGCCGCCGCCGACATCGACGCGATCGCCGCCCGGGGCGCGCTGCCGGTGGTGGTCGGCGGCTCGATGCTCTACATCCAGTCGCTGCTAGACGACTGGTCGTTCCCCGCGACCGATCCCGCGGTGCGTGCGCGCTGGGAGCGGCGGCTCGCGGAGGAGGGGGTAGGGCCGCTGCACGCCGAGCTGGCCCGGCGCGACCCGGCGGCGGCCGCCGCGATCCTGCCCACCGACGGCCGACGCACGGTACGGGCGCTCGAGGTGGTGGAGCTCACCGGGCGGCCGTTCGCCGCGTCCGCGCCGCGCATCGGCACTCCACGCTGGGGCACCGTCATCGTCGGATTGGACTGCGATACAACGCTTCTCGACGAGAGATTGGCCCGCCGCACCGATACGATGTTCGAGCAAGGCCTGGTCGACGAGGTACGCGCGCTGCTGAAACGGGGCCTGCGCGACGGGGTCACCGCCTCGCGTGCGCTGGGCTACGCCCAGGTGCTCGCCGCGCTGGACGCCGGCGGCGGGCCGGAGCACCTGCGCGACGCGCGCGAGCAGACGTACGTCGGCACCCGACGGTACGTGCGGCGGCAGCGCTCCTGGTTCCGCCGCGATCACCGGGTGCACTGGCTCGAGTCTGAAAAAGGGGAAGCCGACCGCACCCGGCTCGTCGACGAAGCGGTGCAGGCATGGCGGCACGTATCCTGAGCTGGTGATCTTCGCTAAGGGGCACGGCACGCAAAACGATTTCGTGCTGCTGCCCGACGTCGGCGCCGAATTGGCGCTCACCCCGCCGTTGGTGGCCGCGTTGTGCGACCGGCGCCGCGGATTGGGCGCCGACGGGGTGCTGCGGATCACCACCGCCGACGCGGCGGTGGCCGCCGGGGTGCTCGAGCGCCGGCCCGACGGTGTTGGGTCGAACGACTGGTACATGGACTACCGCAACGCCGACGGATCGATCGCTCAGATGTGCGGCAACGGGGTACGGGTCTTCGCGCACTACCTGCGGGTCGGCGGCTTGGAGTCGCGCGACGAGTTCGTCGTCGGCTCGCTGGCCGGCGCGCGTCCGGTCACCCTGCATCACGCCGACGCGACCGAGGCCGACGTCACCGTCGACATGGGTAAGGCCAACCGGCTGGGCAGCGGCGGGGACGCGTTTGCGGCGGTCGTCGGCGGCAAGCGATTCACCGGGCTGGCGGTCGACGTGGGCAACCCGCACCTGGCGTGCGTGGATCCGCGGCTGAGTCCCGGCGAGCTCGCCGCGCTGGACGTGGCCGCCCCGGTGCAGTTCGACCGCGCGCAATTCCCCGACGGCGTCAACATCGAAATCCTCACCCCGGCGGCCGGCGGGGTGACACACATGCGGGTCCACGAGCGCGGGGTGGGCGAAACCCGATCCTGCGGCACGGGGACCGTCGCCGCCGCGGTCGCCGCGCTGGCCGATGCCGGTGCGGACACCGGGACGCTGACCGTACGGGTGCCGGGCGGCGATGTCACGGTCACCATCACCGACGCCACCAGCTACCTGCGCGGGCCGTCGGTGCTGGTGGCCCGCGGCGAGATCAGCGAGGAATGGTGGCGCGCACAGCAGCGTTAAATCGGGTGCGCGCAACCGATTTAGCGTGCACTATTGCTAATTGCCTATGACTCATCCCGAAACTCCCTTCCACGATCAGCCGGATCTAGAACCCAGCGCGGGCGAGCTTGCCCTCGAAGACCGATCGGCGCTGCGCCGCGTCGCCGGGCTATCGACCGAGCTGGCCGACATTTCCGAGGTCGAGTACCGCCAGCTCCGGCTGGAGCGCGTGGTGCTGGTCGGCGTGTGGACGCAGGGGAGCGCCGCCGACAACCAGGCGAGCCTGGCCGAGCTGGCCGCCCTGGCCGAGACCGCTGGCTCGCTGGTGCTCGAAGGCCTGATCCAGCGCCGCGACAAACCCGACCCGTCCACGTACATCGGCTCGGGCAAGGCGCAGGAATTGCGCGAGGTCGTCCTGGCGACCGGCGCGGACACTGTCATCTGCGACGGTGAACTATCACCGGCGCAGCTGACCGCGCTGGAGAAGGCCGTCAAGGTCAAGGTCATCGACCGCACCGCGCTGATCCTCGACATCTTCGCCCAGCACGCCACCAGCCGGGAAGGCAAGGCGCAGGTGTCGCTGGCCCAGATGGAGTACATGCTCCCGCGGCTGCGCGGCTGGGGCGAGTCGATGTCTCGGCAGGCCGGTGGTCGCGCCGGCGGCAGCGGCGGCGGCGTGGGCCTGCGCGGTCCCGGTGAGACCAAGATCGAGACGGACCGGCGCCGCATCCGCGAGCGGATGTCCAAGCTGCGCCGCGAGATCAAGGCGATGAAGCAGGCTCGCGACACCCAGCGCAGCCGCCGGCTCGGCAGCGACATCCCGTCGATCGCCATAGTCGGATACACCAACGCGGGCAAGTCCAGCCTGCTCAACGCGCTGACTGGGGCCGGCGTGCTGGTGGAGGATGCGTTGTTCGCGACGCTGGAGCCCACCACCCGGCGCGCGGAGTTCGACCCCGGAACGAAATGGGCTCGGCCGTTCGTGCTGACCGACACGGTCGGGTTCGTGCGGCACCTGCCCACCCAGCTGGTCGAGGCGTTCCGCTCCACGCTCGAGGAGGTCGTCGACGCCGACCTGCTGTTGCACGTTGTCGACGGCTCCGACGTCAACCCGTTTGCCCAGATCAATGCGGTGCGGCAGGTGGTTTCGGAAGTCTTTGCCGACTACGACGGCGCCGCGCCGCCGGAGCTGCTGGTGGTGAACAAGGTGGACGCCGCTAGCGATCTGATGCTGGCCAAGCTTCGCCACGGTTTGCCCGGGGCGCTGTTCGTGTCCGCGCGCACCGGCGACGGCATCGACGCCCTGCGCCGCCGGATCGCCGAACTCGCGGCTCCCACCGACACCGCCGTCGACGTCGTGATCCCCTACGACCGTGGCGACCTGGTGGCCCGCGTGCACGCCGACGGTCGGGTGCAGCAGGCCGAGCACAACTCGCAGGGCACTCGCCTGGTGGCCCGCGTTCCGGTCGCGCTGGCCGCGAGCCTGCGCGAGTTCTCGGCGAAATAAGCCTCGGCCGCGCACGGCCGCCCAGCCGCCGACCAACCGTCTGGTTGGTATATCTTGGGCGGCAGAGTCCCCGTCGCCGGAGGTCAGTTATGAGCGGTGCCGTCAAGTACCAGCGCACTCTTTTCGAGCCCGAGCACGATTTGTTCCGCGAGTCCTACCGCGCCTTCCTCGATCGCCACGTCGCGCCGTATCACGACGAATGGGAGAAGGCGAAGATCGTCGACCGCGAAGTGTGGCTCGAGGCGGGCAAACAGGGCTTTCTCGGCATGGCCGTGCCCGAGGAGTACGGCGGCGGCGGCAACCCCGACTTCCGGTACAACACGATCGTCACCGAGGAGACCACCGCCGGGCGCTACAGCGGCATCGGATTCGGCCTGCAAAACGACGTGGTGGCGCCCTACCTGCTGCGCCTGGCCACCGAGGAGCAGAAGCAGCGCTGGCTGCCTAAGTTCTGCAGCGGGGAGTTGATCACGGCGATCGCGATGACCGAGCCGGGCACCGGCAGCGACCTACAGGGCATCAAGACCCGGGCCGTCAAGCACGGCGATCACTACGTGCTCAACGGCTCAAAGACGTTCATCACCAACGGGATCAACTCGGATCTGGTGATCGTGGTGGCGCAGACGGATCCCGACATGGGCGCGCAGGGCTTTTCGCTGCTCGTCGTCGAGCGCGGCATGAAGGGCTTCGAACGCGGCCGCCACCTGGACAAGATCGGGTTGGACGCGCAGGACACCGCGGAGTTGTCGTTCACCGACGTCCACGTTCCGGCGGAAAACCTTCTCGGCGAGGAGGGCAAGGGGTTCATCTACCTCATGCAGAACCTGCCGCAGGAGCGGATCTCGATCGCGATCATGGCGGCCGCCGCGATGGAAACGGTACTGAACCACACCGTGCAATACACCAAGGAGCGCAAGGCTTTTGGCAAACCGATCGGCAGCTTCCAGAACAGTCGCTTCGTGCTCGCCGAGCTGGCGACCGAGGCCACAGTGGTGCGCGTCATGGTCGACGAGTTCATCCGGCTGCATCTCGAGGAGAAGCTGACGGCCGAGCAGGCCGCGATGGCCAAGTGGTACTCGACCGAGAAGCAGGTGCACCTGATCGACCGTTGCCTGCAGCTGCACGGCGGATACGGCTACATGCGCGAATACCCGGTCGCGCGTGCCTATCTCGATGCGCGGGTTCAGACGATCTACGGTGGCACGACCGAGATCATGAAGGAGATCATCGGCCGCGGCCTGGGTGTCTAGCCCGGGAGGCGGCCCCCTCGACGTATCGTGCGGGACGCAATCGCGTTGGCGGCCAACGAAATGTGACCGCCCGGCAAATTGATCTATTTCGCGTATCGCTGTTTTGGCCGGGTAGATTCCGGACCAATTGACGGCCTCGCGTACCGTCGGCACATGCGTTTGGATGCCGGCCGGTCGCGACATGGGTGCCGTCGTGCATCATTTCGACATCGGAGCGGTATCCGTTTTTGCAAAATTCGTGATTCGGCTTCGCATTTTCTGCTCGCTGGAGCAAAGTTATGCGAGCCCGGCGATAATGCGTACCCCCGCGGGTTAGTCACTCGCGGTGGGGGTATCACCCGCTCGCAGGGTCTGCAGGATGCGGGCATGGCCACAAACCGGGGCCTATCCGTCGGCTGGGAGGCTTGGTGAACGGGCAGGGAGGTCGATTGCGCAGGCTATTCGGGCGCGCGCTGATCAGCATGGCGGCCGCCGTCGTGGCCGCGGCATTCCTGGCACCCGGAGCCTTGGCATCCCCGATCGGCGACGCCGAGGCCGCCATGATGGCGGCGTGGGAGAAGGCCGGCGGCGACGGATCACCGCTGGGCGCCCGGAAGGGCGACGTCTACCCGGCCGGTGACGGATTCGTCCTGGACTTCGACGGCGGCAAGATGTTCTACACCACCGACACCGGCGCCAAGTTCGTGTACGGGCCGATCCTGGACAAATACGAGGCGCTCGGCGGCCCGGTCAACAGCGATCTGGGATTCCCGACCATCAACGAGGTCCCCGGCCTCGCGGGACCAGACAGCCGGGTGGCGACCTTCGCCGCCAGCGACAAGCCCGTGATTTTTTGGACGGCCGTGCACGGCGCGTTCGTGGTGCGCGGCGCCATGAACGCGGCGTGGGACAAACTCGGCAGCTCCGGCGGCGTCCTCGGCGCACCGGCCGGCGATGAAACCTACGACGGCGAGGTCACTTCGCAGAAGTTCACCGGCGGTCAAATCTCCTGGAACCGCAAAACCAAGGACTTCACCACCACCCCGCCCGCATTGGCCGACCAACTCAAGGGTCTGCAGGTGGCGATCGATCCCACCGCGGCCATCAACATGGCCTGGCGTGCCGCGGGCGGCGCCTCCGGCCCGCTGGGCGCCAAGCAGGGCGCGCAATATCCCATCGGCGGTGACGGAGTCGCCCAGAATTTCGCCGGCGGCAAGGTGTTTTTCAGCCCGGCCACCGGCGCAAGCGCTATCGAGAGCGACATTCTGGCCAAGTACGAGTCGGCCGGTGGGCCCGTCAGCAGCGACCTGGGGTTCCCGATCGCCAACGAGTCCGACGGCGGTATCCCCTCCAGCCGAAGCTGCACCTTCGCCGCGGCCGACAAGCCGGTGATCTTCTGGACACGCGAGCACGGCGCATTCGTTGTCCGCGGTGCGATGAAGGCCGCGTGGGACAAGCTTCGCGGTGCCAGCGGCAAGCTGGGTGCGCCGGTCGGCGACCAAGCCGTGGACGGCGACGTGATCTCCCAGAAGTTCGCCGGCGGCAAGATCTCGTGGAACCGCGCGAAGAACACGTTCACCACCGACCCGTCCAACCTGGCGCCGTTGCTGTCCGGCCTGCAGGTGTCGGGGCAGAACCAGCCGAGCAGCGCGGCGATGCCGCCCCACTCCAAGAAGTTCGCCTGGCATTCGTGGTATCTGCTGGTCATCATTCCGGTCGCGATAGTGCTCGCGCTGCTGGCGTTTCTGCCGTTCGGGTTGCGCCGGCGCCGCGCCCGCCGGGAGGCCGCGGCGGCCGCCGCCGCCTACCAGCACGACCGCGACGCCGACCTCGGCGGTTACGACGCTGTCGCCGACGGGCATTGGGGCCATGACTACGGCGACGACTACGCCTCCGCGGACGCGCGAGAGGAAGCCCACGAGCACGCCCACCCGAACGCCGAGGCCGCCACCGACCACTTCCTGTTCGGCGAGCCGCAACCGTCCGAAGAGCCCGGCGACGAGTCCGGGTCGCGGGTCAGCTGGTCGCGCGGCGACGAGGTCGCCGCGGAATACGGCGGGGAATCGCCGCCCATGCCCGAGGAGGACGCGGACCGGTCGGGGATCGAGGAGGTAGACCCCGACGCTGTGGACACCGATTCCATACCCGTCGTGTCGGAGGACGTTCTCGCCGAATCCGACTATCCCGAGGCCGGCTACCCCGAGCCCGCCTACCCGGAGCCTGCGTATCCGGAGGCCGCCTATCCGGAAGCCGCGTATCCGGAGGCCGCCTATCCGGAAGAGGACGAACCGGCCTATCTCGACGTCGATGAAGCCGCCGAGGCCGAAGAAGCCGAATATCCGGACGTGGCCGTTCCGCATACCCCAGCGGATGCCGCCCATCCGGACGACGCGTACCCCGCCGCGGCGCCGGAGCCGGTCGATTCGGATGTTGTCTATCCCGACGTCGCGGTCGCGCACACCGCCCCGGACGTCGCGGCCCCGGGCGTCGTGGCCGCCGCCGGGCCGAGGCCCGGGCGGCATGCCGCCGTCGACGCCGACGAGGGACCGGGCCCGGCCGGACGCCCGACCATCCACCTGCCGTTGGATGACCCGTATCAGATGCCGGACGGATATCCCATCAAGGTCAACGCCAGCTTCGGTCTGTACTACACCCCCGACAGCGTGCTCTACCAGGACACGCTCGCCGAAATCTGGATGTCCAGCGAAGAAGTCGCCCAGGCCAACGGCTTCACGAAGGCCGACTGACCCCGGTCGCTAAATCTTGCGGATCACCGTGACGACCTTGCCGAGCACGGTCGCCTCGTTGCCGGGGATGGGATCGAACGCGGGGTTGTGCGGCATCAGCCACACCTGACCGCCCGCGCGCTTGAAAGTCTTGACGGTGGCCTCGCCGTCGAGCATGGCGGCGACGATGTCGCCGTTGTCTGCGACATTCTGCTGCCGCACCACCACCCAGTCACCGTCACAGATCGCGGCTTCGACCATCGAGTCGCCGACCACCTTGAGCAGGAACAGGGCGCCCTCGCCGACCAACTCGCGGGGCAGCGGGAAGACGTCCTCGACCGCCTCTTCGGCCAGGATCGGCCCGCCGGCCGCGATGCGCCCGAGCACGGGGACGAAGGTGGGTTCCGGCAGCGCGTCCGAGCCGGCGACTTCGGTGACGGGCACCGCCGCCGCCGGGACGTCGTCGACACCGCGGACGTCGACGGCCCGGGGCCGGTTCGGGTCGCGGCGCAGGTACCCCTTGCGTTCCAGGGTGCGCAGCTGGTGAGCCACCGACGACGTCGACGTCAGACCGACGGCATCGCCGATTTCGCGGATGCTCGGCGGGTAACCGCGGCTGGTCACCGACTCGCGGATGACCTTGAGGATGGTGCGCTGCCGCTCGGTAAGCGATGGATCCACGGAATGCAACCGGCCGGCCGCGCCGGCGGAAGTGTCGTTGCTGTCGCTCATGGCACTGAATGTAGCCCCCCGGCGACCAAGAATCAAACATGTGTTCGACTGGCGTGTCGCGACGCTGCCGATAGGGGCCCGAAGACCCTACGGCTGGTGAATCAAGACCCTACAACGAATGAATCACACGCGTGTAACTCTCGACCCGAGCGGGTACTTCTCCTGCATGTCAGGGGTGGTGACCGACGATCGGCGACGAACTTGTCGGTGCCGGGGTCTAACGTTTCGCTCGTCCGACACGCTTCGCTCAAATGTTCGGGTTCGAACACACGAGCGACTATAGTCGAACACACGAGCGAGGATTTAGTTGACCGGAGGAACGGACATGACAGTCATCCACACAGTCTCGCCGCGGACCTGCGGCACCCGGCGCCCGGCCAGTGGGCTGGTCGACTGTCCCCGCTACGACGGGGCACGCGTGGTGCGCTCCCGCCGTCCACGCTCGTCACGGCCGGCCGGCGCGCCCATGCGCTACCACGGCACCGGCGTCGCGATGTCGGTCGCGCCGCATCGCAAGCGTCCCGCCACGCTGCTGACGACGCTCGGGCTGGCCCTGCTCGCCGGGCTGATCACCCTGTGGCTGGGGCTGGTCGCGAACCTCGGGCAGCAGGCCAACGGCGACCCCGGCCCTACGGCTGCCGCGGTGCCCGACAGGCTGGCCGTTGTGCGGGTCGAAGCCGGGGAGTCCCTGCAGGACGTCGCGCACCGGGTGGCGCCGGACGCGCCCGCTCGCCAGGTGGCCGACCGGATCCGCGAACTCAACGACCTGAACTCGCCCACGCTGGACGCCGGCCAGACGCTGATCGCGCCGGTCGGCTGACGGCATGGCGGTGCGGTGCGAAAACCGCTCTACGCCAAGGCCGCTCGGCTCCCGCGGTGGTGGACGGATCCTTATCGCGGCGGTATTGGCCCCGGTGGGCGGCGCGCGGGTACGCTCGGAGTG
This sequence comes from Mycobacterium sp. IS-2888, assembly GCF_001954215.1. Classification (NCBI taxonomy): domain Bacteria; kingdom Bacillati; phylum Actinomycetota; class Actinomycetes; order Mycobacteriales; family Mycobacteriaceae; genus Mycobacterium; species Mycobacterium sp. IS-2888. The sequence goes on from NZ_MBET01000053.1 coordinate 49,307, forward strand.
TTCTGCGAGGTATCGGCACGGCGAAGGAGCGGTCATGCACTGTCCGTTCTGCCGGCATCCCGATTCCCGGGTGATCGACTCGCGGGAAACCGATGAAGGCCAGGCGATTCGGCGCCGCCGGTCCTGTCCCGAATGCGGGCGGCGGTTCACCACCGTGGAAACCGCGGTCCTGGCCGTGGTCAAACGCAGTGGCGTAACCGAGCCCTTCAGCCGCGAGAAAGTCATCAAAGGCGTCCGCCGCGCGTGCCAGGGCCGGCAAGTGGACGAGGACGCGCTGAACCTACTGGCCCAGCAGGTGGAAGACGCGGTACGCGCCGCGGGCTCGCCCGAGGTTCCGAGCCACGAGGTCGGCCTGGCCATCCTCGGGCCGTTGCGCGACCTCGACGAGGTGGCCTACCTGCGATTCGCGTCGGTGTACCGCTCGTTCTCGTCCGCGGAGGATTTCGAGCGCGAGATCGAAGCGCTGCGGGCGCACCGCCAAGTGCCGACGGACCCGGAACCGGCCACTCGCTAGGCTGTTTTCATGCCTGCCGACTTGCATCCCGACGTCGCGGCGCTGGCGCCCCTGCTCGGTACCTGGGCCGGTCGAGGCGCCGGAGAATACCCGACAATCCAGCCCTTCGAGTATCTCGAGGAAGTCGTGTTCTCCCACGTGGGCAAACCATTTCTGGCGTATGCGCAAAAGACGAAAGCGGTGGCCGACGGCAAGCCCCTGCACGCCGAGACCGGATATCTTCGGGTGCCGCAGCCGGGTCACGTCGAGCTGGTTCTGGCGCACCCGAGTGGCATCACCGAGATCGAGGTGGGTACGTATTCGGTGACCGGCGAGCGTATCGAGGTCGCGTTGTCCACCACCGACGTCGGATTGACCCCGACCGCCAAAGAGGTGTCCGCGCTTGGCCGTTCGTTGCGCATCGACGGCGACGAGCTGTCGTACTCGGTGCGGATGGGCGCCGTCGGTCAACCGCTGCAGCATCACCTCTCCGCGGTGTTGCACCGCAAGGCCTGACCACTCCGGGTGGCGCGCGGAATTCAATTCAGCTGTGTCACACCGTCATTGACGACGCGCCCGGCTACCCGAACCCAGCCCTCGGGGCTCCAGGTCGTCTCGATCATCGAGCCCTTGCCCTGCGTGATGCGCAGGTCGCGGCTGAGGTGGTCGGTGATCCGTATCGCCGCGGAGCCGGTCGCTTCGTCTTCCGGCACACCCAGATTCGCGGCGAACATGCGGGCGCGCAGCGATCCGGCGGTTTGATCTATCCACGCCCATAGGTAGTGGGCGGTGTCGTCGGGGTAATCGGCCGGGTCGGCGGCGAGCAGGTCGTCAACCGCATCGAATTCGTGCACGAACAATTCGGGGGCCCACTCCGAGCGTGCGCTGATGACCGTGAGCTCGTCCTGGTAGCCGACCTGCACGAGGCCGGCGGGCACCCGCAGCGTGTTGATCGGCATCCCGTTGTCGCGCAGCCACCACGACAGGCCGACGGTCGGATGTCCCGCGAACGGAATTTCGGTTCGCGGCGTGTAGATCGTGGCGTGCGCGGTGGGGGAGCCGGGGGTGGGCAGATCGACGAATATCGTTTCGCTGTAGCCCAATTCGGCGGCCAGCCGTTGCCGGTCACGGGCGTCGATCTGACTCGCATCGACCACGCCGAGGGGATTGCCGAAGTTGCGGTCCGGATCGGTGAACACCCGCAGCACCGTGACGTCGATACCCATGGCCCGACTGTACGACCCCGGGCAATGCCGCGATTGTCAGGTGGCGCTGCGTTCGTCCGAGCCCATGGCGTTGAGGACCGCGACGCGGGTGTCGGCCGGGCCGGAGACGGTCTGCGCGCCGCTGCCCGTGCGGAGCAACTGGCGAAGCGCAGCCTGGTCGTATTGGGCGGGCTCGGTGGTGTCGATGAAGCGCTGGACGACGTCGATGAAGCGGGCCGGGTCGTCGTGGAAGGGGAAATGGCCGGAGCGCTGGAAGATCTCCAGCCGGGAGCCGGGCATCGCGGCGTGTGCCATGTGGGCATGGCGGACGGGGACCACGACGTCGCGGCTGCCCCAGATGATCTGCACGGGGATGGCCTCGGTCAAATAACATCGGTCCAGCATGGTGACGATCTGCCCACGCCAATCCACGACGGCCCGCAGGGTGCGGCTGAACGCCGCCGACGCCGTCGGTTCGGGTAGATCGTCCAGTATCCGCAGCACGTTGGGCAGGTCGCGGCCCAGGTCGGTCGACCCGATCGCCAGGCCCGCCAGGCGCCCCGCCAGCTGAACCGTCGGCAGCACCAGGGGCAGCCGCAGCAGGGCCAGGGCCTCGCTGCCCATTGGCAACGAGGCGAGCCGGAAGACGACGTTGACATCCTTGGTGACGCCGCCGGCGCCGACCAAAATCAGCCGATCGACCAGATGTGGGAATTGGTAGGCGAATTGCATCGCCACTCCGCCGCCCAGCGAATGACCCACGATGGTGACTCGCTCAATGTCGAGGACGGACAGCAGGTCGCGCATCCCGTTGGCGTAAGCGGCGACCGAATAGTCGGCGCGCGGCTTGTCGGACTGCCCGTGGCCCAGCAGATCCGGGGCGATCACGGTGAAACGCTGGGCGAGCTTGGCCTGCACCGTATTCCAGGTGGTGGAGTTGTCGCCGATGCCGTGAATCAGCAGCAGGGCCGGGCCCGAGCCGGCGATCCGGAACGCCCGCTTGTAGCCATGGATGGTTCGGAACTGCAGGGTTGGCGCGGTCACTTCCCGCACCGGGCGAAGATTGCTCTTTCGCTTCCGCTCAGTCATCCGCCCACCTCGTCGTCGGGCCAGTTCTGAGCGGTTAGCCCGAGTCGTCGTCGTCGGACTTCTTCTCGGCCTGCTGGGCCAGGAAGCGCTCAAACTCTGCGCCAATCTCGTCGCCGCTAGGCAGGTCCTCGTCGCGAGTCAGTAACGACCTGTTTGCCTGAGCGTCGATGAAGGCATCGTACTGGCGCTCGAGCGCGGCCACCACTTGGGCGACCTCCGCGCTGGCCTGCACCTGCTCGTCGATTTTGGCCCGGATTTCCGCGGCCGCTTCGGTCAGCTCCGACAGCGGCAGGTCCAGCGACCCGGACTTCGCCACCTGCTCGAGCAGCGCCTGGGCGGCCGCGGGGTAGTCGGTCTGCGTCAGGTAGTGCGGCACGTGCACCGTGAACCCGACGACCTCGTGGCCGTGCTGGGCCATCCGGTATTCGAGCAAGTTGGACGCGCTTCCCGGGACCTGGATCTCCGAGATCCACGGCTGGAAGTCGGCGATCAGTTCCTTGTCGTTGGAGTGCGCGGTCAGCGTGATCGGCCGCGTGTGCGGGACTGCCATCGGGACTGTGCCCAGGCCGATCGTGCGGCGCACGCCCAGCCGCTCGGCCAGCAGGCGCACCGCGGTGACGAAACGCTCCCACTTCAGATCCGGCTCCATGCCGGCCAGCAACAGGAACGGGGTGCCGACGCTGTCCCGTAAGGCGTACAAGCTCAACTCTGGATCGTCGTAATTGGTGAAGTGGTCGGTCTTGAAGGTCATCAGCGGCCGCCGGGAGCGGTAGTCCAGCAGTTCGTCGATCGCGAAAGACGCGACCAGCTCGGTGTCCAGGGCGTCCTTCAGGTGCGCGGCGGCCAGGCGTATCGCGTGACCGGCGTCGGAGAACCCTTCCAGCGCGTGCACCAGCACCGGGCCGCGGCCGTCGGACGTCGACAGCTGGGGCGCCGGGAACTCGAGCTCGTACATGCCGGGCTGCCCTGGCTGATAGAGCCCGTCGTCCCGGTTTTGATCGTGGGCCATCGGGGTTGCCTCCTTTCGGGGGTTTCTCCAGGGTGCCCTAAACCATTGTCCCCCAAATCGATGGGCACCGAATACTGCAACGCACGGGTGCCGGACCTTAATCTGCGCGGCGCCGTGCGGCCGCGTCGAGCAGGCAAAACTATCAACACACCGTGTCCGCGTTGATTGTGCTTGCGAGCGCGTGGTCAGGCATGATTGCACTCAAATGCGCGTGCCGAGGGTGTTGCTATGTGCGGTGATCGGGGTGGCGGCGTTGCTGACGTCGTGCGACCGGCCCGCCGAGCATGCGCGCCCCACCATCACCGTCCCCGTGGCCACCGGCCCGTTGGTGCAGCGGATGAGCCAGCCCCAGCAGAAGGCGGTCGCCGGCCCGGTGGATCCGGACCGGCGCGTGGGCGCGATCTTCATCGACAACGGGCCGCTGCACGTCTGCACGGGTTCCGTCGTGCACTCGACGGGCGGGAACCTGATGATCACGGCGGCGCACTGTTTGGCCGGCGCCGCCAAGATCACTTTCGCGCCCGGCCTCGTCGGCGATGCCCAGCCCGCCGCGGTGTGGAAGGCCGACGCCGTCTACCTGGACCCACGCTGGACGGCCGGCAAGGATCCGCACGCCGATTACGCGATCGCGCGCGTCAGCAACGACGCGGGCACCACGGTCGAATCACATGTCGGTTTGGCGCTGACGCTGGGCACCGCGCCGCCGCCCGGCAGCCACGTCACGGTGATGGGCTATCCGGCCGGGGTCGGCGGCTCGCCGATCGGCTGTCAGACCAGCACGTCGGTCAACGACGCCGGGTTCCCCTCGGTGGTATGCGAAGGCCTGGTCGACGGCACCAGCGGCGCGCCGTGGGTCAGCGGCACCACCCTCACCGGGCTGATCGGTGGCTTCGAGCGCGGTGGGTGCGCCGCGAACGTGTCGTACTCGGCCCCGTTCGACGCCCAAACCGCGCAGCTGCTGGCCCGCGCCGAAGCCGGCGGGCCCGGCGATCCCGTGCCGAACGACCTCGACGACAGCTGCTGAACTAGCGGCGGAACTGGGATAGCGCGCGCATCTTGTTCGTCACGTCGAGCGCGGCCACCTTGTAGGCCTCCGAGAATGTCGGGTAGTTGAACACCGCGTCGACCAGGTAGTCGACGGTGCCGCCGCATCCCATCACGGCCTGCCCGATGTGCACCATCTCGGTGGCACTCGTGCCGAAGATGTGGACCCCCAACAGTTTTCGGTCCTCGGTCGACACCAGCAGCTTGAGCATGCCGTAGGAGTCCCCGGCGATCTGGCCGCGGGCCAGCTCCTTGTAGCGGGCGACGCCGACCTCGTAGGGCACCGCGTCCTTGGTCAGTTCCACCTCGGTCGCCCCGACGTAGGAGATCTCGGGAATCGAATAAATCCCGATCGGCTGCAGGTCGGTGATGCCGTCGCAGGCTTCGCCGAACGCGTGGTAGGCGGCCAGTCGTCCCTGCTCCATCGAGGTCGCGGCCAGCGCGGGGAAACCGATGACATCGCCCACGGCGTAGATGTGTTCGACCTTGGTCTTGAACTTGTCGTCGACCCAGATCCGCCCGCGTCCCTCCACCTCCAGGCCGGCGTTGTGCAGATCGAGGTGGTCGGTCTGGCCCTGGCGTCCCCCCGAGTACATCACCGTCTCGGCGGGAATCTGCTTGCCGCTGGCCAGCGTCGTGACGGTGCCGGCAGAGCCGACGTCGACGGCGGTCACTTCCTCGCCGAAGCGGAACGTCACCGCGAGGTCGCGCAGGTGGAACTTCAGCGCCTCGACCACCTCGGGGTCGCAGAAATCCAGCATGTCGTCGCGCTTTTCCACGACGGTGACCTTGGTGCCCAGCGCGGCGAACATCGAGGCGTACTCGATGCCGATCACGCCGGCGCCGACGACGACCATCGAGGCGGGCAGGGATTTGAGGTCGAGGATCCCGTCGGAGTCGAGCACCCGTTCCTCGTCGAACTCGACGCCGGACGGTCGTGCGGGCCGGGTTCCGGTGGCGATGACGATGAATTCCCCACTCACGGTGGTCATTTCCCGGCGGCCGGGATCTTCGACGACGATGGTGTGCGGGTCGATGAACCGGCCGTGGCCGAGCAGCAAGTCGATTCGGTTGCGCATCAACTGGTTGCGCACCACGTCGACTTCCTTGCCGATCACGTGCTGGGTCCGCGCCAGCAGGTCGGCCGGCGTGATCCGGTCCTTCACGCGGTAGCTCGCGCCGTACAGCTCGCGCTGATTCATCCCGGTGAGGTAAAGGACGGCTTCGCGCAACGTCTTTGACGGGATCGTCCCCGTGTTGACGCAGACACCGCCGAGCATGCGCCCGCGTTCGATGATCGCCACGGATTTCCCGAGTTTGGCCGAGGCGATGGCGGCCTTCTGACCGCCCGGTCCCGAACCGATGACGACGATGTCGTACTCCTGCATCGAACCCATGGGATAGACGATAAGGCCCACAGTCGCGACTTTCTCCACAGACGGCCGGCCCGATCATCGGGCGCGAGCACGGCCTGACGGTGACGGCCGTCAGCGTGGGGCCCATGACGACGCATCGAGCAGACTTCGACCTCAACCATCCCGGCGCGCTGATCGCCGCGCTACCAGCCGTTCTCGGCTTCGTTCCGGAGAATTCACTGGTCCTGGTGTCGGTGGGCGACGGCGAACTGGGTTCGGTGCTGCGGGTCGACCTCGGCCCGGAACTCGTCGACCGGGTGGGCCATCTCGCCGAGGTCGCCGCCGCGGCCGGGCCCGAGGCCGCCATCGCCGTGATCGTCGACGCCGAGGGCGCGGACTGCCCGGGGTGCAACGAGGAACACCGGCAGCTGAGCACCGCGCTCACCGAGGCGCTGGCACGACACGACATCGAGCTGTGGGCGGTGCACGTGGTGGATCGGGTGGCCGCGGGCGGGCGCTGGCACTGTGTGGACGGCTGCGGTGCGGGCGGTGCGGTCGACGACCCATCGGCGTCGCCGTTGGCGGCCGCGGCGGTGCTCGACGGCCGGCGGCTCTATCGCCGCCGCGCCGACCTGCAGGCGGTCGTCGCGCCCGACGAGCGGGCGCAGCGTCCCGAGTTGGTGGTCGCGGTGACCGAGCGTGCGGCCGCGCGCGAGGCCACGCCAGGCGCGGACCCCGCGGGCCGCTGCCGCCGCGACCTGCGCAGCGTGATGGCCGCCGCCGCCCGGGTCGCCGGCGCCCAAACGCTGTCCGACGCCGAGGTGGCGGACTTGGGCTGCGCTCTGAGCGACCCGCAGGTCCGCGACATCCTGTATGCCCTTGCGGTCGGCCAGAAGGCCGGCGACGCCGAATCGCTGTGGGCCGCTCTGGCGCGCGACCTGCCGCTGCCGTGGCGCGTCGAGGCGCTGGTGTTGCTCGCGTTCAGTGCCTACGCACGCGGCGACGGGCCGCTCGCCGGCGTGTCGCTGGATGCCGCGCTGCGGTGCGCGCCGGAGCATCGGATGGCGGGCATGCTGGACACCGCGCTGCAGTCCGGTCTGCGGCCGGAGCAGATCCGCGAGCTGGCGGTCACCGGATATCGCCTGGCCAAGCGGCTCGGCGTGCGGCTGCCGCCGCGGCGCGCATTCCGCCGGCGCGCGGGCTAGCCGCTGCGTGGATCGGGCTGTGGCTCAGACCTTTTCGACCTTGACGGCGTGGGCCATCTCGTGGGGCAGGGTGACGTTTTCGTGGCCCGGTATCAGGATGGTCACCCCGCCGCCGGCGGGGCTGGTCTCGACGGTCACCCGGGCGTTGGGCACCACACCGGCATCCTTGAGCCGCGTGATCAGGTCGATGTCGCCCTGGACATGCTCGGTGAGCTGGCGGACGACCACCGCCACCGGCGACCCGGCGGGCAACTCGGTCAACCGGACCAGGTCGGCGTCCTCGGCCCGGGAATCCGGGCCCACGCCCAGGTCCAAGAGACCGGGAATCGGGTTGCCGAACGGGGAGGTGGTCGGGTGGTTGAGCACCTTGACCAGTCGCCGTTCGACGTCCTCGCTCATGACGTGTTCCCACCGGCACGCCTCGGCGTGCACCTCTTCCCACGGCAAACCGATGACGTCGACGAGCAGCCGCTCGGCGAGGCGGTGCTTGCGCATCACGGAGATGGCCAACGCCCGGCCCTTGTCGGTGAGCTCCAGGTGGCGGTCGCCGGCCACGTGAAGCAATCCGTCGCGCTCCATGCGGGAGACGGTCTGGCTGACGGTCGGCCCACTCTGATCGAGCCGTTCGGCGATCCGGGCGCGCAGCGGCGTCACGCCCTCTTCCTCGAGATCGTAGATTGTGCGCAGATACATCTCGGTGGTATCGACCAGCTCGTTCATTCAGCACCCTCCGTTGACGCTGAGTCTACTTGGCCAGCTGCGCGAATGGGTTTAACACGTCCTAGGCAAGCAGTATGCCCGCCGCTGATGCGGCGGGCATACTGTCTGCTACCTGGTTCTGGGTTAGCGGTGCTAGCTCGCGTACGACCGTAGCCGATCGGCGCGCTCGCCGTTGCGCAGTTTCGCCATCACGTCCCGCTCGATCTGACGCACCCGCTCGCGGGACAAACCGAACAGTTTGCCGATCTGGTCCAGGGTCCGCGGTTGGCCGTCGTCGAGGCCGAAACGCAACCGGATCACCTGGTGCTCGCGCTCGTCGAGCGTCGCCAGCACGCTGCGGATGTCGGTGTGCAACAGCTCGGCGATCACCGCGTTCTCGGCGGACATCGCCTCGGCGTCCTCGATGAAATCACCCAGCGGGGCTTCTTCTTCGGAGCCCACGGGCATGTCCAGGCTCACCGGATCGCGGCTGTGCTCGAGCAGGTCGTTGATCTTTTCGACCGGAATGCCGGATTCCGCGGCCAACTCTTCGTCGGTGGCTTCGCGCCCCAGGTTCTGGTGCATCTCCCGCTTGATCCGCGCCAGCTTGTTGACCTGCTCGACCAGGTGAACCGGCAGCCGAATGGTGCGGCTCTGGTCGGCCATGCCGCGGGTGATGGCCTGGCGGATCCACCACGTGGCGTACGTCGAGAACTTGAATCCCTTTGTGTAGTCGAACTTCTCCATTGCGCGGATCAAGCCCAGGTTCCCTTCCTGAATGAGATCCAGCAGCGGCATGCCCCTGCCCGTGTAACGCTTGGCGAGCGAAACCACCAGACGCAGATTCGCTTCCAGCAGGTGACGGCGCGCAGCCTCGCCGGCGCGCGCGCCGGCCGCCAGGTCGCGTTTGCGGTTCTCGCCGAGGCGCTTACGCGTTTGCAGCAGATGCTCGGCATAAAGCCCAGCCTCGATGCGCTTGGCTAGTTCAACCTCGCCGGCGGCGTTGAGCAAGGCGGTCTTACCAATACCGTTCAGATAAACGCGCACTAGATCCGCTGCGGGGCTTTGGGCATCTAGATCGCCGTCAATCCTGGTAGTGGTGGCGTTCGCCATAGCGACCTCCCGATTGGCTTGTACTGTCACGTCGTTAAACGACAGACCCGCCATTGGAGTTCCCGCCGATCCGAATCTCACACGCTTTGACGTGCAGGAATGTGGCCCAGACCTGAGAATGTCCTGAGAAGTCCGTTCCGATGGTCCGGAACCTAAGCCGAACCTGTGTCGCCGCCCGGCCCCTGGTGGTCCAACGGGTGTCGGCGGGCCTCGAGCGCGGGCCGCTCGGCCGTCGGGAACAACGGGGTGCGCCGCCGCTCGTTGGCGAACCGCCGGGGCTCGTTGGCGCGTCGCGGCGGGCGGTCGTTGGCGATCAGCACGGCCATCCACGGCAACGGCACCGACGCCGCGACGATCAGCAGCGAGATCAGGCCGTTGTGCCAGGCGCCGTAGGCCAGCGCGGCGAAGATGAGCGCAGGGACCCGGAACGCCATCAGCGTCAGGTATTTACGTACTCGCGCGCGGTGCTGCTCTTCGTACGAGGGTTCGGCGGCGGTAATGAGCACCGGCCGGCCCTTGTGGCCGTCGAAGTCATCGAACCTGTCGTCGTCGAACCCCGGATCGGAGCCGCGCTTCATTCCTCCACTGTCCCACACGCGATCGATTCCGGCGTGGCCGGTTTTTCGGCCGGCAGTGCACAATGAGGGGTATGCAGACCCAGACGATCGAACGCACCGAGACCGACGAACGCGTCGACGACGGGACCGGCAGCGATACCCCCAAATACTTCCATTACGTCAAGAAGGACAAGATCGCCGAGAGCGCGGTCATGGGCAACCACGTGGTGGCCTTGTGCGGTGAGGTGTTTCCCGTCACGCGGGCGGCCAAGCCGGGCTCACCGGTCTGCCCGGACTGCAAGCAGGTCTACGACAAGCTCAAGAAGGGCTGATCAGGCCGGCGGTTCGGCCGCGGCGGAGCCGTGCTGCGGTGAAGAATCGGTGGAATTCTTGACGGACCGCGTCCGCGCCAGCAACCAGTTGCGCAGCCGGTGGGCATGCGTCGCCGGCGCCGGAAACTCCTCCTGAATCGCGGCGTTGAGTTCGGCGCCCAGCATGATGGCGAAGCCGCCGAAGAACGCGAACAGCAGGAACGCGATCGGGGTGGACAGCGCGCCGTATGTGTAGCCGGTGCTGGTGATCCACGTCAGGTAGAACCGCAGGCCCAGGGTGGCGGTCACGAAGAACGCCGTCGCCAGCACGGCCCCGAACACCAGCCGGTGCGTTGGCAGCGGAACCGGAAGCGATACCCGATACAGGAGCACGACCCCGACCACCAGGCCGAGAATCAGCGCGGGGTAGTAGCCGTAGCGCAGCACGTTGGCCAAGGAGAACGGGATGTGCTCGCTCACCTTGCGCGGCCCTATCACCATGACCGGCGCGGCAACTACCGCGAACACCAGCATCACGACGTAGAGAAACAGCGCGAAGAACCGCTGCCGCACCGGGTGCCGCAGTGGGGTCTGGTCGTGGGCCTCCACGACGGCGTCGACGTAGGACGAAATCGCCGACGACCCCGCCCACAGCGAGATCACGAAACCCAGCGACACCACCTCGCCTCGCGCATTGGCGGTGATGTCGCGGATCGTGGGCACGATGATTTCGTTGACCACACTCGACGAGAAAAAGCTGTGCGTCGTGGAGATGATGCTTTTTTCGATCGAGGGCAAGGTGTCCCGCCCGAACAGCGGCGCTACGTAGGCCAAGCTGCCCAGCATCCCCAACAGCAGCGGCGGCAGCGAGAGCGCGGACCAAAAGCCGGCCTGTGCCGACTCCGAAAAGATCGAGTCGTCCCAGCTCTTGGATAGTGTCCGAAGACTGATTCGCCAGATGTGGTGGCGGGACGGCCTTGCGATCTGATCGCTCATAGGAGTCCAGCATTACCGATCACCGCGCCCGCCCTCCACATTGCGGGTGGGTGAGTTGGGCGGGTGGGTGAGTTGGGCAGACCTAGTTGCCGCTGACCTCCAGCACGGCCGACAGCTCGGTGAGCTTGGCCTCGTGCTCGTTGGCGTGGTGCTGGCAGAAGAGAAGCTCAGCTCCGGAAGGCAGCTTGGCGCGTACCCGAGCGGCGGCACCGCAGCGGTCGCAGCGGTCTGCTCTAGTCAGCTCGGGACTGGTCAAAGTTGCATTCATGGCTTCTCCCGTTCCTTCGTACATTCACTGTCTCAGACGTTCGGGGTTTTCGCGTTGTTCCCCGATCGTTATCGGGTGTGTCGTTTCTCACGGGCTTTCCCGCCTGCGTTTAGGCATTCGCTCTAAGGTGACCGAACGTGACATTCGCTCCCGGCGTGTTGGTGCATTTGTGCGGCGCACAAGCATGGGCGGATGCCCGCGTGCGTGGCGAGATCCGCCCGGCGGCGCCCGGCTCGGATGCCGGGGAGCGGTTCATCCATCTCTCGACGCCCGACCAGGTGCATTTGCCGGCCAACCGGCTCTACCGCGGCCGCGACGACCTGGTGCTGCTGCACATCGATCCGGCCCTGTTGGATGCACCCGTGCGGTGGGAACCGGGCGTGCCGACGGATCCCCGGTCGATGTTGTTTCCGCACCTGTACGGCCCACTCCCGGTGGCGGCTGTGACGAGCGTCACGGCCTACGCGCCGGGGCCCGACGGCACGTTCCCGGCGGTCGGCGGGGGTCAGGGCACGGAGTCGGCCGGGGAGTCCACGTAGGCGTCGGCTTCGATCTCCACCAGCAGCTCGGGGGCGATGAGCGCGGCGACCTCGACCATCGTCGCCGCGGGGCGCACCTCACCGAAGACCTCCGCGTGCACCGCCGCAACCTCGCGCCAGCGGGCGATGTCGGTGACATAGATGCGCGTCCGAATCACGTCGGTGAGCTCGGCGCCGGCCTGTTGGAGCGCAATCTCGATGCGGCGCAACGCCTCTCGGGTCTGGCCGGCGATGTCGCCCGCCGGCCCGGGCGCGGTTGTCCCGGCCACCGCCACGTGTGGGCCGACGCGCACGGCGCGCGAGTAGCCGACCACCCCCTCGAATTCGGAGCCGGAAGAGACGACTTTTCGGTCGGCTGACATACGGTCACCCTAGTCCACCGATGAGCCCACGAAACACGTTGGACGGCAGGCGATTAAGCTCGGCGGCACGGGTTGCCCGGCGGAGGGAGCGGTGATGACCACACGCGGCATCTCCGAGGATGCGCTGCTCGCGCAGGAGGCGTGCTTCGCGCGGGCATTCGCCGAGAGCGATCCGGCGATCGCGCGGGACCTCTATCAACCCGACGTGGTGTATGTGAGTCCCACGGTGCGTCTTTTCGACTGGCCCGCCGAGATCGAAGGCATCGAGCGCACGCTCGAGTTCATCGCGCTCACCATCCGTGGCTGCTCGGCCATCCGCTACGAGGCGACCGAGCGGGCGATCGCGCCCGGCGGGGACGTCGCGTTCGTGCGCGTGCGGTTCGACTGGGATTCAGGTGGCCAACGCCTGCGCTCGACGTACGTGGTCGTCTACCGTTACCGCGGCGGCCTGATCGCCCGCCAGGAGCTCTATTACGACCCGAGCGGGGCGCTGCAGCGGCTCGCCTAGCCGGATGCGCGCCCGACGCGAGTCTGGGACACTCGAGGGGTCATGAAACTTCGCTCCGCAGTGGCAAGCGCGGTAGTCCTGATCGGCCTCGCCGCCCCGGCCCACGCCGACGACGGCGACGGTGAGGGCGGGGACGTCGGCACCGACAAAGCCTTCCTCGCGGAACTCCAACAGGCCGGTCTGACCTACCAGGACCCGAATAGTGCCGTGGCCGCTGGGAAATCGGTCTGCCAGCTCGTCGACGAGGGAAAGTCCGCCGCGGAGATCATCACCGAACTGCGCAACCGCAACCCGTCGTTCCAGGGGACGAGCGCCGCGAAGTTCACCGCACTCGCGGCCGCCGCTTACTGCCCCCAGTACATGTCCGGCGGCGGCCTGGCCGACGGGGCCGGGCGCTAGCGCCGGCACGGCGTGGATGCTTTCAGCGCGACTTTCGCTGTCCTGCACGAAAAGTGACGTAGCCTGGGTCAGGGAAGGAGTCCACGCATGCCCACACTGTCGTTGACCAGACTTGCCGTAGCGGTTGGTGGTCTGACACTAGCGTTGACCGCCGGCGTCGGCGTCGCGTCCGCGGATCCCGATCTGGGTCCGGCCGTCAACACCACCTGCACCTATGACCAGCTCGTGGCCGCATTGAACGCGCAAGACCCGACGATCGCCGCCTTTTTCAACTCGTCACCGCAGATGCAGTCCGGACTGCGTGACTTCCTCGCCTCGCCACCCGATCGGCGGAGGCAAATCGCCCACGACATCGTGAACGGTCCACATGCCGGGCCGTACATCCCGGTTCTGCAGCGGACCTTCGCTACCTGCAACAACTTCTGAACGAGGCTGCTCAATCAGTTGACGCAAGAACCGGTCGCCGCCGCGGTGGTGTTGCCGATGTTCTGCAGTTCGCCCGACACCTCGTTAGCGGTCAGCGCGTACCCGGTTCCGGCGTCGTCGACTGCCGCGCCGAACACCACCCCGAGCACGTGTCCGTTGAGGTCGACCATCGGTCCACCGGAATCGCCTTGGCGCACAGTGCCCCTGATCGTGTACACCTGGCGGGTTATCGTCGTCGTGCGATAAATGTCGGGCCCGGTGAGTTCGATGACCTCCCGGATACGCGCCGGCGTGGCCTCAAATGACGAGTCATCGGGGAAGCCCATCACCAGCGCGTCGGTGCCAGTGGCGGCCGGGGCGTTAGCGAAGGCCAGCGGCGGCGCCGGAAGGCCGGGCACAGTCAAAATCGAAATGTCGACGCGCGGGTTGTAGGACACCACGGTGGCGTCGTAGGACGTGCCGTCGGTGTCTTGCACGGTCACGCTGTCGGAGCCGGCGACCACATGTGCATTTGACATCACGGTGTGGTCGGAGACCACAAACCCGCTGCCTTCCTGTTCCTTCTGACACGAAGGCGCGACGGCACGGACTGTAACCACGCTCGACTTCGTCGCGGCGACTACGGGATTGTTGGCGAGGTCTGCGTCGGGGGTGTCGACGATCCCGCAGCCGGAGACCGCCGTCGCGGCCACAAGCAACATGAACGCCGTCGGAGCCGCTACCGCCCCACGCGTTCGGCGCACGGGCACATCCCTCCGTTACCAACTCCGCCGACCACCTGGGAGGTGTACCCCGTTCGAAGCGAACGTAACGGGAGCCCGATCGACAAAAAGAGCCGCCGCGCGAGTACGGGATGATGTGGTCGGCGGGCGTGCCCAGTTCGCGGTGTCAGTCCAGGTAGTCGCGCAACACCTGAGAACGGCTGGGGTGGCGCAACTTTGACATCGTCTTGGACTCGATCTGGCGGATGCGTTCCCGGGTCACGCCGTATACCTGCCCGATCTCGTCCAGCGTCCGGGGCTGGCCATCGGTGAGGCCGAAACGCAGCCGCACGACGCCGGCCTCGCGTTCCGAGAGGGTTTCCAGTACCGACTGCAGCTGGTCTTGCAGCAGCGTGAACGACACCGCGTCGACGGCCACCACAGCCTCGCTGTCTTCGATGAAGTCACCCAGCTGGCTGTCGCCCTCGTCGCCGATGGTCTGGTCCAGCGAAATCGGCTCGCGCGCGTATTGCTGGATTTCCAGCACCTTTTCGGGCGTGATGTCCATTTCCTTCGCGAGCTCCTCGGGCGTGGGCTCGCGGCCCAGGTCCTGCAGCAGCTCGCGCTGGATGCGGCCCAGTTTGTTGATCACCTCGACCATGTGCACCGGGATGCGGATGGTGCGGGCCTGATCGGCCATGGCTCGGGTGATGGCCTGGCGGATCCACCACGTCGCATAGGTGGAGAACTTGTAGCCCTTGGTGTAGTCGAACTTCTCGACCGCGCGGATCAGGCCCAGGTTCCCTTCCTGAATCAGGTCGAGGAACGCCATGCCGCGGCCCGTGTAGCGCTTGGCCAGTGAAACCACCAGCCGCAGATTGGCTTCCAGCAGATGGTTCTTCGCGCGGTCGCCGTCGCGGCAGATCCACATCATGTCGCGGCGCTGGGCGGCGGGAAGCTTGTCGCCGCGCTCGGCCAGCTCGGTCATCAGCTGGGTGGCGTACAGGCCGGCCTCGATCCGCTTGGCCAGCTCTACCTCTTCCTCCGCATTGAGCAGCGCCACCTTGCCGATCTGCTTCAGGTACGCGCGAACCGAGTCCGCCGACGCGGTGAGTTCGGCGTCCTTGCGGGCCTGTCGCAATGCCTCGGACTCGTCTTCGTCCCAGACGAAATCACCGGAGGCCTTGTCCTTTTCGCTGGGCTCGGCGATCTCCTCGTCCTCTTCGGCGGCAGGCTCGCCGGCGGCCGCGGCGGGTGCGGCGTCGCCTTCCGCGGCCGGCTCCAGCTCGGCGTCGGGCGCGACGTCTTCCTCCAGGTCGTCGAGGTTGAGGTCGGCGGCGTCGATCTCGATGTCCTCGCCGGGCTCTATGTCGGGTTCGCCGTCGAAGTCTTCGGCGGCGTCGGAGTCGACGGCTTCCAGATCGGCTTCCGGTTCCTCCGCGGCGGCTTTTTTGGACGACGCCTTCGTCCCGCGGCCCGACGGCGCCTTGGCCGGCGCGCTCTTGGCGGCCGCGCGCGTCTTCTTCGCGGCGCCGGTCGCCGCGGCGGGCTCGGTGGCCGTGGCGGACTTGGTGCTCCGCGATGCCGTCTTAGCCGTCGCCTGAGTGGCGCGCTTTGCCGGCGCGGAGCCATTGGCGGCCTTTGCCGCCGAGCGCTTGGCGGGGGACTTGGTGGCGGTGCGTTTCGCCGGCGATTCAGTCGCCGTGCTGGTCTTGGTCGCTGCCACGTACACCCCTTCGGTTGGGCTCACTTCCGGTGGGTCTGGGCATGGTGGACCGAAAGTGTCTGCTATGTCGAATGTCGGCGTTGATCTCGGCGTGAGTACTGGCACGCTATCGGTCGGGCGGTCGCCGGTGACCATTGTAACGACAGTGCGCGGTTGTACCGGCCCACCGGGCGAAATTCAGTGCGTCACGTCGGACGTAGACGCCATCGCCGCGCCGACGATGCCGGCGCTGTTGAGTAGGGCCGCGGCCACCACCGGGGTGCGGTTTGTCAGCAGGGGCAGCCATTTGTCCGCCTTGCGGCTGATGCCGCCGCCCGCGATGAACAGGTCTGGCCACATCGCGTTCTCGATGGCGACCAGCACCCGGCTCACCTGCTTGGCCCACTTCTCGTAGCTCCAGTCGTTGCGCTCCTTGACCGACGACGCCGCCCGTTGCTCGGCTTCCTTGCCGCCGACCTCGAGGTGGCCGAATTCGGTGTTGGGGATCAGCGTCCCGTTATGGATGACCGCGGACCCGATCCCGGTTCCGAACGTCAGCAGCACCACCAGGCCCGAGTGTCCTTTGCCCGCCCCATACCGCTCTTCGGCGAGGCCCGCGGCGTCGGCGTCGTTGAGAACCGTGACCTCCTGGCCGTCGAGCTCGGCGGAGATGACGTCGCGGGCGTTTGTCCCGATCCACGACTTGTCCACGTTGGCCGCCGTGTGGACGATGCCATGGGTGACGACGCCGGGGTAGGTCACCCCGAGCGGGCCGGTCCAGCCGAATTCGTTGACGACCGCCGCGATGGTCTTGGCGACGGCCGGCGGTGTGGCCGGTTGGGGGGTCAACAGCTTGAACCGGTCGCCGATCAGCTGTCCGGTGTCCATGTCAACGATTCCGCCCTTGATTCCGCTGCCGCCGACGTCGATGCCGAATCCACGACGTTGCGGTGTGCCGCCCGCCGCGTCGGTGGCGGGCGTGTCCGTGGTCGAGTCGGTGCTGGTCATCGAATCTCCTCGGCGAGACTTGCGCTGTGAGCTCACCTTAGCCCCGCCGCGGCGGCGGCGACTGTGATGCGATAGGTGGGTGACGCGATATGACGGCGACCCCGCGCCGCTGCGTTCCGTCGCCGAGACCCTGGCCGCCGAGGCCGCCGAGTTCGTGCGCGCTCGCCGCGCCGAGGTGTTCGGTGCCGCGGCCGGCGCCCCCGACAGCGGCGCGGTGCGCTCGAAAAGCACCCCGACCGATCCGGTAACGGTGGTCGACACCGAAACCGAACGGCTGTTGCGCGACCGGTTGGCCCAATTACGGCCTGGGGAACCGATTCTCGGCGAGGAGGGTGGCGGGCCGACCGGCTCGGCGGCCACCGCCGACACGGTCACCTGGGTGCTGGACCCCATCGACGGAACGGTGAATTTCGTTTACGGCATCCCGGCCTACGCGGTCTCGGTCGCGGTTCAGGTCGACGGTGTGTCGGTGGCGGGAGCCGTCGCGGACGTGGTCGCCGGCCGGGTGTACTCGGCGGCTAACGGCCTCGGCGCCCACGTCACCGACGGGCGCGGGACGCGTGGGTTGCGGTGCAGCGCTGTCGACGACTTGTCGATGGCGTTGCTGGGCACCGGTTTCGGGTATTCGAGGCGGCGCCGCGCCACCCAGGCGACGCTGTTGGCGCGGATGTTGCCGGTGGTCCGCGACGTGCGCCGGATCGGTTCCGCCGCATTGGATTTGTGCATGGTCGCGGCCGGCCGGCTGGACGCGTTCTACGAGCACGGGCTGCAGGTCTGGGACTCCGCCGCGGGGGCCCTGATCGCCGCCGAAGCGGGGGCCCGGGTGCTGCTGCCGGCGCCGAACGGATCGGTCGGCGGCACCGGATTGGTGGTCGCGGCCGCCCCCGCCATCGCCGACGAGCTGCTGGCGGCGCTCGAGCGGTTCAACGGCCTGGAACCGATCCCGGACTGAGCGCGCCGGGGGATTCAGCAGCTGCTGGCGTGAATCTTTTGCAGCAGCGCGGGATCCGACGCGTCGGCGGCGCCCGGGCGCAGGCCGGCGAGCACGGTGTCGATGTCGTCGTTGTGCGCGAGCCCGGAGAAGTCGGTGCCGACGGCGAGGTCGACTGTTTCGTCGGCTCGGTTGTCGTTGAACAGTTCCGTGCACGGCGCCACCAGCCACACCGCCGCCGCGGCGGCCTGCCCGGCCGTCCCGAACCGGATCTGGCCCGGGCAGTTCAGTCGGGTGCCCGCGTAAATCGGGTCGTTGGCGGCGGTCGGCGCGGCGAAGCCCAGATCCTTCAGCGCGCCCGCCACGTCGGCGGCCTGACCGCCCCGGCCGCTGGCGTTGAGGACGCGGACCTTCGTGTCGGTGAGCTTGGCCGGTGTGACGTCCGCCATGGCGGATCGCGACATCTGTTCACCGAGTTGCGGCGTCGCGGATCCCTCCTTCTGCGGAGGCGGGTTGCACACGGCGACCTCGTGCACCTTGGCGGGCCGGGTCAGCGCGATCGTCCACGCCACGCCCGTCGCCACAACCAGGAAAATCAGCACCACGATCGCGGGGCGGGGATTGCGTCGCCGAAAGGGCCGACCGTGCTTGTCAAAGGCGGTACCCTCGGTGATTTGTGCGACCACAGGTGCACTCTAGCGGCACCCCAAACGCACTGTTTAGACGCGAACACAAGGGTCAATCCGGGGGTGTGACGTAAATCACAACTTAATGGGCCGTGATCCGGGCACGAATCATTTGGTGGATGCGTTCGACGCTGGTACAAAGCGTTCCTTGGGTAACGCGGGAACGCGGGCATAGAGGGGATAGGACGATGCCTACCGACTATGACGCTCCACGGCGCACCGAGACGGACGACGTCTCGGAGGATTCGCTGGAGGAGCTCAAAGCACGACGGAACGAAGCGGCGTCAGCCGTCGTCGACGTGGACGAATCCGAATCCGCCGAGTCGTTCGAACTGCCTGGCGCCGACCTCTCCGGTGAAGAGCTGTCGGTACGCGTTATTCCGAAGCAGGCCGACGAGTTCACCTGCTCGAGTTGCTTTTTGGTGCAACACCGCAGTCGGCTCGCCAGCGAAAAGAACGGCGTGATGATCTGTACCGACTGCGCGGCCTGAGCCAGGTCAGCTCCGCAATGCGGACAGCACCCGCTCCGGGTGACGGCAGCTCACCAGCCAGTACGGCGTCGGGTCGTCTGGGTCATCGAGGACCAGGAGGATCAGCGGGCCAACCCACGCCCGATGCACCACGTAGGCCGCCGGGTCGAGCTGGCGCCCCAGTGCCGCCGACTTCGCCGAGCGCGCTATTTCCGCGGACCGGGCGATCACGGTGACCGGCAGATGCGCGTCGCCCGCCCACATTTCGACCCCGTCGGCGCCGGCGGTGACTTTGATCTCGACGCGGCCCAGCCACAACAGCGCGGCGGCCGCCACCGCGAACAGGGCGACGAAAGGCAGCCACGCGGGTAGGGAGCGAACACCGAGGTTGACTTCGAAGGCGATGAGCCCGGCCAGGCCGAAACCCAGTGGCCACCACCACCATGGAACCCACAGCCGTTCGCGATATCGCACGCTGTGTGGCGCGACGCGCGTACCAGACACGCGGTCAAGGGTAATCTGTGGCCCCGTGTCGACCACTCTGGCTGTTGTCCGTCTCGATCCCGAGCTCCCGCTGCCCAGCCGCGCCCACGACGGCGATGCCGGCGTCGATCTCTACAGCGCCGAGGACGTCAGGCTGGAGCCCGGGCACCGGGCCCTGGTGCGAACCGGGGTCGCGGTCGCGATTCCGCACGGGATGGTCGGGCTGGTCCATCCGCGCTCGGGATTGGCTGCGCGCGTAGGGCTTTCGATCGTCAACAGCCCGGGCACCATCGACGCGGGCTATCGCGGCGAGATCAAGGTTGCGTTGATCAACCTCGACCCGGCCGAGCCCATCCTGGTGCATCGCGGCGACCGTATCGCCCAGTTGCTGGTGCAACGGGTCGAGTTAGTCGATTTGGTGGAGGTCTCGTCGTTCGACGAGGCCGGGCTGGCCGGAACATCCCGTGGCGACGGCGGTCACGGTTCCTCCGGCGGACATGCGAGTTTGTGATGGCACTGGGTAGACGCTCCGACAAGGACGACATCGAACCGACGGCAGCCGAGAACATCGAGGCGCAGGACGATACCGACGACGAGCTCGAGGGCCCGTTCGACATCGAGGACTTCGACGACCCCGCGGTCGCCGAGCTGGCCCGACTCGACCTGGGCTCGGTGCTCATCCCGATGCCGGACGGCGGCCAGCTCCAAGTCGAGTTGACCGAGACCGGGGTCCCGAGCGCGGTCTGGGTCGTCACGCCCAACGGCCGTTTCACCATCGCCGCGTACGCGGCGCCCAAGACGGGCGGGCTGTGGCGCGAGGTGGCCGGCGAGCTCGCCGACTCGCTGCGCAAGGACTCGGCCCAAGTCAGCATCAAGGACGGCCCGTGGGGCCGGGAAGTCGTCGGTGTCGCCTCCGGTGTGGTGCGCTTCATCGGCGTCGACGGCTACCGATGGATGATCCGCTGCGTCGTCAACGGGGCGCCCGAGACCATCGAGGCGCTGGAGCAGGAGGCGCGGGCGGCGTTGGCGGACACCGTGGTTCGCCGCGGCGACACACCGCTGCCGGTGCGGACGCCGCTGCCGGTGCAGCTGCCCGAGCCGATGGTCGAGCAGCTGCGGGCGGCGGCGGCCCAGCAGGCCGAGCAACAAGCCGACGCCCAGCAGCCGCCCGGCGAGCCCGCCGCGCGCCGCAGCGCCGAGGGCTCGGCCATGCAGCAGTTGCGCACCACCACCGGCGGCTAGAGGTCTCCCAGGGCGGCCAGGCAGGCCGCGCCCAGTGCCGCGGGGTCCTCGCCGATCTGATCGAGCGTCACCGTCCGCAGCGCCGCGCGTGGCGCGGCGCGGGCCCAGTCGACACCGACCTGCAGCGGGTGTATGGGATCGTCGACCGCCGCGGCGACCCCCAGCGGCGCGGCCAGCCCGGCCAGCTCGGCGCAGCTCGGCGCGACGTAGGCCGCGGCTTCCTCCATCGCGTCGGGCAGCTGCGGCCACTGGGCCCGCCACGAGCGGGCCAGCTCGTCGGCCAGCCACGGCGGGCTGGAGGCCCGCATCTGCGTGGTCGTCGCCGCCAACCCGTCGGCTCGCAGCCGTGCCGCCGAATGCCGCGCCGCGAGAGCCGCCGGGGCGGATCCCGGGGCGCCGGCCCAGGCCGGCAGCGCGGCCAGGACGGCGATGGTGCGTTCGGGATGTGCGAGCGCCCACGCCGCCGTCACAGCGGCACCGATCGACACGCCGCCGACGGCGATGGGGCCGTCGCGGGCGGCGTCGTCAAGCGCGGACAGATAGCCGTCGATCAACCGGTCCGGGCGCGGCGGCGGGGTCACCAGCAACGCGCCGACGTCCCGCAGGGGCCCGGAAAACGCCCGGTAGACGTAGTCGTCGTCGGATCCGGTGCCCGGCAACAACACCGTGGTGACACCGCGCAGATCGACAGCCACCCCTCGATAGTGCCCGGCGCCGACGGGCGCCCAAAATCCGGTTTGGGTTCGGTTGGCGCGGGGGAACCAAGAGGTCTACGGTGTCCGTTGGCATAGAGGAAGCGCCGAAGCTTTTACAGCATTGTCAGGAGTGGCCATGGGGGCCCAGGGATATCTACGCCGGCTCACCCGTCGATTGACGGAGGACCCGGAACAACTCGACTCCGAGGAGTTGTCCGACGAGGTGGCCAGCACCGGCGCGCAGCGCGTGATCGATTGCGAGCGCGGCCAGGAAGTCACGATGGTGGGCACGCTTCGCAGCGTGGAATGCAACGGTAAGGCCTGCGCGGGCGGGGTCCGCGCCGAATTGTTCGACGGCACCGACACCGTCACGCTGGTGTGGTTGGGGCAGCGCCGGATCCCCGGCATCGACTCGGGCCGCACGCTGCGGGTGCGGGGCCGGCTGGGCAAGCTGGAGAACGGCACTAAGGCCATCTACAACCCGCACTACGAAATTCAGCGGTGAGCGTTCCCGGCGAGACCGGCAATCGCACCACACTGGAACGGCTGCTGGCACAGGCGGGCGGGGTGAGTGGTGTCGTCTACTCGTCGCTGCCGGTTGTGACTTTCGTAACGGTTTCTTCGTTGTTCGGCCTGCTGCCCGCGATCGGGTCCGCGCTGGGCGTGGCCGCGCTGGTCTTGCTGTGGCGGCTGATCCGGCACGAATCCCCGAATCCGGCGTTCTCCGGATTCTTCGGAGTCGCCTTCTGCGCGCTCGTCGCGTACCTGATGGGTGAGTCGAAAGGCTATTTCCTGCTGGGCATTTGGGGATCGCTGTTCTGGGCGGTGGTGTTCGCGGTGTCCATCCTGATCCGCCGCCCGGTGGTCGGTTACCTGTGGACCTGGGCCAGCGGCCGTGACCACGGGTGGCGCGGCGTTTCCCGGGCCGTGTACGCGTTCGACATCGCCACGCTCGGCTGGATGCTGGTGTTCGCCGCCCGGTACGTGGTTCAGCAGCAGCTCTACGACGCCGGTCGGACGGGTTGGTTGGGCGTGGCGCGGATCGGGATGGGCTGGCCGCTGACGATCCTTGCCGGGCTGCTCACCTACGCGGCGGTCAAGGCCGCTCAGCGAGCGATATCCGCGGCGGGTGAGGCGGGCGACCCCGCCGCTTCGGTCGAGGCGGACACCGGCCTCGACTAGTCGGCGGGCGGGGCGGCGGGCAGCAGCAGCTTGCGCAGGTCTTCCTCCACCTCGGTGACCGCGACGAAGAGCAGTTCGTCGCCGCCCTCCAGCGGTTCGTCGGCCTCGGGCACGATGACCCGGGGCCCGCGCAGGATCGTCACCAGCGCGGCATCCCGGGGCAGCTGCAACCGGCGCACCGGCTTGCCGCCCCACGGTGTGTCGTCGGGCAGGGTGATCTCGACCAGGTTGGCCTGACCCTTGCGGAACTCCATCAACCGCACCAGATCGCCGACGGCGACGGCCTCCTCGATCAGCGATGCCAGCATCCGCGGGGTGGACACCGCCACGTCCACGCCCCAGGCGTCGGTGAACAGCCATTCGTTGCGGGGATCGTTGACCCGGGCCACCACCCGGGGCACCGCGAACTCGGTCTTGGCCAGCAGGCTGAGCACCACGTTGACCTTGTCGTCGCCGGTCGCGGCGACCACCACGTCGAAATCCTCCAGGTGCGCCGACTCCAGCAGGCTCAGCTCGCAGGCGTCGCCCAGCCGCCAGTGCGCGGCCGGGATGGCGTCGACGTCGACGTGTTCGGGGTTGCGCTCGATCAGCGTCACGTCGTGCCCGTTGCCGATCAGCTCGCGGGTGACCGAGCGGCCCACGGCCCCTGCCCCGGCGACCATTACCTTCATCGGCCCGCTCCCGCCTCGAGGTCCTCACCGGGCGGCAACGCGGCGATGGCCACCGCCTCGGCGGCGCGCCCGGATATCGCGGCGATGTAGACCTGATCGCCCGCCTGGATGATGGTCTTGGGCTCCGGCAACACCCCGGTTCCGAACCGGATCAGGAACGCCACGCGTGCGCCGGTGGCCTGCTCCAGATTGGTGGCCCGATGTCCCACCCAATCCTCGTGCAGCACCACCTCCGAGACGACGACGGTGCCGGTCGGATCGCGCCACTTGGCGGTCTCGCTCTCCCGGGTCAGCGCGTTGAGCAGCCGATCGGTGGTCCACGGCACGGTGGCGATCGTCGGGATGCCGAGGCGTTCGTAGACCTCGGCGCGCTTGGCGTCGTAGATACGCGCGACCACGCGGTTGACGCCGAACGTCTCCCGGGCCAGCCGGGCCGAGATGATGTTGGAGTTGTCCCCGGATGACACCGCGGCGAAGGCGTCGGCCTTCTCGATGCCGGCCCGCAGCAGGACGTCGCGGTCGAATCCCTGGCCCAGTACCCGCTCGCCCGCGAACTCCGGGCTAAGCCGGTTGAAGGCGGCGCTGTCGCGGTCGATGACCGCGACGTCGTGCCCGATCCGGGACAGGCCGTCGGCCAGTGAAGAGCCCACCCGGCCGCAGCCCATCACAACCACCCGCACTTGAGGTCCTCTCGGCTGGGTTCTGTATGCGTTGCTTCTCGCCTAGGGAACGCTACCGGCAAACCGGGGTGGGCTTACCCTTGGCTCTCGTGTCCAAACTTTCAACAGCCGCGCGCCGGTTGCTGATCGGCCGGCCGTTTCGCAGCGACCGGCTGAGTCACACGCTACTGCCCAAGCGGATCGCCTTGCCGGTGTTCGCCTCCGACGCCCTGTCCTCGGTGGCGTATGCGCCCGAGGAAGTCTTCCTGATGCTCTCGGTGGCCGGAGTGACCGCCTATGCGTTGACGCCCTGGATCGGCCTTGCGGTGGCCGCGGTCATGTTGGTCGTGGTGGCCAGCTACCGCCAGAACGTGCATGCCTACCCGTCGGGCGGTGGCGACTACGAGGTGGTCACCACCAACCTCGGCGACACCGCCGGCCTCGTGGTGGCCAGTGCCCTGATGGTGGATTACGTTCTCACCGTCGCCGTTTCGACGGCGTCGGCGATGTCGAATATCGGGTCGGCGATCCCGGTCGTGGCCCAACACAAGGTGCTCTTCTGCGTGGCCGCCATCCTGCTCGTGATGGCGCTGAACCTGCGCGGGGTCCGCGAGTCCGGGCTGGCTTTCGCCATTCCGACGTATGCGTTCATCATCGGCGTCCTCGTCATGATCGGCTGGGGTTTGTTCCGGATCTTCGTGCTGGGCAACCCGCTGCGGGCCGAGTCCGCCGGCTTCCAGATGCACGCCGAGCACGGCCAGATCGTCGGCCTCGCTTTGGCGTTCCTGGTGGCGCGGTCGTTTTCGTCGGGGTGCGCGGCGCTGACCGGTGTCGAGGCGATCAGCAACGGCGTGCCGGCCTTTCAGAAACCCAAGTCGCGCAACGCGGCGACGACCCTGCTGATGCTCGGGGGGATCGCGGTGACCCTGCTGATGGGCATCATTGTGTTGGCCCAGCAGATCGGGGTCAAACTGGTCGAGGACCCCGCAAGGCAGCTGACCGGCGCCCCGCCGAACTACTACCAGAAGACGTTGGTCACGCAGCTGGCCGAGACGGTGTTCGGCAGCTTTCACATCGGCTTCCTGCTCATCGCCACGGTGACCGCGCTGATCCTGGTCCTGGCGGCCAATACCGCGTTCAACGGTTTCCCGGTGCTCGGCTCGATCCTGGCGCAGCACAGCTACCTGCCGCGCCAATTGCACACCCGCGGAGACAGATTGGCATTCTCCAACGGAATCCTGTTCCTGTCCGGCGCGGCGCTCTTGGCGATCATCGCGTTCCGCGGCGAGGTCACCGCGCTGATCCAGCTGTACATCGTCGGCGTGTTCATTTCGTTCACGCTGAGCCAGATCGGCATGGTCCGGCACTGGACGCGGCTGCTGCGCACCGAGACCGATCCGCGCGTGCGGCGCAAGATGATGCGTTCGCGGATTGTCAACACGGTCGGATTGCTGTCCACCGGCGCGGTGTTGTTGGTCGTCCTCGTCACCAAGTTCATCGCCGGGGCGTGGATCGCCCTGTTCGCGATGAGCCTGCTGTTCATCATCATGAAACTGATTCACCGCCACTACCACACCGTCGGCCGGGAGCTGGAGGAGCAGGCGGCCGCCCAACACGACGTGGTGTTGCCCAGCCGTAACCACGCGCTGGTCCTGGTGTCGAAGTTGCACCTGCCTACCCTGCGCGCGCTGGCCTACGCGCGCGCCACCCGCCCGGATGTGCTCGAGGCGCTCACTGTCAGCGTCGACGACGCGGAAACCCGCGACCTGGTGCACAAGTGGGAGGACAGCGAAATCAGCGTGCCGCTGAAGGTCATCGCCTCTCCCTATCGTGAAATCACCCGTCCCGTACTGGATTACGTCAAACGGGTCAGCAAGGAGTCGCCGCGGACGGTGGTCACCGTGTTCATCCCCGAGTATGTGGTGGGCCACTGGTGGGAGCAGGTGCTGCACAACCAGAGCGCGCTACGGCTCAAGGGTCGGCTGCTGTTCATGCCCAACGTCATGGTTACTTCCGTTCCCTGGCAGCTGACTTCGTCCGAGCGGCTCAAGGCGTTTCAACCGCACGCCGCACCCGGCGACGCTCGTCGCGGAATCTTCGATTGAGCACCGAAGCACAGCCCCGCGAACTCACGCTGGACACCGGAGCCCCCGCCAACGGCGGCAGCTGCGTGGCGCACCACGAAGGCCGGGTCGTGTTCGTCCGCTACACGCTGCCCGGCGAGCGGGTGCGGGTGCGCGTCACCGCGGATCGCGGATCGTATTGGCACGCAGAGGTTATCGAGGTGATCGAGCCGTCGGCCGACCGGATCGAGTCCCTGTGCCCGATCGCCGGGGTGGACGGCGCCGGCTGCTGCGACCTGGCGTTCGCCCGCCCGGAGGCGGCCCGCGCGCTCAAGGCGCACGTCGTGGCCAATCAACTCCAGCGCCTCGGCGGATACGGCTGGAGCGGTGAGGCCCAGCCGCTCTCGGAGCGCGGCCCCACGGGTTGGCGCACCCGTGTCCGGCTCGAGGTGGGCGCCGACTGTCGACCCGGCTTCCACCGCTACCACAGCGACGAGCTGGTGACCGACCTGCGCTGCGCGCAGCTGCCCGCCGGGATGCTGGATGGTCTGGGTGAGCCCGACTGGCCGCCCGGCGCCCAGCTGCACGTGGCCGTCGACGACGACGGCGAGCGCCACGTGGTGTGCACGTTGCGGCAGGGCAAGCGGACCGCGACCAACGTGGTGCAGGGCGGCTACGAGGCGGTGCAGCGGGTGGGTATGCGGAGCTGGCGGGTTCCGGTCACCGCGTTCTGGCAGGCGCATCGGGACGCCGCGGCGGTTTACAGCGGTCTGGTCGCCGACTGGGCGCGGCCCGCCGCGGGCATGACGGTATGGGATCTCTACGGTGGCGCCGGCGTCTTCGCCGCGGCGCTGGCCGACGCGGTGGGGGAGTCCGGGCGGGTGCTGACGGTCGACACCTCCCGCGCGGGGACGCGGGCCGCGCGGGCCGCGCTCGTCGACCTGCCCCAGGTCGACGTGGTCACCGATTCGGTGCGGCGGGTGTTGGCTTCACAACGCACCGATTCAAGAGCGGATGTCGCGGTGCTGGATCCGCCTCGGTCGGGCGCCGGACGCGAGGTCATCGACCTGCTGGCCGCCGCCGCGGTGCCCCGGGTGGTGCACATCGGCTGTGAGGCAGCGTCTTTCGCGCGCGATATCGGCCTGTACTTGGGCCACGGTTACCGCGTCGAGAAGATCACCGTGTTCGATGCGTTCCCCCTGACCCATCACAGCGAATGCGTGGCGCTGCTGACGCGCGGCTAGCTCAACACGAAATACCGCAGCCACAAGTACAGCGCGGACAGCGCCGCGGAGACCACGGTGACGATCGCGCCCTTGCGGGTGAATTCCCAAAACGAGATGGGGCTGTCCGCCCGTTTCGCAATCCCGAGGATGACCACGTTGGCGCTGGCGCCGACCGCGGTGAGGTTGCCGCCGAGGTCGGTGCCGAGCGTGAGGGCCCACCACAGCACCTGCGGGTGCACATGGCCCGTCATCGACGAAACCAGCTGTCCGACAACGGGTGCCATCGTCGCGGCGTAGGGAACGTTGTTGATGACGCCGCTGAGCACCAGCGACAGCACGAGGATGAACATCGTCGTCAACAGGGCGTGCCCACCGGTCGCCTCGGTGGCCAGCCGGGCCAGGTCCTTGACGACCCCGGTCTTCACCAGGGCGCCGACCATGACGAACAGGCCGGCGAAGAACAGCAACGTGTCCCATTCCACGCCGGACAGGTAGTCCGAATGGTCCAGCCCCGAAATCACGATGAGGACGCCGGCGCCCAGCAGCGCCACCAGCGACGGCTCCAGGTGTATCGCCGAATGCGCGACAAACCCGGCCAGCACCGCGGCCAGGACCGCCCCGCATTTGATGAGCAGCCTGGGATCGCGGATGGCTTCGCGCTCTTCCAGGGACATGACGTCGGCGACCCGCTCGGGGTCGACGTCGAAAGCGCCCGGGAACAGCCGCGGTAGCAGCGCGACGAAGGCGCCGACGATGATGATCACGATCGGCGTCAGGTGGATCAGAAAGTCGTTGAAGGACAAGCCCGCCCGGCTGGCGATGATGATGCTGGGCGGATCGCCGATCAACGTGGCCGTGCCGCCGATGTTCGACGCGAAAGCCTCGGCCATCAGAAACGGTGCCGGACCGATCTCCAGCCGGTCGCACACCAGCAGCGTGACAGGGGCGACCAGCAACACCGTGGTGACGTTGTCCAGCAGCGCCGACGCGAACGCGGTCACCAGCACCAGCAGGATCATGATGCGCAGCGGCGAGCCGCGCGCTCGCTTGGCGGCCACGATCGCGGTGTATTCGAACACGCCGGTCTGCCGCAGCACACTGACGATGATCATCATGCCCAGCAGCAAAAAGATGACGTCCCAGTCGATTCCGGTATCGCGGGAGTAGAACACGTCGTCGGAATGGATCACCGGCAGCAGCAGCATGACCGCCGCGCCGGCCAGCGCCACCAACGTCTTGTTGACGCGGTCGCTGGCGATCAGCGCATAGGCGACGACGAACACGACGACCGCGACGACGCTCATCGATTGTCCTGTGTGCTCAAGGCTTTGGGGGTGTCAGTGTCTGAGCGCCGCGGCCAGCAGGCGCGATGCGGTGATCACGCCGAACAACGTACCGTCTTTGACCACCGCGATCAGCGGACTGCGCAACCGCGCCATCACCGCGGCGACTTCGATGATCGTGTCGTCCGCATCCGCGAACGGCACGTCGGTCAGGTGGTCCGGTAGGACGTCGCGCACCTTCTTGCCGCCCAACTTGTCCGCGGCGCGGTCGGCCATCGATTCGTTGAGCACGCCGGCCAGCGACGGGTCGTCCTGCACGTAGCGGGGCACGATGAACCGCACCACCTGGGACGCCGGCAGCACCGCGAACGGTTTTCCCGCGGCGTCGGTGACGACGATTCCGGGCAGGCGGTGCTCGGCGAGCAGGCGGGCGGCGTCCAGCGCGCCGGAGTCGACGGTGACGACCGGGAAGTCCTCGGCGAGTTCCGCGGCACGCATAGTGCAGACAATACGTCGGGGCGCCGCGGCGAGAACTAGTGATCCCGCGGCCGCTGCGTAGACTAACGGGATGCTGGAACAGATCCGCGGGCCTGCTGATCTGCAGCACCTTTCCCAACAGCAGCTCCGCGATCTGGCCGGCGAGATTCGCGAGTTCCTGATCCACAAGGTCGCTGCCACCGGGGGGCACTTGGGGCCGAACCTGGGCGTCGTCGAGCTGACCCTCGCGCTGCACCGGGTATTCGATTCGCCGCACGACCCGATCATCTTCGACACCGGCCACCAGGCCTACGTCCACAAGATGCTCACCGGGCGTTGCCACGACTTCGAAACCCTGCGCAAGAAGGGCGGGCTGTCGGGGTATCCGTCGCGCGCCGAGAGCGAACACGACTGGGTGGAGTCCAGCCACGCCAGCGCCGCGTTGTCGTATGCCGACGGCCTGGCCAAGGCATTCGAGCTGACCGGGCACCGCAACCGGCACGTCGTCGCGGTGGTCGGCGACGGCGCCCTCACCGGCGGGATGTGCTGGGAGGCGCTGAACAACATCGCCGCGACCCGGCGTCCGGTGATCATCGTGGTCAACGACAACGGCCGCAGCTACGCGCCCACCATCGGCGGTGTCGCCGACCACCTGGCCTCGCTGCGGCTGCAGCCGGCGTACGAACAGATGCTGGAAAAGGGCCGCGACGTGGTGCGCTCGATGCCGCTCTTCGGCAAGATCGCCTACCGCTTCATGCACAGCGTCAAGGCCGGCATCAAGGACTCGCTGTCGCCGCAGCTGCTGTTCACCGACCTCGGCCTGAAGTACGTCGGCCCGGTCGACGGTCACGACGAGCGCGCGGTGGAGGCGGCGCTGCGCCATGCCCGCGGCTTCGGGGGCCCGGTGATCGTGCACGTCGTGACCCGCAAGGGCATGGGCTACGCCCCGGCCGAAGCCGACGAGGCCGAGCAGATGCACTCGACCGTCCCGATCGACCCGGCCACCGGGCAGGTCACCAAGATCGCCGGCCCGGGCTGGACGAAGGTCTTCGCCGACGCGCTGATCGAGTACGCCAAGCTGCGGCGCGACATCGTGGCGATCACGGCGGCGATGCCCGGCCCCACCGGGCTGACGGCGTTCGGGCAACGCTTCCCGGATCGGTTGTTCGACGTCGGCATCGCCGAGCAGCACGCGATGACGTCGGCGGCCGGGCTCGCGATGGGCGGCATGCACCCGGTGGTCGCCATTTATTCGACGTTCCTCAACCGGGCGTTCGACCAGATCATGATGGACGTGGCGCTGCACCGGCTGCCGGTGACCATGGTGCTCGACCGGGCCGGGATCACCGGTTCGGACGGCCCCAGCCACAACGGCATGTGGGATTTGTCGATGCTCGGCATCGTTCCCGGCATGCGGGTGGCCGCGCCCCGCGACGCCACCCGGCTGCGTGAGGAACTCGGTGAGGCGCTCGATGTCGACGACGGGCCCACGGCGATCCGATTCCCCAAAGGCGATGTGGGCGAAGACATTCCGGCGCTAGAGCGCCGATCGGGCATCGACGTGCTCGCGGTGCCGGCGGCCGGGTCGAACCACGACGTGTTGTTGGTGGCAGTCGGCGCGTTCGTGCCGATGGCGCTGGAGGTGGCCAAGCGGCTGCACAACCAGGGGATCGGCGTGACGGTGATCGACCCGCGTTGGGTGCTGCCCGTGTCCGAGGGTGTCCTCGACCTGGCGGCGCAGCACAAGCTGGTCGTGACGTGTGAGGACAACGGCGTCAATGGCGGCGTGGGTTCGGCGGTTTCGGCCGCGCTGCGGCGGGCGGACATCGACGTCCCGTGCCGCGACGTCGGGTTGCCGCAGGAGTTCTACGAGCACGCCTCGCGGGGCGAGGTGCTGGCCGACCTCGGGCTGACCGACCAGGATGTGGCCCGCCGCATCACCGGTTGGGTTGCCGCCCTGGGCAGTCCGCTGACCGAAGCCGAGATCCGCGAGCACCTCGACTAAGCGCCGGCGTCGCCAGTGTCCGCCGGCGCCCGCAGCGCCTGCGCCAGCGCTGGGTCCACGAGCTCTCGCTGCCAGGTCCGGGCGTGGCCGGCGCACAGGAATCCGTCGACGGCGTCGAGCGGGTCGGCCGCTCCCTGCTGGATGTCCTGCCAGTCCCAGCACAGCCGTCGCACCAGGTCGGGCGAGACCAGGTTCTCGGTGGGAACCTTGACGCGCTCGGAGACCTCCGACAGCGCCGCCCGGGCCGCCTCCAGGCGCGCGGCGGCTTCGGGTTTGCGTCGGCTCCAGCGCGCCGGCGGCGGTGGCCCGTTGGGCGGCTCGACGTCGTCGGCGGGATTCCGGCTTTCCCGGGCCGCCTGCAGCGCCGCAAGCCACGTCGCGGCGCTGCGGCGCTGGTTGCGCCCACCGAACACGGGCAGGGCCACCAGGTCGTCGACCGTCTTCGGATCGGCCAGCGCCGCGTCGATGATGGCCGAGTCCGGCAGGATGCGCCGGGGCGCGATGTCGCGGCGCGCCGCGATGCGGTCGCGGGTGGTCCACAGTTCGCGAACCGCGGCCAGGCCGCGCGGGTCACGCACCCGATGGATCCCCGACGTGCGCCGCCAGCGGTCGCGCCGCGACGCCGGCGACTCTCTGAGGCCTTCGCTGCGCAGGTAGTCGAATTCCTGTGCGGCCCAATCGGTTTTGCCTTGTTCGGCCAGGACGTCGGCGATCGACGCGCGTAGTTCGATGAGCAGTTCCACGTCGAGTGCGGCGTAGTTGAGCCATTCGGCGGGCAGCGGTCGCTTGGACCAGTCGGCCGCGCCGTGGCCCTTGGCCAGCCCCAGGCCCAGCAACCGCTGGGCCATGGTCGCCAGGTTCACCCGCTCGAACCCGGCCAGCCGGCCGGCCAGCTCGGTGTCGTACAGCGCCGGCGGCCGCATCCCGACCTCGGCCAGGCACGGCAGATCCTGATCGGCGGCGTGCAGGATCCACTCGTCGGTCGCCAGCACCTCGGCGACTGGGCGCAGCGCGGTCACCGGGTCCGCGCCGTGGCTGACCGGGTCGATGAGCACGGTGCCGGCCCCGGCCCGCCGGACCTGAATCAGGTAGGCCCGGTTGGAGTAGCGGAAACCCGACGCGCGCTCGGCGTCGACCGCGAACGGGCCGCAGCCCGCCTCCAGGCGTCGCGCGGCCGCCTTGATCTCGGCGACGGTGACGGACAGGTCGGGAATTCCGTCGGTGGGGTGCAGGAGCGGCGTGGGGCTGGGTTCGGTGCCGCCGGGCGCATCGGCCGCGGGTTCGCCCATGTCAGGCGCGTGACCGGGAGCCCAGGTCGGTGACTCCGGTCGGTGGTAGGCCCGCGGCGTGCTCCAGCACGTCGCAGAACGCCTCGACGTGGACTCCGACCCCCGGGTCGGTCGCCGTCCAGGATGCCCGCAGCTCCAGCTGGTGGGCGCGGGGCGGTCCGGAGATGTCGCCATAACGAACCGACGTGGTGGCGGTGACGGTACCGCCGAGGGCGGTGACGTTGTCGGTGTGGGATTCCAGCGCATCGACCAGCCAGCTCCACGCCACCTCCGGCAGCAGGGGATCGACGGCCTCGCTGGGGTCCAGGTCGGCCTGGATGTAGGCGACCAGGCGGATGGTGCCGTCCCAGGCGTCGGCGCCGTCCGGGTCGTACAACAGGATCAGCCGGCCGAAGGCGTCGCCCTCGGAGCGCTCGGGAACAACCTCGACGTCGGGATGCTTGACCTCGGCCCCCAGCGCGTAGCTGTAGGGGGCCAGGCGCTGCGGCGGCCGAATGGGGCCCAGCTCGATCTCCGCCCGCGCGGTCACGGCGTTCATCGCCGCCACCGCCTCGCGGAATGGGGCCGGTTCAGCAGAGGTCACAGCGTTTGACGGTAGACCTACCCCAGGACACGCCGAAACAGGCGCGCCGATTCCCGCGCGCGTCGCGACCAACCCGTTACCAGCCCGCATTGCGCCTGCTCAGCCGCCGGTTCCGCTGGGATATCGAGCCGGACGCTTCTCGCGATGCGCGGCGAGGCCCTCCCGCACGTCGGGGCCGCCGAAACTGAGAAATTCCAGGCCAAGGGAGGTTTCGAAGGTCGGACCGAACATGCGGTACCAGTGGTTGAGGCTGCGTTTGGTCCAGCGAATCGCGTGTTGGGCGCCCTGCGCCAGGTTCTCGGCGAGGCGGGTCGCGGTCGGCAGGACGTCGTCGTCGTCGACGCAGGTGGAGACCAGGCCGATGCGTTCGGCCTCCTCGCCGAGCAGGGTCTCGCAGGTGAGCAGGTAGTACTTGGCCTTGGCCATGCCGACCAGCAGCGGCCAGCAGATCGCGGCGTGGTCGCCGGCCGCCACCCCGAGTTTGGTGTGGCCGTCGATGATTTTCGCGGTCCGGCCCGCCACCGAGATGTCGGCGAGCAGCGCCACCACCAGGCCGGCGCCGACGGCCGGGCCGCGGATCGCCGAGACCACCGGCTTGTCGAAGTTGACCATGTTGAGCACCAGATCGCGGGCCTCCCGCATGATGCGGATCCGGCCCTCGAATTCGCCCATGGTTTCCTCGATCAGGTCGAAGCTGCCGCCCGACGAGAACGCCTTGCCTTCGCCGCGGACCAGCACGACGCGCACCTCGGGGTCGCGGTCGATCACCGGCCAGATGTCGGCGAGGTCGCGGTGCATCTGCGGGCCGACCGAATTCAGCCCGGGCGCGTCGAGAACCAGCGTCAGGACGCCGTTCTCGCCGGTTTCGCACCGAAGGCTGGGGAAGTCCCCGTAGTTGACTGGCATCGGGTTGATGTTACGCAAGCGAATGGCGGGCCTCGTGGCAGCATTGAGGCCAATGAAGGACCCCGACAACCCCGCGCGCGCTCGTCGCGAGCTTCCCGAGTCGCCGTATCTGGCCGCCGTCACCGGGCGCAAGCCCAACCGGGTGCCGGTGTGGTTCATGCGGCAGGCCGGCCGCTCGCTGCCCGAGTACCGGGCGCTGCGGGAGCGACACAGCATGCTGGCGGCCTGCTTCGAGCCCGAGGTGGCCTGCGAGATCACCCTGCAGCCGATACGCCGCTACGGCGTCGACGCGGCGATCCTGTTCTCCGACATCGTGGTGCCGCTGCGCGCCTCGGGTGTCGATCTGGACATCGTCACCGACGTCGGCCCGGTGATCGCGCAGCCGGTGCGCACCGACGCCGACATCGACGCCATGAATCCCCTTGACCCACAAGCGATTCAGCCGGTGTGTGAGGCCGTTTCGCTACTGGTTGACGCGCTGGGCGACGTTCCGCTGATCGGCTTCGCCGGCGCGCCGTTCACGCTGGCGTCCTATCTGGTCGAGGGTGGGCCGAGCCGCAACCATCCCCGCACCAAGGCGATGATGCTGGCCGAACCGGCGAGCTGGCACGCGTTGATGTCGAAGCTGACCGATCTCACCATCGCCTTCCTGCGCGGCCAGATCGGTGCCGGGGTGGACGCCATCCAGGTGTTCGACTCGTGGGCGGGCACCCTGTCGCTGGCCGACTACCGCCAATACGTGCTGCCGCACAGCTGTCGGGTGTTCGCCACCCTGTCCGAATGCGGCGTGCCGATGACGCACTTCGGGGTCGGGACGGCCGAGTTGCTGGGCGCGATGTCGGCGGCCGGGGCGAGCGTCGTCGGGGTGGACTGGCGCACCGCGCTCGCCGACGCCGCCACCCGCGTCGAACCCGGCACCGCGCTGCAGGGCAACCTCGATCCGGTGGTGCTGCTGGCCGGCTGGCCGGTGACCGAACGCGCCGCACGGGCCGTCGTCGACGACGGGCGCCGCGCCATCGACGCGGGCGCCGCGGGCCACGTGTTCAATCTCGGCCACGGGGTGCTGCCGGAGACCGACCCCGGCGTGCTGACTGAGCTGGTGGCGCTGGTCCACTCGCTATGACGCGCTCGTATTGTGTTGTGGGCGGCGGGATTTCGGGGTTGACCGCGGCCTACCGGCTGCGCGCGGCGGCTGGTGACGACGCGGCGATCACGCTGTTCGATCCGGGCGAGAACCTGGGCGGGGTGCTGCGCACCGAGCTGGTGGCCGGACGGCCGATGGACACCGGCGCCGAGGCGTTCGTGCGGCGCCGGCCCGAGATGCCGGCGCTGCTGGCCGAACTGGGCCTGTCGGGGCGCCAGCTGACCACCTCCGGCGCCCGTCCCTTGATCTACAGCGCCCACGAGCTGCACCCCCTGCCGGCGGCCACGGTCGCCGGGATTCCGTCGTCGGGGTCCTCGCTGGCCGGATTGGTCGACGACGCGACCGTCGCGCGCATCGACGCCGAACCAGGCCGCCCCCTCGGTTGGCGGCCCGGCGGCGACCCCGCGGTGGCCGAGTTGGTCGGCGACCGATTCGGCGAACAGACGGTGGCCCGGTCGGTGGACCCGTTGCTGGGCGGGGTGTACGCGGGCTCGGCGGCGACGATCGGGCTGCGGGCGGCCGCGCCCACCGTGGCGGCGGCGCTGGACCGCGGTGCCGCCAGCCTGACCGACGCGGTCGCCCAGGGGTTGCCGCCGGCCAGCGACGCACCGGTGTTCGGCGCGCTCGACGGCGGCTATCGGGTGCTGATCGACGAGCTCGTCGAGCGCGCCCGGCCGCGGTGGGTCCGAGCCGCGGTGGACCGGCTCGAACGGGCCGGGCGCGGCTGGTCGCTGCTCGACGACAGCGGCGCCTCCTGGCACGCCGACGGGGTGATCGTCGCGGTTCCGGCGCCGCGGGCGGCGCGCCTGCTGGCCGAGACCGCCCCGCGCAGCGGCGCCGCCGCGAGTCGGATCGGCAGCGCGTCGTCGGCGGTGGTGGCGCTGGCGGTGCCGGGCAGCACGCCGCTTCCCGAGTGCTCCGGCGTGCTGGTCGCGAGTGGTGAGCGCCTGCACGCCAAGGCGCTCACGCTGTCGTCACGCAAGTGGGGGATCGCGGGCGACACGCAGTTCCTGCGGCTGTCGTTCGGTCGCTACGGCGACAACCTCGCGTCCAGCGCCTCCGACGAGCAGCTGCTGTCCTGGGCGGTCAGCGACCTGGCAGTGGTGTTCGGCCTGGACGTCGAGCCGGTCGATGCGCTGGTGCGACGCTGGATCGACGCGATGCCGCAGTACGGCCCGGGCCACGCCGACGTGGTCGCCGAGGTGCGCGCCGGGCTGCCGCCGACGCTCGCCGTGGCCGGCGGCTACCTCGACGGGATCGGCGTGCCGGCGTGCATCGGGGCGGCGGGCCGCGCTGCCGAGCGCATCATCAGGGCCGTCGAGGCCGCGGATGCGGAAGTGGCACGATAGGTTTCATGGCCAAGCTTGACTACGACGAGCTGAATTCGCAGCTTCGCTACCTGATGTTCTCGGTGTTCTCGGTGCGTCCCGGCGAACTCGGCGAGCAGCGCGACGCCGTGATCGATGACGCGTCGACGTTTTTCAAGCTGCAGGAAGAGCGCGGCGTCGTGGTCCGCGGCCTCTACGACGTGTCGGGCCTGCGGGCCGACGCCGACTTCATGATCTGGACGCACGCCGAACGCGTCGAAGCGCTCCAGGCGACCTACGCCGACTTCCGGCGCACCACCACCCTGGGGCGCGCGTGCTCGCCGGTGTGGAGCAGCGTGGCGTTGCACCGGCCCGCCGAGTTCAACAAGAGCCACATCCCGGCCTTCCTGGCCGGCGAGGAGCCCGGCGCCTACATCTGCGTGTATCCGTTCGTGCGGTCCTACGAGTGGTACCTGCTGCCCGACGAGGAGCGCCGCCGGATGCTCGCCGAGCACGGCATGGCCGCCCGCGAGTACAAGGACGTCCGGGCCAACACGGTGCCGGCGTTCGCGCTCGGCGACTACGAATGGATCCTGGCCTTCGAGGCGCCCGAGCTGGATCGCATCGTCGACCTGATGCGCGAGCTGCGCGCCACCGACGCGCGACGTCATACCCGTGCGGAGACACCGTTTTTCACCGGTCCGCGGGTGCCCGTCGAGCAACTGGTGAACGCGCTGCCATGACCCAACCCGATCCGACGGACCCCACCCGCTTCGAGGAGATGTACCGCGACGAGCGGATGTCGCACGGGTTGCCGGCCGCCACGCCCTGGGACATCGGCGGCCCGCAGCCCGTCGTCCAGCGGTTGGTCGCGCTGGGCGCGATCAAGGGCGAGGTGCTCGACCCGGGCACCGGACCGGGCCACCACGCGATCTACTACGCGTCGGCGGGCTACTCGGCGACCGGCATCGACGGGTCGGCGGGCGCCATCGAGCGCGCGCGGGAAAACGCCCAAAAGGCCGGGGTATCAGTGAATTTCGAGGTGGCCGACGCCACCAAGCTGGAGGGGCTCGACGGCCGGTTCGACACCGTCGTCGACTGCGCCTTCTACCACGTCTTCAGCACCGAGCCCGAGATGAAGAAGTCGTATGCGCGGGCGCTGCACAGGGCGACCAGGCCCGGGGCGCGGCTGTACATGTTCGAGTTCGGCGAGCACAACGTCAACGGCTTCAAGATGATGCGGTCCTTGTCCGAGGACGACTTTCGTGGGGTGTTTCCCGACGCCGGGTGGGAGATCACCTACCTGGGCCCGACCACCTATTTGGTCAACATGAGCGTCCAGACAATTGAGATGATGATCGCGCGCAACCCCGACATGGCCGACCAGGTGCAGCCCATGCTGGAGTGGTTTCACGCGACGGAGCCGTGGCTGGTCAACGGCCGGGTGCACGCGCCGTTCTGGGAATGCCACGCCACCCGCGCAGACTGACGCAGGTCCTCCCGCGTTAGTTCCCCGCAGGCACCAGGCGCAGCGAGATCGAGTTGATGCAGTACCGCTGATCCGTGGGCGTGGGGTAACCCTCGCCGGCGAACACGTGGCCTAAGTGGCTGTGGCAGTTGGCGCACAGCACCTCGGTGCGCGTCGTGCCCATCGAATGGTCGGGACGCAGTATCACCGCGTCGGAGTTGGCGGGGTCGAAGAACGACGGCCAGCCGCAATGCGACTCGAATTTCTCTGTGCTGCGGAACAATTCGGCCCCACACGCCCGGCACTGGTAGACGCCTTCGGTTTTGGTGTCGGTGTACTCGCCGGTGAACGGCCGCTCGGTGCCGGCGCGACGGAGCACCTGAAACTCCTCGGGCGTGAGCTTCTGTCGCCACTCGTCGTCGGTCAGGTGCAACTTCGGGCTAGTCATGCATCCACGCTAGCTCGGATGGGCTTGGGCGTCAGCCACGCGGGATCGATCCCGTCGTCGAGGCGGTCCTCGGCCTTGGCGTCCAGATACCGGAAATACAGGACCGTAAACGTCACGATCAGCAGCAGCGACCAGCCGTAGGTGATCTTCAGGTATTCCAGGGCGCGGCCGTATCTCATCCAGTTGAACAGCAGCCAGCGGTCCAGCGTCATGAAGCCGTAGATCCCCAGCCACGCCGGCCAGTTGCGGATCACCGAGTTGCGCAGCACGACCGTCATCAGGAACGGGAACAGCATCATCGAGTAGTAGCCCTGGGCCAGCGACAGCACCAGGAACGACCACAGCAGCAGCACGCCCGTCGACGTGGTGAACCAGAACAGCGGGTCGCGGGTGCGGTAGTAGCGGTACAGCAGCCACATGGCGCCAATCGCGATCAGCGTGAACAGGATTCGCAGGAACACGATCAGCCAGGTGGGCAGCCCGAAGTACACGCCGTTGCCCTCGATCGAGCTGTTGAAGTAGTCGCGGGTGCCCATGATGTACGGCACCGTGCGGGTGACGAAGTCCATCGGGTCGCTCACCAAAGGCCAGGCGGCCAGGTTGATGACGACGGGAACCGCGAACGCCGGCACCAGCGTCCGCCACTGCCGGTTCAGCAGCGGGAGCAATAGCAGCGGGCCCAGCACGGGTTTGAGCGTCAGCGTCAGGCCGATCGCCAACCCGGCCCACCATTGTCGGCTCACCCTGCCGTCCAGCAGCCAGCGCAGGAACAGCATCTCGGCCAGCAACACGCAGCCGTTGATGTTGGTGAACACCAGCGTGTTGGTCACGGTCTCGGTGCAGAACATGGCCAGCAGCAGCGCGGGGGCGGCCACCGAGGACAGCGTGAACTTGAACAGCCGCAACAGCAGGTACCAGGCGATCAGGATCGCGATGGTGTTGATCAGGATGAACAGGTAGCGCGACGGCGCGAACGGCAGGTATCCGAACGGCGCCATCAGCAGCGTGCCGCCCGGGGGATACAGGTAGTGCGGGTCGACGTAGTCGAAGTGTTCGTTGTAGATGTCCCAGCCGCGCCGGAAGTTCAGCACCGCGCGGTAGACCGGCTTGAAATCGTCGGTGATGTTGCCGTTGGTGGTGACCACGATGCTGCGGTGCAGTACCGACAGGATGGCCACCGGCCACAGCGCCGACCGCAATATCGTCGCCGTACTCGGTGCGCCGGTGCGGGGTCGGAAGGCGTCGGAGAGCGCGGTCACCAGCGCACCGTACACCGGGGGGAGGGGACCAAGTATCAGGCGGGGCAGTAGGTGTCGGTCCCCGGCAGCTTGCCGCTGTTGAGATAGCCGATCAGCGGCGGCACCGCGCACGGCGAGTAGATGCTGGCGCCGTGGCCGATGCCCTGCCACATCACCCGCTTGCTGGCCGCGTTGGCGTTGATGATCGTGGCGGCGGTCGCGGCGACCCCTTCGCTGCCCACGATCGGGTCGTTCTGCACACCGGAGAGCAGGACGTCGACCTTGAGCTTCTTCGGCGGCGCGGGCGGCGAACCGGTGGGCCAGTGCACGCATTTGACCAAATTGAGCGCGGCGACCGTGCCGAACTGCGGATAGAGCTTGCCCCACGCGACGACCAGTTCGCGAACCCGGTCCGGGGTCGGGCGGTTGATCGCATCGCTGCAGGAGTTGACGAACTGGCCGTCGGAGTCCTGCGTGGCATCGGCGTGGTTGATCAAGCTGTTCAGCTGATTGGCGTCGCCGGAACGCGCCGCGGACAACGCGTTGGCCAGGCTGGTGGTGGCGCCGACGCGGCCGCCGGACGGGAAGCCCAACGCGACGGTGACGGCGTTGGCGACCTGCGCCACCGACGCGCCGCCGGGCCCCTTGCCCGCGCGGGCGTCGGCCAGCAGCGCGCTGACGGCGCCCTTGGGATCGGCGCCGAGCGCGCAGTTCACCGCAATGCACTGCGCGGCGAACGCGTCGAGCGCGGCCTGCTGGCCCTTGACCTGTTGCTCGGCCGCCGCTTCGGCGTTGACGCCCAAGGCAATTGGCGAGTCGAGGATCAATCGCGCGACCTTGTCGGGCCGCGATGCGGCGTAGGCCAGCGCCACCTGGGCACCATTGCCGATGCCGACCAACGCGACGGCGGGCACGTCCCACAGGCTGCGCAGCCGCTCGATGTCCGACGCGGCGTGTGCGTTGTCGTAAGCGTTGTCGCCGGGCGCGATGGCGTCGGTGCAATTGGTGGTCGCGGTGTTGGCGATGTCGGACAGGTTGGCCACCGGGTCGTCGCCGGTCTGGAATTGCGCCTGATCGCGCATCGCCGTGCGGGCGAAGTGATCCCGGCAGTCGATGGGGTTCGACATGCCGATGCCGCGACGGTCCACCGCGACGATCGGGTGGGTCTGCAGCACGTCGCCGCCCGCCTGCGAGAGCCAGACCGGCAGCTGCGCCGAGGACGCCAGGTCGGAGCCGGTGGTGAAGACGAGGGGCCCGGCGTCCTTCGGGGTCTGGCTCGACCGAGCGCGGACCACGCCGATGGTCACCGTTCCGGACCCGCCGTTGACGGGGTCGAGGTCGGCGTCGTAGTTCGCGCAGTCGAGTTGGATTCCGGCCGGGGGCCGCAGCGCCGCGTCATTGAAAAGCTGAGACGTGCAGTCGTGCCAGGACAGGTCGTTCTTGGGCGCGGCGATCGGCGGCGGACCGGCCGGCGGCGGCTTCGTCGTGGCCGCGCCCTGGGGGCGGGCACCGGAATTCGTGGCGAACCGCGGGTCTGCGCCCAGGCCCGGGACACAACCGGCCACCGCGACGCTCGCCGCGACCAGGATCGCCGCGGACGCCAGCTGCCGACTCATGCCGACCACAGTAGCTAGACCTTCACGTAGCGGGTGTACAGGTAGCCGGCGTCGTCGCTGAGAACATGCACGCAGCGCATCGGGGCCAGCACCTGGCCTGGGCCGGTCGCGATGCGCCGGGCCAGGCCGCCGACCACGTAGGGCGCGATGGTCAGGCACAGCTCATCGAGCAGGTCGCGCTGAACGAACGCGCCGAGCAGCATCGGCCCGCCCTCGGTCAAGACGCGGCGCATGCCGCGCGCCCCGAGGATAGCCAGCAGGGCGGCCTCGTCGACCCGGTCCGGATCGCCGCCGGAGCAGTCGATCACCTCGGCAAGACCGGAGAGCCGGCGGCGTGTCGCATCGGCGGTCGCCGTGCAGGTGAGCACCAGCGGTGACACTTCGGTGCGGGTGAACACCCCCATGTCCCGGTCGAGGTGACCCGACTTCGTCACGATCGCCAATTGCGGGACTTCGCTTTGACCGCGGGCCTGTCGGCGCTGGCGCTGGACGGCGCCCAACTGCGCCCCGGAGTATCCCTCGATCCGCACGGTGCCCGCGCCGACCACGATGACGTCGGCGAGCTCGCGGAGCAGGTGGAAGATGAATCGGTCTCCGGGCCCCGCCATGGTGCCGGTTTTGCCGTCGGCGGTGGCGCCGCCGTCGAGGCTGGTGATGAAATTCGCGCGCACCCATGTCCCGTCTTTGTCGGGATACGCGTAGAGCTGCGGGAGTTCGCCGTCGTCGAGTTCGCGTGCCGAGCCGAGCAGCGTCAGCGGCGGCGCCTCAGGAAGGGGCATGGGCTCGATTGCAGCACGCCGCTACAGTTCCTGCATGCACGGGTCCGCTTCCGGCCGGGTGGCTCACCTGGTCGATCGGCATCCCACCGTGTCGCCCGAGCGGCTGATCGCCCAATTGCGGCCGCCGCCAACGTTCGCCGACGTGAGCTTCGCGACGTACCGCCCGGATCCGGCCGAACCCACCCAGGCGGCCGCCGTCGTGGCCTGCCGGGATTTCTGCGGAGAGGCGGTGCAACGCCGGGCCGGTCGCCGAAAGCTGTTCGGCAGGCGGGCGGTATTGCCCGGCGTCGGACTGTATCTGGACGGCGGTTTCGGGGTGGGCAAGACTCACCTGCTGGCCTCGGCCTACTACGAGCTGCCGGACCCCAAGGCGTTCGCGACGTTTGGGGAGCTGACCCAGCTGGCCGGGGTGTTCGGCTTCGCCGAGTGCATCGATCTGCTGGCCGACTACACGGCGGTGTGCATCGACGAGTTCGAACTCGACGACCCGGGCAACACCACCCTGATCTCGCGGATGCTCTCGTCGCTGGTCGAGCGGGGGGTGTCGGTGGCCGCCACCTCCAATACGCTGCCCGAGCAACTCGGCGAGGGCCGATTTGCCGCCCAGGACTTTCTGCGTGAAATCAACACGCTGGCAAGGATTTTCACGACCGTGCGGATCGAAGGCCCGGACTACCGGCACCGCGATCTGCCCCCGGCGCCGCCGCCGCTGCCGGACGATCAGGTCGCCGCGCGTGCCGCGGCTGTCGAGGGCGCGACGCTCGATGACTTCGACGCGTTGTGCGCGCACCTGGCGACTATGCATCCGTCGCGGTATCTGACTCTCATCGAGGGCGTGACGGCGGTGTTTTTGACCGGCGTGCACGGCATCGATGACCAGAACGTCGCGCTGCGGCTGGTGTCGCTGACCGATCGGCTGTACGACGCCGGCATCCCGGTGGTGGCGTCCGGGGCCAAGCTGGACACCATCTT
Source organism: Mycobacterium sp. IS-2888 (assembly GCF_001954215.1). NCBI lineage: Bacteria > Bacillati > Actinomycetota > Actinomycetes > Mycobacteriales > Mycobacteriaceae > Mycobacterium > Mycobacterium sp. IS-2888. The sequence continues at coordinate 92,122 of NZ_MBET01000053.1, forward strand.
CAGCGAGGAGATGCTGGCCGGTGGGTACCGAAAGAAGTATTTGCGGGCCACGTCTCGGCTGTTGGCGCTGACCGCCGGGGTCGACGCACCTCGCGGGTCATGACGAAGTCGTGCTCGGTGGCGTCGCCCACCTGAAACGTCCTGGTGCCGCTGACCTCGAAACCGCTCCTGGCGTAAAAGCGTTGCGCGCGTTGGTTTTTCTGGTTGACGCCGAGCCAGACGCGGCGCACGCTCCAGTCGCCGGCCAGGGCCAGCGCGCGCTCCATCAGCGCCGTCGAGACCCCGGTGCCGTGCAACTCCGGCAGGACGTAGATCTTCGACAGCTCGGCGCTGCTGGTGTCGTCCAAGCCGCGAACGAGCGTGGCGTACCCGATGATTCGGCGGTTCTTCGTGGCGATGAGCACGGCGTATTGCGGGTCGGCCAGGTAGTCCGAGAAGCGGTCGGCCGACAGGTGGGTGTCGACGAACGACGCGATGTTCTCCGGCGCCATCGACGGCGGGCAGGCCAGCGGGAAGGTGCGCGCGGCCACCGCGGCCAGCTCGTCGACGCAATCCGTCGTGGCGAGGTGAACCTCGAGCGTCAGAGGTTCCACTGCGCGAGATGCTGCCCCGTCTTCTTGTCCAGCAGCACGACATTGGAGACCGGATCGCGGTAGGCGTCCCAGTACACCCCGCCCCGGACGATCGCCCCGTTTGGCGCATTCGTGAGCACGTTGTCCAGCGCGTCGGGTGCGTCGGTCGCACGCGGCTTGTAGGCGTCGGCGAATGGAGTCACCCCGTCGAAGCTGAACACGGTCGCCAAGATGAACGGGTTGGGCACCCGGATCGCGCGGACCGTCACATCTGCCCGGTTGGGGGTGCTGCCGGGGAAGCTTTTGATCGGAACGCCGCTGCGCGTGTAGCCGAAGCCGGGCGGCGGGTCGCAGGGGGCCACGCTGCTGACGGTGACGTCGGCGATGTAGGTGTCGGTGGCCACCCGCAGCGTGTCGCCGATGTGGCCGATCGGTGCGTCTTGAGCCCGCGCGGGCGGAGCCGCGACCCCGGAGGTGGTGACGCTCGCGGCGGCAACGAGTAAGGCGGACAGGGCGATCAGCCAGCGATGCATCATCGCATGATTGCACACCGACTACGGCTAGGGGGAGGGGCTCTTGCCGCTGGTCAGCGATTCGAGCGCGGCGATCAGGTCGGTCTCGACGCGTTGTTTGTCGACACCGGCGGTGTGCAGCGGTCCGGCGTCGTCCTCTAGTTCGAGCAGGGCCAGCAACAGGTGTTCGGTGCCGATGTAGTTGTGGCCCAGCCGAAGTGCCTCCCGGAAGGTCAGTTCGAGTACCTTGCGCGCCGGGCCGCTGAAGGGGATGAGCTCCGGTGGCTCGGATCCGGCGGGGGGCAGCGTTATCGAGGCGCGCAGGGCCTCGGGGTCGACCCGCTGTCGCGTCAACAGCACGGTGGCCAGTGCGGCCGGATCGTCCAGCACGCCGAGCAGCAGATGGCCGGGAGTGATCTCGGCGTTGGCTGCCTGGTGCGCCGCGTTCTGGGCCGCGACGACGGCGTTGCGGGCCCGCGGCGTGAAGCGCCCGAAACCCTGTTCGGGATCCAGCGTGGTGGCCTCGGCCCGGGGGACGAACCGCTTCTGCGCCGCCTGCTTGGTGACGCCCATGCTCTTGCCGATGTCCGTCCAGGATGCTCCCGATCGGCGCGCCTGGTCGACGAAGTGCCCGATCAAGTGGTCGGCGATCTCACCCAAATGCTCGGCCGCCAGCACGGCGTCGGCCAGTTGATCAAGCGCGTCAGTGTGCACCTGTTTGATCGCGTTGATCATCTCGTCGAGGCGGACGGGATAGGCAATGGGCGTGGAATCGGCCATGTCGTCAACGGTAGGTTGACGCCCTTGCGATGTCAACTCAGGGTTGACGGTTAATGCTTTGTTACACGTAGTGCGACCGGGTACCTGCGCTGCGACAATGCTGACTCATGAAACTACTTCTGACCCTGGCAGGTTTTGCCGCGGCAATCGGCCTGGCCGTGCCCGCCCACGCCGATAGCAGCGACGACTCATTCCTCGCCTCACTCAAAGCGGCCGGTATCACTTATTCCGACTCGGATGCGGCGGTAGGGGCCGGAAAATGGGTGTGCGACAAGGTCAGCGGAGGCACCGACATGTCGACTGTCGTCAAGACGCTCGGAACCAAGAACGCCTCGCTGAACCCGGACAAAGCCGCCAAGTTCGCGGCCATCGCCCAGACCACGTACTGCCCGGATACCGCCTCGGACACCAGCTCGAGCCCGAGCTCTGAGACCCCCGCGCCGTCGTAGGAGTCAACCTTCGGCCGGTGCCGCCTCGCCCTCGTCGGGTTCCGTGGTCGGTGCCCGCCGACCTGCGGGCGCCCGGCCGAGTTCCAGCGGCCCTAGCCCGGGAATGGTGCGCGGGGGCGTCGGTGCCGATCGTCGCTTCCGCCAGTGGCCTGCCCGCGAGAGTCGCCAGTCGGCCGCCCACCTCCACTCGTAGACCTCGCGCGTGCTCAGATTCCACGCCAGCGCCGCCATCCTGAGGCCGGTGCCGCGTGCCTCCATCCACGAGGCGATCACCCAGACCCTGTCGAGGTCCTCGTCGGGAATCTCAAAACCCCACGACAGTTCTTCGTCGTCGCAGCCCATCGACGGGCGTATCGCGGGTTTGGGCGTCGAGACGTCGAACCGATTGCCGTCCGCTTCGAGGTCGAGCCCCACTTCGTAACGCACGGTCGGCCCCGCCATCCGCAGCCTCACCTCGAGCCGGGCCTGGCCCCGGCGGCGCGGCGTGAGCCGATCGATAACCATCACGACGCCTTTGGCGCGCGGGTTTTTGCGCTGTGCCCGTAGGCGATTCGCGAGGGCGATCAGCCCGAGCACAGCGATGATGCCGACAAAGACGTCGAGAACGATGATGGCCGCCACGTCGTCCTAGATAACACCATCCGCCCACCGGCTCGGCACTCGCCCGGGATGCGCACCGGCGTGGCCTCTGCCAGAATCGGGGGGCTATGAGACGTCTGCCGATGCTGTTGAGCGTCGCCACCATGGTCGCGATGGCCGCGCCGGCGCACGCCGACAACAGCGACGGGGGCAACGGCAACGATCAAGCCTTTCTCGCCGCGCTCAACCAGGCCGGGCTGACATATCAGGATCCCGACCGCGCGGTGGCGGCCGGCAAAAAGGTGTGCGATCTGGTCAACGGGGGAATGGCCGCCGTGGACGTCGTCAAGAACCTGGAGCAATACAACCCCGGCTTCGCGGGCGACGGTGCGGCGAAGTTCACGGGCATCGCGGCGGAGGCGTACTGCCCCGCCGCCCTCGCCCGCGCGCGTCAGGACGCATCGCTCGCCGCCTTGGGGCGCTGACGGGCGCGGCCGGCCCCGCGCAGCCCACCTGTGTTGCCAACGCCATGGTGCTCTGGGTGGGAAAACGATCCACAGCTGCGGGAGCGATTTCGCCGCGGTCAGCGGTCCACCGTAAACGGCTGCGGCGCAGTCCTTTACACGGCTCGATGCGGGGGCCCGGGCGGGCCCCCGCATCGACGGTGGTGGCTGTTAGGTCGAGGTGACGTATTGCGGGCAGTAGGCCGAGGCGGCGTCGACGGCGAACGTCTTGGCGCTCTTGGTGCTCAGGCCGGTGGACTGGGCCACCGCGCTGATGACCTCCTGGCTCGAGTGGCCGTTGTCGAGGGCTTTGCAGACGGCGTGGCCGTCGCTGATGGCGCGCGCCGCGGTGGGCGGCGTGATTCCGTCGGCTTGCAGCTGCGCGAGGAAGGCGTCATCGACAGTGGTTGCGCCTGCGGTGCCGGCGAAGCCGAGTGCGGCGAGGCCGAGCGCGGCGGCGGTCAGGGTGGCGCGGGCTGCGGGGGCTGCGAAACGGCGAGTGAACATCGGGGTACTCCTTGTGCTGATGTGTGTTGTGGGGGGCGCTGTTTTGCGTTGACAACAGAATCGGCACAGGGCCTATATGGTTTCTCAATAAATTCTTGACGAACCCGATACGAGGCGTCGTCCCAGGTCAACCCCGGTCGATACGTTTCCCCGCTGTGAACCACTTGTATCTCAATAGTGACTACTGCATCTGTAGTCACGTTTGCACCGTTGATAACATGAAACGGCTGGCGTCTCCGGCCCGCACCGATCATGCCGGTGACCGCCTTGTCGCTCGGGCGGCAAACGCAGATGGCCAATACGACCCGCTACACACTCTTATACGGGCGGTTGACTGCGTCCGGATTCAACACCGAAACGGGAGAAAAGTGGACAGCACTACCGAATTGATCATGCTCGCGGAAGCCGTTGTGCGGGAGGACAACGTCGACCCCGGCCGATTGTGCAGAGCGGCCATCGCGGTCGCCGACAATCCGCCGGAGGACCGTGAGCTGGCCCGCTTCGCCGATCTCTTGATCGATGCGTCATTTGGATGGGCTCGATTCAACGGCTCGCGGCTGAGATTGGCGACCGCCGTCCGGGCCTACGCGCTCGCGGCGTCTCTCATGGTTGCCGACTAACTTCGGGCGTTACCGCCAGCCGGCCGGTAGGTCGATGATGTGATTCGGGCAGACGTCATGGGCGGCCTCGGACATGACAACCCTGGCGGTCTCGGCCGACATCTTCGCACGCAATAACATGAAGGCGTATTCGGCTGGCGCATAACCCAATTGAGCGGCTTGGGGATCGTCCATCAGCTGGCATGCCTCCTTCTCCTGGTCGCTATCGCCCTGGGCGACGCCGGCGCAAAACAATGACATGAGGCCGACGAGCCCGCCGGCGACGATTTTCGTAGCGATCCTCACTGTGTCCTCTGCTTTGCCCTCGTCAACTGCCAGCCGGGTCTCCATTTTGCCATCTACCATTCCGGCGCCCTTGTCCACCAACGCTTCTCGCCGGACGACGACCCCCAAATGGCCGTTTACCTTGGGCATTCTCGGCGATACTATGCGTGAATGCGATTCACCAATGTCGCCGCGGCGGCCGGCATCGTAATGGCCGTCCTGTCAATCGCCCCGCTCGTGCTGATGGAGGCGCCGTCCGCCCGCGCTGATATGAGCGGGTACCGGCGCTGCGTGGGAACCATTACGGAAATCCCGCTGAGCGAACCCAACCCACAAAGTCAGCAGCTCGCCGGATCGGTCCAGATGGATCTCAAGGCCGGTGTTTCCCCTGCCGCGGAAGCTCAGAAATTGGAGCAGACCGGATTCGACTCGCGCGTCGCCAACGGGATCGTGCAATGCGTCATGCAGGAGCACCCGTAGCGGAGCCTTTCAGTCGTCGATGTGCGTAGGCGGGTCGGCGAAGCCGGAACCCCACGGCTGCTGGCCAGGGCCCATCGGATCGCAACGCCTTTCGGGCACTTGGTAGGAACTCATGCCGTTCAGGATCCAATGGGTAGATACCACGCAACGTTGCCAGGTGCCATCGGGCTGGACGGGTCCATCGCACTTGCTGATAACGGGTCCTCCGTACTGGCAGCCGGCGTTGGCCGGCGGCGCCGCGGCGATCAGCACTGCGGCCGTCAGTGCGGCGCCCAGGCCGATGATGAAGACGGATAACCCCCGCGACGTGATCTTGAATGCAGTCATGGCGTCTCCCTTGGACTACTGCCACTCGATCATTGCACGGATTCCGCGGCGCGCGCGCTAGCCGGGTAGCCGTTGCAAATGCGCCATCGCCTCGGCCAGCGGCGCCTCGGCGGGGCGCCCCAGATTGTGCGCGACGGACGCGTCGACGAGCATCCACAGCGCCGCATAGAGCGGAATGCACCAGGCCAGCTCGTCGCTCGCCGCGCGGTCGGGGCGATACCCCTCAAGCAATAAGGAGAGCGACGCCGTATCGGCGCGATGCGCAAACCGCGCGATGTCCCACCGGGGATCCGCGACAACCGCGTCACCCCAATCGATTACGCCGGAGAGCCCGCCCGCATCGACGAGGATGTGGGAAGCCTTCAGATCGCCGTGACACAACGCCCCGACCTCGACGGCGGCCAGCGCTCCGGCGTGAGCGCCCAGTGCCGCCGCCGCCTCGTCAGCCACGGTGCCTGCGATCGAATCGCCGCCGGCCATGCGACGAACCTCGCCGCAGATGTTCTGTAGGAAGCCGGGCCAGGAGGTGTGCGGCGGCGAGAAGCCGCCGCTCTCGTTCCACGTCGCCTCCGCAAGCCAGCCGAAGCCTGGTGATCTCGTGTCGTGCAAGCGTCGCAGCGCGGCCCCGACCTCGACAATCGCCGGATGCCCCGGCGCGATCGGTTCGCCGGGGACGCCGCTCATCGCCAGGGCGCTCATGCTGTCCTTCCCACCGAGGCGCCCCAGCGCCAGGATCTCCGGAGCGCCACAGCCCGCCTCCGCGCCCCGCGCACATGCCCACGCCTCGGCCGCCAACGCGTCATGGCTCGTCGACGCCTTCACGACGAATCGACGTCCGCCCGCGTCGACCTCGTAAACCGCGTTGGTGGCGAAGGAATCGACCCGGATAACGCGGTCGGGCTGACAGCCAAGTTGCCGCGCCACGAAACCCGCGACCGCTCGCTCCAGTGGGTTCATGATGAATGCATAATTTTGGATCTTGACCGGAAAACTCGGTTTGAGCTGCAGCATGTTATCAGTTTGTTGACTCCATTTATAGTGCGGCGCATTCGGTGCTTTATGGGCGCCGACACTCGACCTCAAAACGGCAAAAATGTTCTTCCCCGTTCCGTCCGACGGCGGTAGCATCAAACGTTGTTAGACAGGTGTTCAACCCGAGATGAAAGGGCATCCGATGAACGCTAAGAGCAGCAAGCGGCGGATGTTGAAAGCTGGCGCGGCGGCCGTGGCATTGGTCGCGGTGATGTTGGGTTCGACCGGATGCACGATAACTGGTTGCAGCGGTTCGATACCCGGAACAGTAACCTGCGCCTAAATCACTTCTGCTGACCCACAACGGCGCTGCTTGCGTGGCGCCGTTGTGGGTCAGATTCTGCGAGGTCAGTCGGCCGCACGGCGCGGTGCCGGGCGCCGGATTGACCAAGTTTGCGCCGAACAGTGGCCGGTGCATTCTTGGTTCTATCGGGCGCACAAATTGCTGTTCACACCCGATGTCACGATAAAGTCTTGCCAAGGGTGCGGGCAGACCTTCGTCAAACGCCGATGTGCCGTCGAATTTTCTGTTCGCGCGCCCGGGATCCCGAGCGAGTACGCGACGCCCGACAGGAGATCGATGCAGGAGCGATGTGCAAAAGTCGACGTCAACTTGTCTTGGCATCTGGTCTGGCTGTTTGCGCTCTTAGAAGGCATCACGGTTCCTTTAGTGCCCTTATTTTTGGAAACTGGGCCTAACGTAAAATCGACCGCCCACCCCGTATCGTTTGCCACCAGAATGGCGGTCATTGGCGTATATGGAGTAGTCATAGGATTTGTCGGGGCGCTGATAATTTCTCTGTTGCTGAATTACGTCGCCTTCCGCAGGTTAAAGATTAGGCTTAACGGTGCGGTTATTGTGCGAGTGGCCCATCCATTCGCTATCGGACTGTGGGGCGGCTTGTTGCTGGCGCTTATTTTTTGGATACAGCAATGCATTGGTGGCCTCTTGGTGTTTTCGTTGACGGCGAATCTGGTCCTGCTCGGATTTGTCTCAGCGGCGGGCGCCATCATCTTTACTACCTGCGTTTACTTGTTGGTGGCGAAAGCCGCGCCGCGCCTGGGGATCCAACTAGATACGACCGAACAGCGGCTGGCGTTGACCGGAGTTCCAATTCTTTCGTTTGCTGTATTGGTAGGACTTTACGAAGGATTGGCCGCGCCGATCCTCCACCAATGGGAATCGGCGCCCCAGCACAAGGTATTGATTGCGCTCGTAGTGGGGCTTGCGGGAGGCGCGCTGAGCAGTTTGATAGTCGTGACGCTAGCTCACGTGAGCGTGATCAAGAAACACATGTGGCTGGAATTTTCCGCGATGAGCGAATAGGGCACTGCGGCCGCTGGTGCGCGATACTGGGATTGAACCAGTGACCTCTTCCGTGTCAGGGAAGCGCTCTCCCGCTGAGCTAATCGCGCTGGGAGTCGAACTTTGGAGGTGGAGACGGGAATCGAACCCGTGTGCACGGCTTTGCAGGCCGTTGCCTCACCACTCGGCCACTCCACCGCTGGGATTGATGCCACTTGCACCTTCGAGCGGATGACGGGATTCGAACCCGCGACCCTCACCTTGGCAAGGTGATGCGCTACCAACTGCGCTACATCCGCGCGCAACGGACGAGATCGTCGCCCGGTGCGAAGGACGACGATAGTCCACGTAAGCGGGCCCACACAAATCTCTTGACGCGGGCCGTGTCCAGGCTATCGCGCGACCCTCGCGGGCGCAGCTGGCGTCCCGCGAAGTCCGGGTCGTGCTACCCTTCGACGTCGTTCGCCTCTCGGCGCCGGTCCCGTGGCTCAGTGGGAGAGCGTCCGCTTCACACGCGGAAGGTCGCTGGTTCGATCCCAGCCGGGACCACCCTGCTGACCTGCACGAACGCAGCCGGGTTTGGTACAGGTTTGGTGCACCCACGCTCCTTGGCGTACAAGACAATCCGTCGCCCGGCGGGCCCTTGCAACCACTATCGAGATTCGATCACCGACACCGTGTTGTCGCCGCCGTTGGCGACGTAAACGGTGTGGCTGGCCGGATCCACCGCCACCCCGCCGGGGTGCGTGCCGACGGGCACGGTGGCGGTGACGGTGCGCGTCGAGGCGTCGATCACCGACACCGTGTTGTCGCGGTTATTGGTGACGTAGACGGTGTGGGTGCCCGGATCCACCGCCACCCCGTCCGGCTGCTTGCCGACGGGCACGGTGGCGCTGACCGTGCGTGTCGAGGCGTCGATCACCGACACCGTTCCGTCGCCTTCGTTGGCGACGTAGACGGCGTGGGTGCCCGAGTCCACCGCCACCTCGCCCGGGTGGCCGCCGACGGGCACGGTGGCGACGACCGTGCGTGTCGAGGCGTCGATCACGGTTACCGTGTTGTCGAATTGATTGGCGACGTAGACGGTGTGGGTGCCCGGATCCACCGCGACCCCGACCGGGTGTGTGCCGACGGGCACGGTGCCGACGACCGTGCGCGTCGAGCCGTCGATCACCGACACCGGCAGCGCGGGGCCGCTGTTGGCGACGTAGACGGTGTGGGTGCCCGGATCCACCGCGACCCCGATCGGGTGGTCGCCGACCGGCACGGTGGCCGTGACGGTGCGCGTCGACCCGTCGATCACCGCCACCTTGTTATAGGCGCTGATGACGTAGACGGCGTGGGTGCCCGGATCCACCGCCACCCCGACCGGGTCCTGACTCTTGCCGACGGGCACGGTGGCGGCGACGGTGCGCGTCGAGCCATCGATCACCGCCACCGTGCTGTCGTCGACGTTGGTGACGTAGGCGGTGTGGGTACCCGGGTCCACCGCCACGCCCGACGCCCACTTGCCGACGGGCACCGTGGCGGTCACCCGGTAAGTCGGCGGCGTCTTACTGCATCCGGTGACGCCGATGTCGGCCCCGGCGAGCAGCACCAGCGCTGTCGCGGCGGTCGCGATGGAGAGCGCCGCGATTTTTGCGTTCTTCATGACTTGGCTTTCCTTTCCGCCGAACAGCGGGTCGCCGGGAGCGGCTGGTGTGGTCGGTCACGCCAAGGCTGCGGTGGGCGCCTTGCGTGTTTCTTGCTTGGTTCTTGTGCCGGTTCAAACACCTTGCAGTGCAGGCAAAATCGTGCGACGCATCAGTCCGCCGCCACCTTCACCACCTCGGCGTTGTCGCGGTCGGTGACGTAGATGGCGCCCGACGCGTCCACCGCCACCCCCCACGGGTCGCCGAGGCCGGCAATCGGCAGCACAGTTTGGGTGTTCGACCCGGCCGCGAGCTTCACGACACGCTTGTTGGCCGAGTCGGCGACGTAGACGGCGCCCGCCTTGTCCACCGCTACGCCGTGCGGGCCGCCGACTCGGCTGAAGCCGGTGAACGGCAGGACCGTTGGCGTGTTCGACCCGGCCGCCAGCTTCATGACCTTGTCGAAGTCGACGACGTAGACGTCGCCGGCGGTGTCTACCGCAAGCCCCCCAGGGTCGCCAAGGCCGGTGAACGGCAGGACAATTGGCGTTTTAGACCCGGCGGCCAACTTCAGCACCCGATTCTTGCGGTAATCGGTGACGAATACATCGCCCGCGGTGTCGACCGCGACATCCCGGGGGCCGACGCCGGAAAACGGCAGCACGGTCTGGGTATTGGAGTCCGGCGCCAACTTCACCACTCGATTGGTTGTGTTGTCGACGACGTACGTGTTGCCGGCGGTGTCGACCGCCACGCTCTCGGGGAAGCCGAGGCCGGCGAACCGCAGGTCGGTTTGGGTGTTGGACCCGGCCGCCAGCTTGACTACCCGGTTGCGGTGCTCGCCCGGGCTGTTGTTGACGACATAGACATTGCCGGCGTTGTCCACCGCCACGGCCCAGGGATCGTCGAGGCCGGTGAAGGGCAGTATCGTCTGTCGGCACGCCGGCGGCGCCGTCGACTGCGCCGACGAGAGCTTCACGACTCTGTTGTTTTGGCCGTCGGCCACATACACACTTCCGGCGGTGTCGACCGCCGCACTCTCGGGGCCGGTGAGGCCCGTGAACGACAACACCGTCTGGCTGCACGATCCGGCTGCCAACGTCACCGCGGCGTTGTTGAAATAGTCTGTCACGGAAACCCTTCCAGCGGTGTCCACCGCCACCCCGATGGGGCCTCGGAGGCCGTCGAATGGCAGTACGGCCTGGGTGGTCGCGCCGGCCGCCAGCTTCGCCACCCGCTTGCCGCCGAAGTCGGCGACGTAGACGGTGCCCGCGCCGTCAACCGCGACACCGCGCGGGAGGCCGAGGTGGGTGAATGGCAGCACCGTCTGGGTGGTCGACCCGGCGGTCAACTCGACCACCCGAGCGTTGAGGTAGTCGGCGACGTAGACGGCGCCGGCCGCATCCACTGCCACGCCGTCCGGGCCGTTGAGGCCCGTGAACGGCAACACCGTCTGGGTGTTGGACCCGGCCGGCAGTTTCACGACCCGGTTGTTGTGGTCGTCAGTGACATAGACGGAGCCGGCTTTGTCCACCGCCACGCTGTCGGGGTAGTTGAGCCCGCTGAACGGCAGCACCGTCGGGCTGTTCGACCCGGGGGCCAACTTCACCACCCGTTGGTTGCCGCTGTCGGCGACATACACCGCGCCGTTGGTATCCACCGCGACGCCGGCGGGGTGGTTGAGACCGCCCAGCGGCAGCACGCTTTGTTGGGGCGCCGGCGTCGACCGCGAGTGGCACGCTGCGACGCCGGTGACGGCCACGGCGAGGGCGACGATTGTGGCGTTTGCGCGTTGCCGCCACGGCCGCTGGTGCGGTCGCACGCTACTTCTCGCCCGGGTAAGGCACTGCGCTGATGACCGCGCCGCCGTTGAGCGGCGGTCCCAGCAGAACGTTGGTGGTGCCGGCGGCGGGGTCGTACTCGAGCAGCGACTGGGCGGGCCCGCAACCGGCGACCGTGGCTTTGAGGTCGAGGTTCCCGCCGTGGACGCCGATCACGTAGATGCTGTGACTCGGATCGACGTTGGGCACCGACACCTTGGACACCGTGCCATCGGGGTTGAGCTTGCCGAGGTGGATGGCGCCGCATCCACCCGCGTACTGGACATAGGTGCCGGCCGGCAGTTGCCATGCGCTTATGTCGCCGTTGTCGTGCGACGCCGGGTCCGTTATCGGCGCGGTCAGCGCGGTCGGTGCCGAACCGTCGATGGGGACCAGCCAGAGCCGTGCGCGCTGGTTTGCGACACTGCAGTTGGCGAGGACGGTTTTCGCGTCGGCGTCCCACCATCGCACCGGTGAGCAGCTTCCTGCCGCAGACGACAGCTCCTTACCGACTGTTCCGTCGTTGCCCATCAGAGCAAGGCCGGAGGCGGTACCCAGCACCAGCTGCGTGCCGTCCGGGGTTGCGAGGTACTGACCGTCGTAGGCGCTCGCGAGCTTGTCGGTCGGATAGGTCAGCTGCGGATTGCCGGCCAGGTCGACCCGCATCAGTTTCTTGTCCACTGTCAGCAGCAGCGCCTTGCCGTCGGGGCGCGTGAAACGAGGTGCGACAGACGAGCCATCAACGGTGAATGTGGTGCGGGTGCCGTTGTGCAGGTCGAGCTCGGTGATCACCGTCGATTTTCCGGGGCCCGCGGAGGCCCAAACGGCGTGGCTGCCGTCGCCCGACCAGTCGACCCCACTGGGTTCGGCGTTCGGAGGGAAGGTGGTGATCGCGTAGCGACCGCCCGCCGGGTCGACGAGGTACAGGGTGACGGGGACAGTGTCGGGCGCCGGCGAGCCCGGAGGCCGCGACCCGCCGGGAGGCACGCTCTCGGCCGGGCTCCATGTGGCGAGCATCCAGCCCGGACCGACTTGCGACCAGGGCACGTCGCCGATCGATTTCTCGACCCCATGAGCCGCCATCTCTGCAGCCGCGGCCGGCACGGATGTCGTGGGGCTACCCGGCGATTGGTGCGATGCGGTCGCATCGTTCGACGAGCACCCAGCCGCCAGAACCGCGGCCAGCGCGACGAGGCCTGCGCGCCGTCGCCATGTCCTCCCCGGGACCGATGCACCGTCGGCACCGGACCCCGGGGCTTCGTGGCCGCCGGTGAAGTGGCACGAACTCGTGATCATTTCGGTTCCTTTCCCGCGAGCGGTAAGTGGTCGGGAGCAGTCGCCGTTCACGGCTGCTCTGGCAATTGCGGCAACGATGTCGCTCATACCTTGCGTGATTCTTGCGGGGTTCTTGTGCGCCCCGCCGCGAGTACGTACGCGCTCGTCACCGAGTGACGCAGCCCACCGCCCCCTCCGCGAAGCCAGGAACCCGCGCGACAATGGGCGCGAGACCAAACCCGGCGGTGAAGGATGGTGGACCATGGTTGGCAATCAAGAGGGGATCGGCACCCTGAAACTCGAATGCCCACAGATGCACACGGTGGGCAGGATTCTCAAGGAGGCCCCGCATCAGTCGGTCGTCTACGACCCGGGAGCCCAGGTGGGGCCGCGGCGGTTCTGGCCGGATGAGCAGGACCAGCCGCAGTTCACAACGAATTGCCGCTTTTGCGAGAAACCGGTGGGGGAGACCACGACCACGCTGCAGGGCAAACTCCGCACCCTGATCGACAGCGCATCCGAGACAATTGACACGGTGACGCTGCAGTACCTGTAGCCCGGGGTAGCCGCGGCGGCGCCTACTGTAATCGCTACAGTAGCGAGCCTACGGCGCGATGCGGCACCGACGGCGGCGCCGCATGAGAGGAGTCCCGTGGCGCAGAATCCGACACCCAGCCCCCGTGCCCCGGAAGGGGATTGGCTGGGCACCCCGTATCTGTCGTTCGACCGCCACGGGCCGATCGCCGTCTGCACGATCGATCGCCCGGACGCGCGCAACGCGATGACACCGGCGATGTACTTCGGAATCCGTTATGCGGTAGGCCGTCTCAACGAGGACCCGGATCTGGCCGGGCTGCTGATCACCGGAACCGGGGACGTCTTCGCGCCCGGCGGCGACATGGGCGGCGGGGGAGCAATCGACAACTGGATGACCTTCGGCTCGGCGCTGGGCATGGACGTCACGCCGTTCGACGCCGTTCGCACCTCGGGCAAGCCGATCGTGTCGGCGGTCAACGGGCTATGCCAGGGCGGCGGCATGCAGATCGCGTTGTGCAGCGACCTGTCCGTGGTCAGCGAGCGGGCAACCTTCCGCGTGCCCGAGCTCTTCCGCGGCTACGCAGACACGTATTACAGCCAGATGCTGGTGCGGCTCATCGGCCCGGTACGCACCCGCGACCTCATGTTCACCGGACGGGTGCTGTCGGCGGCCGAGGCCCTCGACTGGGGCCTGGTAACCAGGGTCGTGCCCCACGAGGACCTGCTCGAAACGGCCAAAGACCTGCTCGCGCAGGTGTGCCGGACGGCGCCGCGTGCCCGCGGTGTCATCAAGTCCAGCATTGACAACTACCTGGGCCTCTACGACCGCATCGGCATGACCGCCAGCCTCGGCGACGCCGAGGCGCGAGAGGGCTTCCGCGCGTTCAAGGAACGCCGCTCACCCGATTGGGTGCATCCGGAACTGCGGGTTGAGGGACGGCTATAGATCCCTAGACCTTTCGCGTGCGGTCCTTCCAATAGGGTTCGCGCAGCTGGGTTTTGAGGATCTTCCCGCTCGCGTTACGGGGCAGTTCCGGCACGAACTCGACGGTTCGCGGGCATTTGTAGGCGGCCAGGTGCCGGCGGGAGAACTCGACGATGTCGCCGGCGTCGACGTCATCGGTGGTCACCACGATCGCCTTGACGGATTCGCCCCAGTAGTCGTCGGGCACGCCGATGACCGCGGCGTCGGCGACGGCGGGATGCTTGATGAGCACGCTTTCCACCTCGGGGCCGTACACGTTCTCGCCGCCGGTGATGACCATGTCCTTGAGCCGGTCCTCGATGTAGACGTAGCCCTCGGCGTCGAGGCGGCCGATGTCGCCGGTGCGCACCCAATCGTCGGCGGTGATCGTCTCGGCGCTGGCCTCCGGACGGTTCAGGTAGCCGGTCATGTTCTGGTTGCTTCGCACCCAGATTTCGCCCGGCTCGCCGGCGGGTAACCGCTCGCCCGTTTCGGGATCGACGACTTGAATCTCGGTGCCCAGCACGGCTTTTCCGGCGGACAGCTGCAGGTGCGGCCGGTCGGGGTCGCGGTGGTCGTCGTCGCCGAGCGCCGTGACGGCCCCGCACAGTTCGGTCTGCCCGTACACCTGGACGAACTTCGTCTCGGGCCAGGTTTCGAGCGCGCGGTGCAGCAGGGGCGACGGCATGGGCGCCGCCCCGTAGACGATGTAGCGCAGGCCCGCGATCGCGGCGCTCGCCGACTCGCCGGCGTCCAGGAACCGGGCGATGACGGGTGGCACAAAGAACGCGTGGGTCGCGCCAGCCCGCACCGCCCCGATCAATGCCGCGGCGTCGGGCTCGCGGGTCATGATCGTCGGCGCCCCCGCCGCGATGCCGAACAGCGCATACCCGATTCCGCCGACGTGGAAGAGGGGCATCGCCACGAGATTCGCGTCGCCGTCGGCGAACGGGAACGCCGGCGCCAGATTCGCCGCGTGATTAACCAGCGCGCGCTGGCTGAGCAGCACGCCCTTGGGTCGCCCGGTGGTGCCGGAGCTGTAGATCACCAGCGCGGTTTCGCCCGCGTCGACCTCGGCGGCCTGCGCGGGTTGCGCTGCGGCGAGCAGGGATTCGTACTGGTCGTCGATCACCACGATGCGGTCCAGGCCGTCGACTCGCGCGGCGGCCGCCTCGGCGGCGGCCCGCAGTTCGGCGCCAGCGAACAGCAACCGCGGGCGGCTGTCGGCCAGCACGTGCGCGAGCTCATCGCCCATCACTCGCCAGTTGACGACGGTGGTCACCGCGCCGATCGACGCCGCGGCGAACAGGATTTCCAGGCAGGCCGGGTGATTCTTGTCCAGGAACGCGACGCAGTCGCCGCGCCGCACGCCGGCGGCTTGCAGCGCACCGGCCGCGCGCCGAATCCGCGACCACCACTGGGCCCACGACCACTGCCGCTCGCCGTAGCGGATCGCGACGTCGTCGGGCCGCCGCCGGGCGTGCTGCTCGACCAGCCCGGCGAGCGTCGTGCTGTCCATAAGCCCTCCGCTGATCTCAATTTGTTCCACTCTGTGATACGCGGTCCCGCTCCGGCATGTGGCGGCGGGCCGGGGTTTCGGATCGATGCGCGCTGGCGAGGTAGCCGGCGGACAGCACCATCGCGCAACCGCCGAGCTGCAGCACGGAGGGGCGCTCGCCCAGCACGGCGGCGCCCAATACGACCGCGCCCACCGGAGTCAGCAATAGCAGCGCAGAGCTGACGGTGCTGGGGACGCGGGCCGAGAAGAAAGCCACGAACAACCAGCCGAGCAACTGGCCCGTCACGGCGACCAGCATCAACCACCCCAAGGCGCGCCAGCCCGGCCACAGGTCCAGGCCGTGCCACCGGGGTTCGGCGGCGACCGCCACAGCAGCCGACGTGGCCAGTAGCACCGCGTAGGTCTGCATGGGTTGGCCGGCCTGCCCGCCGCGTCGCAGCAGAAACAGGAATCCCGAGTAGCACAGCGCGGCACCGATCGCGTGCGCGGTGCCCAGCGCAGGGTTGCTGCCTGAGATCCCGTGCTCCAGCACCCCGCCGGCGAGCGCGACGCCGACCAAAAGTGCGGGCAGCGCCAGCAGGAACTGGAGTGAGACCCTCTCCCGGTCGACGAGCCAGCTCAACAGTGGGACGACGGCGACCTGGGTGTTGACCAGGACGGTCGACAGGCCCACCCCCACCTCCGGTATGGCCTGCGTCCACAGCAACATGTCGCCGGCGAACAGGACACCGCAGCAGACGGCCAACAGCAGGCCGCGTCGTGACAGACCACGGCCACGTTGCCATTCCGGGATAGCGAGCGCGACGACCACCGGCAGCGCGAACAGGCAGCGTGCGGCCGTCGCGGTCGCCGGCGTTGTCGCGGCCAATTTGAGGAACACGGCCGAGGCGGACAGGCACAGCGCGCCGACGCCCAATCCGACCCGGTCTGCAGGTACGCATCTCATACCGATACGCGTACCCCACTGCCTAATGGTTAAATCGATATTTAGGAATTAGGCGGTGATGGCTGATGGTGCGCTCGGAGGCTGCCCTACTCGACCTGCGTGGGGGTCATCCCGCGGTCGACCTGGTCAATACGGTGGCGTGGCGGGGTGACCCGCAGCGCCGTACGGAATACCTGCAGGACTACCTCGACCTCGCGGCGTGGGCGCGTCACGCCGGTGTGCTGTCCCCAGGCGAGGCGCGTGAGCTCGCCCAGTGGGCCGACTCGCACCGCGATGCCGCCGGCAAAGCGCTGCGTCAGACCGTCCGGCTCAGAGAGGCGCTCCATCGCGTCTGGACGGGGTGCGGGTCGACCCGCGACGCCGGCGCGATCGCCGACGCGTACCGATCCGCGCTGCGGGCCCAACGCCTCACGATCGACGGGGATGTCGGCGCATGGCATGAGGCGACGCTGATCGCCCAAACGCCGCTGCATCGGCTGGCCGCCGAAGCGGTGACGCTGTTGACCACCGTCCCTTTCTCGCGCATCAAGGGATGCGGCGACTCTGCCTGCGGCTGGCTGTTCGTCGACGGCAGTCACCGGCAGAACCGCCGCTGGTGCAGTACGGCCGACTGCGGCAACCGGGCGCGGGTCCGACGGTTCTACGAGCGCACCCGGGACGGCCGGCCGGGTCAGTAGCGCGCGGCGCCCTGGGCGCGCACCGGGCGCCGGTGTGCCACTATCACTGCCATGATCAACGCCGATCGCGCCGTGTCCCGCACCTTCGTCGTGACGGGCGCGGCGTCCGGCATCGGCCTGGCCACCGCGCGGCGTCTGCTCGCCGAGGGAGGCACCGTCATCGGCGCCGACGTGGCCGCCCCACCCGACCTCGGAGCCGACTTCCACTTCGTCACCGCCGACATCACCGACGAGGACGCCATCGCCGCGGTGCTGGCCGCCGTGCCCGACCGCCTCGACGGCGTGTTCCACGCGGCGGGCGTCGCCGGCGGCGGGCCGGTGCACCTGCTCGACCGCAAGGAATGGGAGCGGGTGATCGGCATCAACCTCACCGGCACGTTTCTCGTGGCTAAGGCCGCGCTGGCGCGAATGATCGAGCAGGACCGCGTCGACGGCGAACGGGGCTCGATCGTCACCGTCGCCAGCATCGAGGGCCTGGAGGGCACCGCGGGCGGCAGCTCGTACAACGCGGCCAAGGGCGGCGTCGTGTTGCTCACCAAGAACATTGCGCTCGACTACGGCCCCAGCGGCATCCGCGCCAACGCGATCTGTCCCGGCTTCATCGAAACACCAATGGCGCAAAGCGTTTTCGGCCTGCCCGGCATGGAGGGCCCGCTGGCCTCCATCACCGAGGAGCACGCCCTGCAGCGGCTCGGCCAACCGGACGAGGTCGCGGCCATGGCGGCCTTCCTGCTGTCGCCCGACGCGTCCTTCGTCAGCGGCCAGGCCATCGCCGTCGACGGCGGCTATACGGCGGGTCGCGATCACGGCGTCGTCAAACTCTTCGGCTTGCCCGACTAGCGCCTTAAGATTCGCGCATGGTCACTCCTGACGACGCGATCGAGGCGATTCGAGGCACCGGGGGAGCGCAGCCGGGCTGCCGGGCGTTGCACGCGAAAGGCACGCTGTACCGCGGCACCTTCACCGCGACACCCGACGGGGCCGTGCTGTCCCGCGCCAAGCATCTCGACGGCTCGACGGTCCCGGCGCTGGTCCGCTTTTCCAACGGATCGGGAAACCCGACGCAGGCCGACAACTCGCCGGGCGTGCGCGGAATGGCGGTGAAGTTCACCCTCCCCGACGGCTCCACGACGGACGTCTCGACCCAGACCGCGCGGCTGTTCGTGTCGAGCACCCCGGACGGCTTCGTCGACCTGCTCAAGGCGATGCGGCCCGGCCTCACCACACCGCTGCGCCTGGCCCGGTACTTCCTCACCCACCCCCGGCTGCTCGGCGCGCTGCCGCTGCTGCGCGATGCCGGCAAGGTCCCGGCAAGCTACGCCACCACCGAATACCACGGGCTGCACGCCTTCCGCTGGATCGGCGCCGACGGCAGCACCAGATTCGTTCGCTACCACCTGATCCCGGCGGCGGGGGAGGGACATAGCTCCGGATCCGCCTCGGGCCAAGACTTTCTCACCGACGAGCTGGCCGCCCGCCTGGCCGGTGGGCCGGTGCGGTTCGACTTTCGCGTGCAGATCGCCGGGCCGAACGACTCCACCGTGGACCCCTCGGCGCCGTGGCAGAGCACCGAGACGGTCACCGTCGGCACCCTCGAGATCACCGGATTGGACACCGAACGCGAACGTGGCGACGACATCGTGGTATTCGACCCGATGCGTGTCACCGACGGCATCGAACCTTCCGACGACCCGGTGCTGCGGTTCCGCACGCTCGCGTACTCCGCGTCGGTCAAGCTACGCACCGGCGTCGATCGCGGTCCCGAAGCGCCGTCCGCCTGACGCGGACTAAGCTCCTCGGGAGTGCTGCTCTCCCATGTGCTGTTGATCGCCCTGGCCGGGTTTGGCGCCGGTGCCATCAATGCGCTCGTCGGGTCGGGCACGCTGATCACGTTCCCGACGCTCGTCGCCCTCGGCTATCCGCCGGTGACGTCCACCATGTCGAACGCGGTCGGTTTGGTGGCGGGCAGCGTGTCGGGCACCTGGGGTTATCGCGCCGAGCTGCGCGGCCAGTGGGATCGGCTGGCCTGGCAGATCCCGGCATCGCTGTCGGGCGCGATGGTGGGTGCCTTCCTGCTCCTGCACCTGCCCCCGACGGTGTTCGCCCGGGTCGTGCCGGTGCTGCTGGTGCTGGCCCTGATCCTGGTGGTGATCGGGCCGCGAATCCAGTCGTGGGCGCGCCGGCGCGCCGAGGAAGAGGGGCGCTCGGCCGGGCACATCACGCCGGCGCGAAAGGCGGTGCTGGTGCTCGCCACCTTCGGCATCGGCGTCTACGGCGGCTATTTCACTGCGGCGCAGGGCATCCTGCTGGTCGGCGTGATGGGCGCGCTGCTGCCGGAGTCGGTGCAGCGGATGAACGCGGCGAAGAACCTCCTGACGCTGGTGGTGAATGTTGTTGCGGCGGTGAGCTATACGCTGGTAGCCTTCGATCGCATCAGCTGGCCGGTCGCCGGGATCATCGCGGCGGGCTCGCTGATCGGAGGATTCCTCGGCGCGCGCTACGGGCGTCGGCTGTCGCCAAATGCGTTGCGCTCCACCATCGTTGTGGTCGGCCTCATCGGGCTGTATCGGCTGCTGACGGTATAGCAGTGTCGGTCAACTTAGCGTGGCGTCCGCGGCCGCCGCGATGACGTCCATCACCTCGCGGCGTTTTCGCCAAGCCCGCAACTGCCGTATCGCCCCGTTGCCCTGCGCGGCGATACGGTCGAGTTCCGTTGTGACGCGGTCGTATTCACCGAGCGCGTCCAGCGCGGGGCGCAACCGTTGCACCAGGGTATGCAGCTGTTCACGGGCCGGCACCGCCCCGCGGCCACCGACCAGATCGAGCGCATGGCCCGCCAATCCGTCGTGGGCGGCCTTCCAATACGCCGCCCGCAGCGCCGCGGGTTGCAGGCGCCCGACGTCGTCGCCGCGGGCGCGCGCGGCCAGCGCCGTCATCACCGCGGCCCGGATCAGGGTGGCGAGCACCACGGTCTCGGCGACGGTCGCCGGTACGTCGGCCACCCGGACCTCGATGGTCGGGAAGTTCTCCGACGGGCGCACGTCCCAATAGATCATCTTGCGATCGAGGATCACGCCGCTGTCGATCAGCATGTTCACGGTGCGGTCGTAATCCTCGGGCGCCGGGAAGAACGGCGGCGGCCCGGCGACGGGCCAGCGTCGCCACAGGACGCTGCGCCAGCTCGCGTAGCCGCTGTCGGCGTTGCGATACAGCGCGGAATTCGCCGACAACGCCAGCAGCGACGGGAGCCACGGCCGCAGCCAGTTGCTGACGTGGATGGCCGCCGCCCGGTCGGGCACCTCCACGTGGACGTGGCATCCGCAGATCCCCTGCTCGTGGGCGATCATGCCGAACTGCTCGCCGATCCGCCGGTATCGCTCGGTGTCCGTGACGGGAAACTCGTGCGGCGTGGCCGGCGGCAGCCCCAAGGCCAGCAGCCGAACCCCGGCGGCCTCGGCGGCCTGCGCCGCGGTGCGCCGCAGCCGGATGAGTTCCTCGCCGAGTTCCGAGCTGCCGCTCACCACGCTGGAGGTCGTTTCGACCTGGCAGCTGCTCAGCTCGAGCTGCAGTGTGACGCCGCGGCGCTCGGCTTCGTCCGCCACCGCGGTGTTGCGCGGCGCGGGCTCGCCGGTGCGCGGGTCGATGAGGAGGAATTCCTCCTCAACACCGAAGGTGGGCCGGAAACTGGGAAGATCGCTCATCCAGCCTCCGAGGCCGAGAAGGAAAGCGACTGTGGCCCAACGTCTTTGGCGGAAGCCAGCTCACCAGCGAGCGGGCATCGACAGCGCGGAGTCCGTCGTCGGATAGATGGGCAGCAGGCCGTCGAGCCCGCACGCGTCGATGACTCGGGCGACGACGGGCTGGCGGCTGACCACGCGTAGTTCGATGCCACGGCGATGACATTGTTGCGCCTGATCGGCGAGCACCGCGAACGCGCAGCAGGCCATGAAGTCGAGGCCGGTGACGTCGACCACGAGGGGGCCGGGCGGGGTTGCGACGTTGGCCGCCTCGGTGACCAGGTGGCGCCAGGCGTGCTCGTTGCAGGCGTCGATCTCGCCGCCGGCGTTGATCAGCACCGCGCCTTCGCACCGATCGGTGGTCGCCCGCAGCCTGCTGTGGGGGTCGCCGAGCTCGTAGACCAGCCGGGTGCTGAGCATCAGATGGGGCCGCGATATCGGTTCTGAAATGACCGGACTCATGATGGACTCCCTTCCACCGGCGCTTGGCGCCGGGATGGATGCCCGTCCTGCACGTCTGAAGACAGACTTTCGCGGATCGCGAATCTCAT
Source organism: Mycobacterium sp. IS-2888 (assembly GCF_001954215.1). Lineage (NCBI taxonomy): Bacteria > Bacillati > Actinomycetota > Actinomycetes > Mycobacteriales > Mycobacteriaceae > Mycobacterium > Mycobacterium sp. IS-2888. The sequence goes on from NZ_MBET01000053.1 coordinate 113,710, forward strand.
TTGTATAACGAGACAGGCCGGTCTGTCTACTGGCTGGCCTTAAGAGTATGGTGAGGCGGGTCATGACAACGCCTGATGTCGCGACGCCAGCCACCCCGCCTCGTGAACGCATCGTGAACGCCGCATACGAGCTGTTCAGCAGGCGGGGCATTCGCGCGGTCGGCACCGATCAGGTGATCGAGCGGGCCGGTGTGGCCAAGGCGACGCTGTACCGGCATTTCGCGACCAAGGACGATCTCGTGTTGGCCGTGTTGCAGCGCCGCGAGGAGGTCTGGACGCACGGTTTGATCGAGGCGCAGTCACGCGAGCGCGGCACCACGCCGGAGGAACAGCTGCTGGCGATCTTCGACGTCATGCACGACTGGTTTCAACTTCGCGACGGCTATGAGGGCTGCTCGTTCATCAACGTGTTGCTCGAGTTGGGAGCGGATCACCCGGCCGGGCAGGCCAGCGTCGCGCACATCGACAACGTCCGCGACATCGTCCGCCAGCGCGCCGTGGCCGCGGGCCTGTCCGACATCGAGGACTTCGCCTGGTCCTGGCACATCCTGATGAAGGGCGCCATCATTCTCGCGGCGGTGGGCGATCCCAATGCCGCCCTGCGCGCCCAGAAGATGGCCCGCACCCTGATCGATCAGCACCGCACGCCGACGGAGGATGAGGGGGTCGGCTAGCCCGACATCAAGCGGCGTCGACGGCCGTCGTGCCGGTCTTGCGTTCGTGCTCGGCTTCGAGTTCGGCGATCGCGCGGGATGTGCGCTCCCGCAACAGGATTGCCGCGATGCCGCCGGCAACCACGGCGACGACAAGCGCGATCCAGGAGAACCGTTCCAGCCACCGTTCGGCGGCCATTCCGGCGAAATAGACCAGGGCGGTGGTGCCGCCGGCCCAGCAGATGCCGCCGGAGACGTTGGCCGCGAGGAAGCGGGGGTAAGGCATCTTCAGCGCGCCGGCCAGCGGCCCGGCGAAGATCCGCAGCAGCGCGATGAAGCGGCCGAAGAACACCGCCCGAACTCCCCAGCGGTTGAACAACTTTTCGGCGAGCGCCACGTGCCCGGGGCCGAAGTGTTTGGGAAAACGCCGGCCGAGCTTGTCGAACAGCGGCAGGCCAAACCGGCGCCCGATGCTGTAGCCGATCGAGTCGCCGACGACCGCGCCGATGACGGCGGCCGCGCCGACGCCCATCGGGTTGACGGCGAGGTCGTGATGCGAGGACATCAGGGCGGCGCTCACTAGCACGATCTCGCCGGGAAGGGGCACGCCCAGGCTCTCGATCCCGACCACACCGCCGACCACGAGGTAGACCGCGAGCGGCGGGATCGACTGCAGCAAAGCCTGAACATTCATGGGTCAAGGATGCCTGACGGGCGCTCGATCCGCGCCGCAATGCCCTCCGCGCGGACCGGTTCCAGGCGCGGGCGCTTCGGCACCCGCCCGTCGGCCGACGACAGACCGCGCATGCGGCGCCAAATCCAGGGGAAGAAACTGTCCTGCGCCCAGCGCAGGTGGCCGTAGGCGCCGGCGGTGATCGAGCGCGTGGGGTTGAGGCTGGCCGCGGCCCAGTCATGATTGCTGTCGGGCAGCCCGAGGGCTTCGGCCGCTGCGGCGGCAAACAGGATGTGCCCGTGGGTGGACGCGTGCACGCGGTCGATGCTCCAGGTCTGCAGGTCGCGCATCGACGGCGCGCTGTACAGGTCGACGAGCCTGAATCCGTAGCGGTCGGCGGCGACGCGGATCGCGGTATTGATGCGGGCGAGCCGCGGGCCCACCACCCGGCCGAGGGGTAGGAACTGCGCGACGTTCGGGAAGGTCGTCGTCACCACAGTCGCCCCCGACTCGGCGAGCGCGGCGTAGACGTGGTCGAGGTCGGCGAGGGCGCGGCCGAAGGATCGTCCGGGCTGGATGACGTCGTTCATCCCGGCGCAGACGGTGATCAGATCCGGCCGCATCGCCAGTGCCTCCGGGACCTGCTCGCGGAGGACGTCGGCCACCAGCTTGCCGCGGATCGCGAGGTTGGCGTACTGCAGACCCGGATAGAGCGAATCGAGCATGGCCGCGAGCCGGTCGGCGAATCCCAGGACGCCGACGGTGTCGTCGCCGTCCCACAAGCCCTCGGTCTGGCTGTCCCCGATGGCGACGTAGCGGCTGTAGCCGGTCGGATTGACCTCGCGCACGAAGCCGAGACTAACGGCTACCCACCATCGTCGCGTGGCCCCGACCGAGGGTGCCGACTTCGAAGGTCGGCAGCTGGTCATCGGCCGCTGCCACGGCAAATAGCGAACCGGCCGCGTAGAAGGCGTCCTCGGTCATCAGCCCACGCCGGGCCAGCGCTACGCGGTCCACTGGGGTGCCCCACCGGGCGCCGAAGAGGTTCTTCAGCTGTGTCGGATCCGGCCGGTGAAGGTTCAAGTGCGGCTTCTGGAGTGCCAATTCGTCACGCCTGGCCACCGCCCGCGCGGCCAGCTCGCGCCATTCGGGCTGCCTCGGATCATCGCGCAGCAGATCGAGGAAGTGCTGGATGGCCGGCAGCGAGCGGCTGAAAAACAGCGTGCGCGTGACGATCCGGGCCGATATTGCGATCGGATCGGCACCTATTGTTTCCCGCTCCTCAGCGGTGAGCCATTGCTCGCTGACAGTTTCGGGAAAGCCCGACTCGTCGATGATGCCCGCGGCCAGCGCGTAGCGGTGCGCCACGGTCTGCAGGGCCGCCAGCTTTTGTTCGTCGGTGTCGCATGGCGCACCGGCGGTCACCTCGGTGACGGCCGCAGCGGCACGCTCCTTCACGCTGCCCGGCTCGGCGGGATGTTCGGACGTCCAGTACCAGGCGGCGACCTGCTCGAGCGCGGGGAGATACGCCCAGTGGTCAGTCGCGCACACGCTCAGCAGCGACAGCACCTCGTCATCGCGAACATGCACGATCGACTCGTCGCCGTTTTCGGCCGCTACGGCGACAGCCGTCGGCGGTGCCCAACGCTGCCGCCACCGGTGCGACCAAACGGTTGGAGGCGGGCCCGGCGCGGCGGTACCGCCACCGGGCCCACGGGCAATCTCGCGCAGCGCGAGCAGCGCATCGGCATGTTTGACGTCGACCCGCATCGACCGCAGCCGCTTGGCCAGCTCTCGGCTTTCCGGGACGTGCAAGGCGTCCAGCAGCCGGTTCCAGGTGCGCATGGTGAAAGGTGTGCGGCGCGCTTCGTCGATGAGTCGATCGGACAACGATGCGGAGACCACTCCGGATTCGACTGCGGCCCTGAGGGTTTGACGGATGTTGACCAGGGCATCGACAAAGACCGGGTATCCGTCCTCGGGATGGCCGTGCACCATGCCTACCTCGTCGTCGGCCTCCAGCCAGCCATCCCGGTAGCCCTCGAAGACCCAGCCGTAGCCTTCCATGCCGAATTCGTGCAGTTCCGCCGCGCGCAACGCACCCATGCTGGACGAGCCGACAACGCGCACGCCGTCGTCGATCAGGGTGAGGAGTTCTTTGTGACGGACGGAGGCCGACTGAAAGAAAAGCCCGTCGACGATCAGTAGCGTATCGCCCGGCCGCAACCCGTACCCGAGAGCATGTCCGAACGAAATCGGTTCCACCACTTCAGCTTTGGGCACCACGGTCCGGATGTCGTCGACGCCGATGGTGGGTCCGGCTGTCACGACGATGCGCGCGGAAGTTGTCATGCCGGGGCCTGCAGCGGGGTCCGCATCGGCGAGACGATCGATGCCATCAGGCCGGGGGCGATGACCTTGACGACGGGGACGCATCCGCCGGGGAAGTCGCACACCACGGCCAGCGGCTCGGTGCCCGACCGGGTGGCAACCGCGGTGGCTGCCGACGCCGTCAGCTCGGCCAGCGAGTCGGTGCCCTCGATCTGCCACGGCCTCGGTTCCGCGCTGGGCATCGACCGCATGGACCGTGCCGCGGCGCCGTAGGTGTGCAGGCGGGCAAAGCGTTGGTAGATGGCCGCGGGCAGATCCTCGCGCGCTCCGCTGATGGCGGTCAGCCGGGATTGCGCGGCTTCGGTGATCGCCCGTGACAATGCCACGTTTGGGTCGTGATGCAGCCCGCTGCCGCTGAACGGCACCTCCACCGCCGGCGACGTCAGCTCCGCCGCGAAGCAGAAGAAACCGTCCCAGGTGTCGAGCCGGGCGATCTGCAGTTCGCTGCCCGCCTGGTGAACCTTTTCGACCAATGGGGCGCAGTCGGAGGCGGCCACGTCGTCGAGCGGCACGTGGAACAACGTCGACCCCGGTTCGGCGGTGGCAAGGCTATGCCGTTCCATAACCTCGTACAAAGCGTGCAGGGTCGCCTCGTCGTAACTGTTGCCCGAAGCCAACCCTGTGGTGTCCATCGCGAACATCGGCGGTCCCCAGGAATCGGTGACCGCCACGTTCACCAGGACGGCTAACCACGGCACCCAGGTCTGACGGCCGGTTAGCAACGTCGTTGCGATCATCCAATCGAGCTTGGCGCCGGGATGGTAGAGGCTACCCCAGGGACGGTTGAGGTCGGCGGGATCGTAGGTCAGCTCCGCGGCGAGATTTGTTGTGGGCGTGCGTAATAGGTCTGGCTTGACGTTCTCGACGTGCCAGTTCTCCAACGACTCCATGACCGCGGAGACCTGCGCGGCGCGATAGGTGGTGGCCTTGCCCTGACTGACCGTCAACGTCAGCGAGGCCGGTCGCACCGCCTGCACGGTCGGAATTCCGATGTCGTCGAGCCAGGTGAGGTCGGCTACGCGGGTGATGCCGGCGGGTGCCAGCAGAGGTTGGACGGCAGACCAAGTTTGATCGGGGGAGATGATGCGGTGGGTGCCCGAGCGGTAGGCGATTCTCGCTGAATCGGGGTGGCCTAAAACGCGAGCCGGCCAGTGCGACCAATCCGGGCCGGCCAAATCCTGGGCCGATTTGGCCGATTGGTGAATGTCGTGAGTGTCGAATCCCGACAATTCCGACATAGCCTCACGGTACTTAGTCGGCGCGCCGGGAGTGAGTGTTTTGATAATGGCGGGAGTCCTATCTCGTCAGGGCGTGAGACGAGACTCCCGCCATGTTTCCTCAGGCGGCCGCCTCGTCGGCGTGGAAGGCAGGAGCCGTGAACGCGGTCTCGGTCTCGCAAAAGAGAAGCTCGTGGGACATATGATCACCTCCCTCCTTTCGTATGCCAGTGGCGCGTCTCAGCAAGTTTTTCGGTTTCCGGGCCTCAGCGGTATCCGACGATCGGCTAGTGCACGGGGTAATTTTGACTACGCCGTTTGGGGGACAGGGCTGTCCCCCAATCGGGATAGGAGTCCGCGGCAATTCGCGCGAGGTGCATGGTCGATATCATTCGCGTGACACACTGCCCGAGTGTCGAGCCAAGGGACGACGTGTGACCCGACCTGCCAAGAATTCGCTTGAACTGACGCGAGGACAGCGCGACATTTGGCTGTCTCAGGAAACGGGTGATTCGGCGACAGGCTGGCAGGCCGGGTATTTCGTGGTGATCAGCGGTGTGGTCGAGCCTGGCTTGCTGGAACGTGCGATCCGGCAGGTGGTTGCCGAGGCGGAGCCACTGAGAGTCGGCATTTCCGAGCTCGACGGACAAATCGTTCAGACAGCCACCGATTATCCGGACGTCGAGGTCCCCTTCTACGACGTGAGCGGCGCGCGGGAACCCTTTCGGGAGGCCCGCAAGCTGGCGTCGTCCATTCAACGCGACCCGATGCCGTGGGGCGGGCCGCTGTTCAGATTCGCATTGTTTCGCACACTGCCAGATGAATTTTGCTTGTTCATTTGTATCCACCACATCGTCATCGATGGATTCGGCTCCGTCCTTTTCGCGAATCGCGTCGCGCTGGTCTACTCGGCCTTTGCCGCCGGGGCACCGGTTCCGGCTCCCTCTTTTGGCTCGCTGTACGACCTGGTCGACTGCGAATCGGAATATGAGGCATCCGGCAGTTATCAAGAGGATCTCGCATTTTGGACCGAGAATCTTCCCCCGCAGAGCGATCGGGCGGATTATCGCTCGCCGCGGGCAGGCGACGAGCATCATGCGGGCACCGCGTCCATGCCGGTGCCGCTGGATGTTGCGGTCGTCGAACGGGCGCAGCGCCTGGCTGACGCGTTGGGCGTTCGTCGATCGGCGGTGCTGACTGCGGCGTGCGCGCTTTTGGTACCGGGTTGGGGCGCGGGCGGATCCGAGGTGGTACTCGACTTCCCGGTGAGCAGGCGAACAACTCGAAAGTCGAAGACGATTCCGGGGATGGTCGCCGGGATCGTGCCGCTGGTGTTGACGGCGTCGCCGACCTCGTCGGTCGCGGACATATGTGAGCATGTGGAAGCTCGGATACGAGAAGTTCTGCGGCATCAGCGTTTTCCGGTGCAGGAATTGATGAACAGCGCTGCGCACCGGAGCGCAGCCGCGACACGTGGCAGGGTCGCCGTCAATCTATTTCCGTCGACAACGATCCTGCCTTTCGGCGGTGCGCCGGCATCGTTGGTCTACACCAATTTCGGGCGTGCGGACCGATTCGGACTGTTCTTCATCCAGGATGGCGACCGGCTGTCTCTGAGCACCGCGGGTGCGGATCCGCCGTCTCCAGATTTCGAGAGCCCCGCGTTAGCCAACCGCCTGGAAAAGCTGCTCATGGCCATGACCTCCGACCCGGGACGGTTATCCTCGATCGCTCTGCTCGACGAGCCCGTGCGCGCCCGACTGGATGCATGGGGCAACCGCGCGGCATTGACGAGCCCGGCACCCTCAATCTCGACGGTGCCGGGACTGTTTGCCGCCCACGCCGCGCGCATCCCGGGGGCGGCCGCGCTGGCATGCGGCGGCGTGGTCTTGACCTACCAACAGCTCGACAACGCCAGCAGTCGGCTCGCATCCCGGTTGACCGGGGTCGGGGTAGGCCGCGGTGACGTGGTGGCCCTGCTGCTACCACGCAGCAACGAGGCCATCGTCGCGATCCTGGGAGTGCTGAAAGCTGGAGCCGCTTACCTACCCATCGACCCGGATCACCCCGACGCCCGCATCGCGTTCCTGCTGCGGGACACCACACCGGCAGCGGCGCTGACTACTCACCAGCTGGCCCACCGGCTCGAAGGCCATGACCTGGTGGTCATCGACGTCGGTGATGCCGCTGACACCGCGGCGGGCGCACCACCCGACGCGGCCTTGCCTACACCGGCCGCCGAGGATATCGCCTACATTCTCTACACCTCGGGCACCACCGGGGCGCCCAAGGGAGTGGCGATCACCCATCACAACGTCACCCAACTGATCGGCGCGCCGGCACCGTTCAACAACCAGACGAGCCGAGCGATAACCCAGTGCCATTCCTACGCTTTCGACTTCTCGGTGTGGGAAATCTGGGGCGCGCTCCTCAACGGAGGACGCCTGGTGGTGGTCCCCGAACAGGTGACGCAGTCGCTGGAGGACTTTCACGCGCTGCTCGTGGCCGAACAAGTCACCGCCCTGACGCAGACTCCGTCGGCTGCGGCGGCGCTGTCGACAGACGGCCTGGCCGGTACGACATTGGTGGTGGGCGGTGAGCCCTGCACGTCCGACGTCGTGGATCGCTGGGCGCCCGGGCGTGCGATGATCAACGCCTACGGACCCACCGAAACCACGGTGTGCGTGTCCATCAGCGATCCGTTGCAACCAGGTTGCGGGGTACCACCGATCGGCCGCCCGCTGCCGGGAACGGTGGTGTTCGTCTTAGACCAGTGGTTGCGCAGGGTGCCCGTTGGTGTGGTAGGCGAGTTGTATGTCGCGGGCGCCCAGGTGGGCCTCGGATATTGGCGCCGCACCGCCTTGACGGCCTCGCGCTTTGTGGCGTGTCCGTTCGGCGGGGACGGGACGCGAATGTATCGCACCGGCGACCTCGCGAGCTGGAGTTCCGACGGGCAACTGCACTACGCGGGCCGGGCGGATGACCAGGTCAAGATCCGCGGTTACCGCATCGAGCCCGGCGAAATCGCCGCCGAGCTGGCGCGGTTGCCGGGGGTAGGGCAGGCCGCGGTGATCGCCCGCGAGGACCGTCCCGGAGACAAACGCCTCGTCGGCTACATCACCGGTGCGGCCGACCCGGCCACCGTTCGAACGGAACTGGGCGCCCGCTTGCCCCACTACCTGGTGCCTGCGGCGATCATGACGCTCGAGCGGTTGCCGCTGACCGTCAATGGCAAACTCGACACCGCCGCTTTGCCGGCCCCCGAATACACCGCCGCCGAGTACCGGCCTCCGAGCACCCCGGTCGAGGAAATCCTGGCCGGTCTCTACGCCCACGTCCTAGGGCTGGAACGGGTGGGTGTCGACCAATCATTCTTCGATCTGGGTGGCGACTCACTGCTGGCCATGCGCGTCACCGCGGCGCTCAACGCCACTTTGGACGCCCGCTTGTCCGTGCGGGCACTGTTCGATGCGCCCACGATCGCCCAGCTGGCGCCCCTCGTCTCAGCCGGTTCGACTCCGTCGACCCCATTGGTTCCGGTGGCGCGGCCCGCGGCGGTGCCGTTGTCGCATGCCCAACACCGGATGTGGACCGTCACTCAACTGCACGGACCGTCTCCGGTCTTCAACATCGCGTGGGCGCTTAGGCTTCGGGGCCCACTCGAGGTCGAGGCGCTGCGTCAGGCCCTCGTCGACGTGGTGAACCGCCACGAAATCCTGCGCACCGTCTATCCGGCCCTCGAGGGCACACCCCGACAAGTCGTCGTTCCCCCCGAACGGGCGGACTTCGGCTGGCAGGTCGTTGACGCCACAGCGTGGTCCCCGCGGCGGCTCCAGCAGGCCGTCGCCGCCCATGCCCGTCACGAATTCGACCTGGCCACCCGGATCCCGTTGTTCGCCCGGTTGCATCGCGTGGCCGACGATGAACACCTGCTGGCCGTTGCCGTGCACCACATCGCCGCCGACGGCTGGTCGGTGGCCCCGCTATCGGCCGACCTCGACACCGCCTACCGCAGTCGATGCGCCGGCCACGCCCCCAAGTGGGCGCCGCTTCCGATCCAATACATCGACTTCACGCTGTGGCAGCGCGCCCATCTAGGGCTCCCGGCCGATCCGCACAGCATCATCGCCACCCAGCTCAAGTTTTGGGAAGAGACTCTCGCGGGCATGCCCCTAGGCCTGGAGCTAGGCTCCACCCGGCCGGACGAAGCGGCGGCCGACAACCGCGGCGATATCGTGGCCGTAGAGTGGCCGGCGGCGTTGCACCGCAAGATAATCCGCGTGGCGCGCCAGCATCACGCCAGCAGCTTCATGGTTGTCCACGCGGGCTTCGCTGCGCTGCTGTCCAAACTCACCGCCAGCACCGACGTCCCTGTGGGAATCGCGGTGGCCGGCCGCGGCCACCCGGCGCTGGACGATTTGGTTGGGGTCTTCGTCAACACCGTCGTGCTACGCGTCGGGGTGGCCGATGACGACACCTTCGCGGAGCTGCTGGCTCGCGTTCGTGCGCGCGGCCTGCTGGCGTTCGACCGCCAGGACCTGCCCTACGGACTTCTCGTCGACCGGATATGCGCGGCGCGCTCAGTGCCGCCCCGCCCCCTGATCCAAACGATGCTGGCCTGGCAGAACAACAAGCCCGCCGCGCGGGTGCTGGGCGATCTGGATGTCACGTGGGATCCGGTACACACCGGGACAGCACGAATGAACTTCTTGCTGTCGCTCACCGAAGAGTTCGCCGACGGCGGTGAGCCAGCCGGAATCAGCGGCGTCGTGGAATACCGCACCGCGGTTTTCACCCCGACCGCGGTCAAAACCCTGATCGACCAGTTGGAGAAGTTGTTGGGGACGCTGACAGCCGATCCGCAATTGCGGCTTTCGTCGATCGACTTGTGAGGAGAGCCAGGCGGCAGACTCGTGGGGCAATTGGGACGGCCGCGACGTGACGGACGGGCTACCGTGAGTTCATGTCCGGGAAGGGCGCGCCGCAGTACCCGATCGAGTCGGTCGACAACGCGCTCAAGCTGCTGCTGCTGCTGGGTGAGCAGCCGCAGATCCGGTTGAGCGAGGCGACGCGCTACCTGGGCGTGGCGTCCTCGACCGCGCACCGGCTGCTGGCCATGCTGGCCTATCGCGGGTTCGTCCGGCAAGACCCGGTGTCCAAGGCGTATCTGCCCGGTCCGTCGTTGACCGGTGTGGCGTTTGCGATCTTCGGCCGCATCGACATTCAGCGATCGGCCACGCCGATCATGCGCAGCCTCAGCGAACAACTGCGCGAAACCATTCACCTCGGAATGCTCGACGGCGCGGGCGTTCGTTTCGTCGCGGCGGTCGAGGGGCCCGCCGCGGTGCGGGTGGCGTCGCGGCTCGGGCGCACCCTGCCGGCCCACTGCACCTCGACGGGCAAGGTCCTGCTGGCCCAGTTGTCCGAGCAGGAATTGCGTCAACTGCTACCCGATGAACCGTTGCAGCGCATCACCTCTCGTTCGATCGGCAGCCGCACCGAGTTGGAGGCGGAGCTTGGCCGCATCCGCGAGCGGGGCTACGCGGTCAATCGCGAGGAGAGCGAGGAAGGTGTCGCGTCGGTCGCGGTGCCCATCCCGACCCGGGCTCCCGGACTGCGCATCGCGCTCAACGCCGCCGCGCCACAGCAGCGGCTGCGCAGCTCGCAATACTCGTCGGTGGCCGCCGCACTCACCAAGGCGGCCAAGGAGATTGGCGATCAGCTCGGCTGAGCGCCTAAGCGGGCCACCTCGTGGCGCCAGGCCGCCTCGGCGGTGAACGCGGCTCCCAGGTCCGGCAGGTCGTCCCAGTCGGAGTCGTCGATGTCGGCCAGGGTGCCGCCGGCCGAGCGCACCCGCAACGACATCCGCGCCAGTGCGTCCACGCTGATCGCCTGCAGCACCGCCTGCTCGACGGTGGCCGCGGCACTGGTGATTCCGTGTCCGCGGCAGATCACCACCGGTCGGCCGCGCATGGCGGCCACCATGTCCTTGCCCAGCGCCGAATTGCGGATCAGCACGGCGCGTTCGTAGACGGGCACGCCGCCGCGGGCCAGCCACGCGCCGGGAATGTCGTAGGCCCCGTAGATGGGCCGGACCTCGATGCCGGCGAGGTCGGCGGCGACGACGGCGGGCGGGTGCAGATGCGCGACGGCCCGGTAGTCCGGGTTGGCCAGTAGGGTTTCGACGTGGATGGGCAGTTCGTTGGGCACGCGGTAGCCGTCGAGTTCGCCTGTGGCGCCGGCGGTTCCGTCGAAGCTAATGAGCCGGACGTCGGACGCCCGGGTGAAGGCCACTCCGGTGTCGGTGTCGCTGCGGCACCGAATCAGCAGGCGCTCGTCGTCGATCCGCAGGCTCAGGTGGCCGAGGATGCCGTCGACCAGGCCGCGGGCCGCGGCGACCCGGCAGCCCTGGGCCACCAGGGCGCGCTGCTCGTCAAGGCGTGTCATCGTGGCGCGCCCAACCCGAATCCGCCGTCGGGGTGGATCGTTTCGCCGGTGATACCGCGGGATCGGTCGGACGCCAGGAACACGTAACTCCATGCGTGGTCGCGGCCGTCGAGCGCGACGTTGAGCGGGGTGCGCGCGGCCAGGTCGCGCGCGCGGTTGGGGGTGTCGTCGAGGCGCACGGCGTCCAGTCCCAGGGTGGACGGGCCGCGCAGGTCGGTGTTGAGCGTGCCGCCCGGCGCCACCCCGTTGACGCGAATCCCGGGCGCCAGCTCGTGCGCCAGGGCCGAAATCAGCCCGCGCACGGCGAACTTGGACGACACATACAGCACGCCGCCGCGTCCGGGGTAGAACGACGACGCCGACTCGGTCAGGATGATCGAGGAGCCGGTTCCGGCCTGCAACGCCGGGACCGCGGCCTTGACCGAGTGCAGATGGCTGAGCACGTTGGTACGGAAGATTTCGTCGAACGCGGAGGCAAGGCCGTCGGCGTCGAGGTCGCCAATTCCCTTGTAGAAATCGAAGATTCCGACGCAGTTCACCAGCGTGTCCAGTCCACCGAACGCCTCCACCGCCGCAGCGACCGCGCGCTCGTTGGCCTCGCGGGTGACGGCGTCGCCTTCGATGACCGGGGGGCCGGGCGACTCCCGTCGCAGCGCCGCACATTTACCGGGATCACGTTCCAGCACGGCGACTTTGGCGCCCTCGGCGCAAAACGCGTCGACGACGGCGCGGCCGATGCCCGAACCGGCGCCCACCACCAGCACCCGCTTGCCCTCGAGCCAGGCCGTCATCGTTCCCCCTCGTCGGGCAGCAGCGGGCCATCGGGATTGCCGACCATGGCCGCCAGCGTACGACTGTTCTGCCGGGTGAGTGCCTCGATCTCGAGCGCGTCCAGGCTGATCCACCGCCCGGTCTTGGGCGCGCTGATCAGCAGCCGCGACCCGTTGCGCGTATCGACCCGGCGCACCACGACCTCGCTGAATTCGTTGGCAATCGTGATGGGCTCGTCGCTCACAGGAACACCGCCAGGTTTTGCATCCGCAGCACCGACTCGTCGACAAATATCTTGCGGCGGGCCAGCTTCCAGCTATCGTCGCACCTGCGCAGGACGTCCTCGCGGCCGCACGACACCAGCGCGCTCTCGTTCACGTCCCCGCGGCTACGGAAGAGCAGTTCGGCCGATTCGACTACCAGGTCTGCCTCGTCGTCGCCGTCGAAGGTGCGCACGTTGGTGACGAAGTGCCGCAGCCGCGACGGCGGATCCTCGGTCCAGGCGTGCTCGGTGGCGAAGCGCGCGACCCGCTGGCGCAGCGAGTACTTGTCCTCGTCGAAATGGGCCATCCCCGGTTTGGGAAAAGAAAACGTGTCGAACCCGGCGCCGCGCGCCGTGGTAACCCGGACCGGCATCACATAGCGGACGTCGTCGGTCAGCGTGTCCAGCCACGCGTCGTAGTCCTGGGCGTCCAGCAGATAGGCCTCGTCGATCAGGAACTGATGGGCTTGCAGATGACGAATGTCATTGAATGGCAAAGCTTTTCTCATGACAGGTAATCCGCCCACAACCTCAGCAACTCGCGCTGGTTGTTCTCGTTGTAGCCGACCTGCGCGCGTCCCGGCCCGTGAAACGACTCGGCCGTCAGCGGCTCGATCACCGGACGGTCATCGGGCAGCAGGCCCATCCGGCTGTTCAGCAGCAGGCGGCGCGCCATCGAACCGCCCGCGGTGGTAGTCAGCGACACCCAGTTCTCCACGTCGTCTTGTTCGAACATGCCGGTCGAACCGAAGCACATCAAATATGCCTTGTACGAGTCCCGTTTGTACTGCGGAGGAGCGGCCGAGTCCACCGCGAACCACGAGCACACCTCGGTTTCGTTCTCACTGATCGGCTGCCACAGCCGGATCGAGATGAACGGCAAAACCGCCTCGCTGCCGGGCAATTTCGGCCAGTTGTGCACGAAACTCAGGTTCGGAAAGCAGGTCGCCGCGGAGATCATGAAGCCGTCCTCGCCGACAACCCGCTGCTGCCGCGGCGTCCAGGTGTCCTTGATGCGGCCGATCATCTCGTCGGGATAGCCGACGTAGCGCATCCGCTCCTCGAAGCCGCCGGGCGGGAGTTTGTAGGTGGTGCCGCCGCCGCGGTGCGCCCAGTAGGTGGCGCCGTCCTTGCGCTTCTGGGCTTTTGGCTCGCGGAATAGGCCGATGTCGACGATCGACGCGTGCGTGTGCGGCGTGTGGTACATGTCGCCAGCGAAGTTCTCGGCGCCGATCTTCCAGTTGGCCTTGATCCGCCATCGTTGGGGGCCCCGCACCTCGAGGCCGTCGGCGCTCTGTTTGGTGTAGTAGTCCAGGTAGAACCTGAAGTCGCCGAGGAAGTCCTCGAGCGGCTCGGCGTGCGGATCCAGGCTGATGAACAACAGCCCGTTGTAGCCGGCCAGGTTCGGTGCCGGCAGCAGGGTCTGGTTTTTGGCGAACCCCTCGTCGCCCCCGTAGGCCTCGCGGTGGAACGGCAAGCCGGTGAGCCGGCCGTCGTTGCGGTAGGTCCAGCCGTGGTACGGGCAGCGGAAGTTGGAGGCGTTGCCCATCTCGGCGCGACAGACCTGCATGCCGCGGTGCAGGCACATATTGAACAAGGCACGCACCTCGCCGTTGGCGCAGCGGGTGATGATGAAGGAATCGTCGAGGACCCGGCGCACCACGTAGTCGCCCTCGTGCGGGATCTCCGACTCGTGGGCCACGAAGGTCCATGCCCGGCCGAACAACCGTTTCTTCTCCTGCTCGAACAGCTGCCTGTCGTTGTAGATGTGCGCGGGGATCATCCCCCGGCGGACGCTCTCGAAGACAGCGTCTAGGTCACGGGGCTCATCTGACATCGGCGGCTCACTCTGTTCTACAGAAATAACTTCCTCTAGATAGAGTCCCGCAGACTGGGCCTCCGGTCAATCAGCCCGGCCGCGCCGCGCTGGTGCGCGCTCTGTAATTCTCGGCCGCATCGCGGGTAGCCTCACGGCTCATGACCGCCCAGCGCGTCGCGTCGCAGGCCGACATCACCGCGGAGATCGCGTGCCTGGCGGCCGGCCACCGGCGCGCTGGCGGAGCCGGGCCGCAGCCGCGCCTGGACTACCCGCCTTACCGCAGCAGCGCCCTGCGCCACCCGAAACGCCCTCTGCAGGTTGTCGATCCCGACGAGGTCGAACGCGCGGCGCCGTGCTTCGGCCCGCAGGACGTCGACCCCCTCGACGCCGACCTGACGGCCCGCCACCCGGGCGAGCCGATCGGCGAGCGCGTCATCGTAAGCGGGCGGGTCCTCGACGATTCCGGCGCGCCGGTGGCCCGCCAGCTGGTCGAGATCTGGCAAGCCAACGCCGCCGGCCGTTACCACCACCAGCTCGACCAGCACCCCGCGCCGCTCGACCCGAACTTCACCGGCGCCGGGCGCTGCCTGACCGGAGCCGACGGGTCGTACCGCTTTGTCACCGTCAAGCCCGGACCCTATCCCTGGCGCAACCACCGCAATGCCTGGCGCCCGGCGCACATCCACTTCTCTATCTTCGGAACGGCGTTCACTCAGCGCCTGGTCACCCAGATGTACTTTCCCGGCGACCCGTTGTTCGACCTGGACCCGATATTCCAGTCCATCCTGGATCCCGCTGCGCGCCAACGGTTGATCGCGGGATACGACCACGACCTCACCCAGCCGGAATTCGCGACCGGGTACCGGTGGGACATCGTGGTCTGCGGAAGCCGCCGAACCTGGACGGAAGACAGTGTTTGAATTGGCTTGTACCCCAGGGCAAACCGTCGGACCGTTCTTCGGCATGGCTTTGCCGTATCCCGGGGGCAGCGACCTGGTCGACGCCGCGCATCCGCAGGCAGTGCGGTTACACGGCACCGTCTACGACGGCGCCGGCGCCGCGGTCCCGGACGCGCTGGTCGAACTCTGGCAGGCCGACGGCGCCGGCCGAATCCCGCGCCAGGCCGGCTCGCTGCGGCGCGACGGCGCCGGGTTCACCGGATGGGGGCGCGCGGCCACCGACGCGGCGGGCCACTACGCGTTCACCACCCTGGCGCCCGGTTCGGCAGGCGGCGGGCGGCCACCGTTCTTCGCCCTCGTCGTCTTCGCCCGGGGCTTGTTGGACCGGTTGTTCACCCGCGCCTATCTGCCCGGCGCGGACTTGGCTGCCGATCCGCTGTTGAGCGCGATCGATCCGGGCCGGCGGCCCGGCCTGCTCTGCGTGCCCGAAAGTGATTCCGGCCGAACGGGTTACCGCTTCGACATCCACCTGCAGGGCCAGAACGAGACGGTTTTTCTGGCATACGGGGACGAGGGACGATGACGAATCTGCTGTGGCCAGGGGACCATCGGGCCGGCGAGTACATGACGGACTGGGCACTGCTGCAGTCGATGGTGGCGACGGAGTCCGCCTGGTTGGGCGCGCTTGCGACCGTCGGCGTCGCACCCGCCGAGTGCGCGAACATGGACCTATCACACCTGGTGAACCCGACCGATTGCGAGCTGCTCGCCTTCACCGCCGAGGACGGCGGCAACCCGGTCATCGGCCTGGCCGAGCTGCTGCGCCAACGGGCGCTCCCGGCGATCGGGCCGTGGATCCACCGCGGACTCACCAGCCAGGACGTGCTGGACAGCGGCCTGATGCTCGCCGTGCGTGCCGCGACGGAAGCCGTCATAGCGCAGCTCACCCAACAGATTTCGGCGCTGACCGTGCTGGCCGGAAATCATCGGGCCACCCCGATGGTGGCCCGAACCCTCACCCAGCACGCCGCGCCCACCACGTTCGGCGCCAAGGCGGCCGGCTGGCTGGGCGGCGTGCTCGACGCGTACGAGCGGCTCCGGGCGCTGCCCACCCCGATCCAGTTTGGCGGCGCCGCCGGGACCCGAGCCGCCACAACGGAATTGGCGACGCTGCTCACCGATGCCGACGATCCGGCGGACGTCTCGGATCGCCTGGCCCTGGATACGGCCACCGCGCTGGGCCTGGACGTCCGGGCGCCCTGGCACACGACGCGAACACCGGTCACCGCGGCCGCCGATGCCCTCGTCGGGTGCACCGACTGCTGGGGCCGCATCGCCTCGGACGTCCTCACCCTGGGCCGCCCGGAGATTGCCGAACTCGGCGAACCGGCCGCCGAAGGCCGGGGCGGTTCTTCGTCGATGCCACACAAGCGCAATCCGGTGCTGTCCATCCTGATCCGGCGGGCCGCCCTGTCGGCGCCGCCGTTGGCGGCAACCCTGCACACCGCCGCGGCGCTGGCCAACGACGAACGCCCGGACGGTGCCTGGCACGCCGAATGGGACACGCTGCGGACCCTGGCGCGACGGGCCGTGGTCGCGGGTTCCCAGTGCGTCGAGCTGCTGGCCGGCCTGCAGGTTCATCCCGAGAAGATGGCCGAAAACCTCGGCGCCGCAGACGTTCTCGGGGAGCAGCGGTCCATCGCCGAACTGGCGGGAAAGCCGCCGTCGCCGACCTACTTCGGTGCCGTCGACCCGTTGATCGACGACACCCTGGCTCGCGCCGAGCGGATGCTACGGGGCGGTTGACGCCTTGCCGTCTTGGTAGATGCTGGCCAGCCAGATGTGCGCCAGCGTGTCTATCACCCGGTCTTCGGGTATCGCGCCCTCTTCGGTGGTGAACGTCGCTGCCATCACCCGCTCGCTCAGCATGTTCAGCGCCACCGAAAGATGCTCGGCCGGAACGAGTTTCGGGGCGGCACCACGCCGGCGCTCGGCCTCGATCGCCGCCGTGGTCGACCAGATCCA
This sequence comes from Mycobacterium sp. IS-2888, assembly GCF_001954215.1. Classification (NCBI taxonomy): domain Bacteria; kingdom Bacillati; phylum Actinomycetota; class Actinomycetes; order Mycobacteriales; family Mycobacteriaceae; genus Mycobacterium; species Mycobacterium sp. IS-2888. Next base: position 130,867 of record NZ_MBET01000053.1, read on the forward strand.
CCTGTGCATCAGCGTCGACCACGCCTGTCGCACCTCGGGGTTGGTCGCCTTGGCGGCCGCGCCCGCGACGGCGACCGCGCGGTGCGAGCCGGATGCCTCGAAGAACGCCTCGATGCGGGCCCGCCACACGGCCACCGGATCGCCGGGTAGTTTGCCGGCCAGGGCCGTAAGGGCCGCGTGTGCCCGCGTGTTCACCTGGTCCAGCAGCGACAGGAGCACCGCGTTCTTCGACGGAAAGTAGAAGTAGAAGGTGGGGCGGGAGATGCCCGCGCTCTTCGCCAGGTCGTCCACGGAGAAGTCGGCGAGGGGTCGCTGCGCCAGGAGCCGCTCGGCGGCGGCCAGGATCGCGCGCTCGCGGTCGTCGCCCACCAGGCGAGTGGCGCGTCGGCCCCGGGGTGCGTGCACGTATTGGGTTCGCGTCGGCAGGTCGCGCACAGCTAACAACGCTCATCGAGGCGCCGAAGATTGTCAACGAAACGGTTGATTAAGAGCAAACTACGAGCGCGCGGCCGCCCCGCCGTCAGACCGCCTGCCGCGCCGGGCTTTTCAGGGGTTCCAGCACCAACGCCTGGCGGCGCTGGTGCACCGTGAGGTAGCGGAGCCCGTTCGGGCCCGCGGCGAACTGGCGTCGCGAACGCCGGGGCAACCACAGCAGCGCACCGGGGGACAGGTCGATCGTGCCCGCTTCGGTGGTCAGCCGGCCGCCGCCGGACAGCACATGGATCAACACGTCGAGGTCGGGTCCGGCATGCGAATCGATAGTGCCCCCCGCGGGCAGCGCGATGACGTTCGAGTCCAGATCGCGCTCGCGGGCCTGCAGCTTCCAGACCGCCCCGGTCGCATCGACGTCGGTCGTTAATTCGGTGGTGTTCGCCAGGATTCGGGGGAGGGCCGTGGAGGTGAGCTTGCTGATCCGGATTCGCCACACCTGGGGTCCCCGTTCGACGTACTCCCAGCCGTAGCTGCCTGGAAGGTCGGCGTCGAATTCGTCGCGCAGGTGCTTGGGGTCGTGGTTGTTCACCAGGACGAAAGACTCGCCGACCGCGAGCGCCGCGTACGTCGCGAAGATCGTCGGGTGCTTGTCCGGCTTGCGCAGCGCGCGGACGTCAAGTTCGTTGTCTGCCATGCACTCTCCCGTACCGTATAGTTTTCACAACCTGTATTGTGTAAACTCTAGTGCATGACCTACGTGATCGGGAAGCCATGCATCGACGTGATGGATCGGGCCTGCGTGGACGAGTGCCCAGTGGACTGCATCTACGAGGGCGGCCGGGCGCTCTACATCCATCCCGACGAATGCGTGGACTGTGGGGCTTGCGAGCCGGTTTGTCCGGTCGATGCGATTTACTACGAGGACGACCTGCCCGAGGAGCTCAAACCCTACTTGGCCGACAACGAAGCGTTCTTCACCGAAACCCTGCCGGGCCGCGACGCCCCGCTGGGCTCCCCGGGCGGGGCTGCCAAGATAGGTCCACTCGGCGTCGACACACCCCTGGTGGCCGCGCAGCCGGGAGCCGACGACTCTGAAGGAGCGTGAGCCACCGTTGAGCGCGCAGGTCATGGTTTCCGAATCCGTTGGTCGCCGCCGGGAGGTGCTGCGGGTGCTGCGGGCGTCGCCCGATCCGATGAGCATCGTCGCGATTGCCGACGTGCTGGGCGTGCATCCCAACACCGTCCGCTTCCACCTCGACAGCCTGGTCGGCGACGGCCAGGTGGAGCAGGTCGAGCCGGGCCGCAAGGGGCCGGGCCGGCCGCCGCTGATGTTCGCCGCGGTCCGGCAGATGGACCGCGGCGGCACGCGCCACTATCGATTGCTCGCCGAGATACTGACCGCGGCGGTCGCCGCCGAACGCGATCCGCGCGCCAAGGCGCTGGCCGCCGGGCGGGCGTGGGGGCGCAAGCTTGAATCCCTGCCGACGGATGCCTCCAACGCCGAGGCCGCCATCGACCACCTCGTCGACGTGCTCGACGATCTCGGCTTCGCGCCCGAACGCCGGGCGGCCGGCGGGGAGCAACAGGTCGGCCTGCGGCACTGCCCGTTCCTGGAAGTCGCCGAGAACCGAACCAACGTGATCTGCCCGGTCCATCTCGGGTTCATGCAGGGGGCCATGGAGGCCTGGGGCGCCCCGGTCGCCGTCGAGCGGCTCGACGAGTTCGTCGAACCGGATCTGTGCCTGGCTCACCTGAAGCTCCTCGCCAAGTGAGCGCCGGATCGGCGATCGTCGTCGCGATCACCTTCGTCTGGCTCGGCATGGTGCTGGCCATCTCGTTCCTGGAAGCCCCGCTGAAGTTCCGCGCGCCCAACGTCACCCTGCAGATCGGGCTGGGCATCGGACGCTTGGTCTTTCGCGCCCTCAACACCGTCGAGGTCGCCTTCGCCCTCGTCATCCTCGCGATCGTGCTCGCCGGCCCGACGCCGACGCGCACCGCCGTGGCCTTCTTCGTCGCCTTCGCCGCGCTGGCGATCCAGTTGGTCGCGGTGCGTCCCCGGCTGACCAGCCGTTCCGACCAGGTGCTCGCCGGGTCGGAGGGGCCGCGCTCCCGCGGTCACTACGCCTACGTCGGCCTCGAGGTGGTGAAGGTGGTTGGTTTGATCGCGGCGGGGATACTCCTACTTACCGCCTGACAAAATCCGTCTCGAAGCCCGCTCTCGATCCGCGAAGGACTCGCCATGGAATCCATATCGTTGACCAGCCTGGCCGCCGAAAAGTTGTCCGAGGCCCAGAAGTCGCACAGCGGGCGGGCCGCACACACCATCCACGGCGGCCACACTCACGAACTCCGGCAAACCGTGCTGGCCCTGCTCGCCGGACACGACCTGTCCGAACACGACAGCCCCGGCGAGGCCACGCTGCAGGTGCTGCAGGGTCACGTACGCCTGACCGCCGGCGGTGACGCCTGGGACGGCAAGGCCGGCGACTACGTGGCGATTCCGGCGGAACGCCATTCCCTGCATGCGGTCGAGGACTCGGTCGTCATGCTGACGGTGCTCAAGACCATTCCCTCGCTGACCCATTAGCCTCCGATGCTGTCGACGCCCTGGTCGAGCAGCTTCGGCCTCCGGGTGCCCATCGTCAACGCGCCGATGGGTGGGGTCGCCGGCGGCCGGCTGGCCGCGGCGGTGACCGCCGCCGGTGGCCTGGGCATGGTGGGCATGGGCAGCGTCGCGACGCGTGAGTCGTTGCGTGCCGAGTTGCGGCACGTGCGCGGCGCGTTTGGAATCGGCCTGGTCGATTGGGTGATGCGCAACGAGGCGGGGCTGCTGGAGGATGCCCTGGCCGCGCGGCCCGCCCTGCTGTCGGTCAGCTTCGGTACCGACTGGTCGTGGGTCGGCAAGGCTCACGACGCCGGAATCGCCACCGCCACACAGGTTTACGACGCCGACGGAGCCCGTCAGGCGGCGGATGCCGGGGTCGACGTTCTGGTCGCGCGGGGTTCCGAGGGCGGCGGGCACGGCGACGTGAAGCTCGCGACGCTGCCGTTGCTCGACGCCGTCTTGGATGCGGTGTCGGTGCCGGTGCTTGCCGGCGGCGGGATCGCCTCGCCGCGCAGCCTGGCCGCCGTGCTGGCCGCCGGGGCCAGCGGCGCGTGGGTGGGCACCCGCCTGGCGGCGTGCCCGGAAGCGTTGACCGGCGACGGCAGCCGCAGGGCCCTGATCGCGGCCCGCGCCACCGACACCGCGGTAACCCGGGTCTTCGACGTCGCCAAGGGCCTGCCGTGGCCGGCCCGTTTCCCGTCGCGCGTGCTGGCCAACAATTTCGTCGCGCGTTGGACCGGCAAAGAGGAGGTGCTCGATCGGTCGGCGTGCGACGAGCTGGCCGCGGCGACCGCCGCCGACGATCGCAGCATCGCGCCGGTCGACGCCGGTCAGAGTGTGGGCATGATCGGCGACGACGCGTCGGTCGGCGAGGTAATCGAGCGCATGTGCGCGGGCGCGGAACGCCTGCTCACCGCGTGGGGTCGGCGGGTTTAAGCACCACGCAGCACCGGTCCGGCCCCGGCTGCAACCGGACGTCGGGACCGTGCGGGGCCAGCGCGTCGGCGACGCCGGTGATCAGCGCGTGGTTCATACCGCAGGCCAGCTCGGTCTGTTCCCGGGCCAGCGCGTGGAATGGGCAATTGGCGAGCTGCATCTCCCCGTCGACCGCCCGGGGCTGATAGCCGTGGTTGTTCAGCAGCGTGACCGTGCGCTCGAGTGCCGCCGCGGCGTCCGCGGGCGGCCGGGTAATGGCGGAGATCGTCCGGCCATAGTCGTGGGCGACCCCGTTGAGCACGTCGACGACCGGCTCCCCGGTGTCCGCGGACCGCGCGATGGCCTCGGCCATCAGCCGGGCGGCCAGCTCGTACTCGCGCTGCGGCAGGCTCACCGCGATGTCGCGGTCGGCCCTGCGGTACAGCTTTGAGGTCCGCCCCGCGCCGGGCCCGGACCGGCCGGTCAAACGCGCGTACTCCGTTTCGAGCAACCCCTCGGCGGTTAACCGATCTAAATGGAATTTGGCCTGATGGTGGGGGATACCGACGGCGTCGGCCGCCTGCTCCCGGCTCACCGGCCCGGGCTGCGCGCAGACGAATCGGTACAGCCGCAGGCGCACCGGGTCGGCGAGCGCCCCGATGCCCGCGGCGTCACGCTCCAGCCCGTCGTCCACATGAAGCCCATTTCTAACAGACAAAACTCTTGACGCTACAGTCTACAGCTTCTAACGTTCGAATTATTATCCGTTAGAAATGGAGGCAATTATGGCTACTCGGCAAGTCGGAGCGAGCCCAGGCCTGGCCGGTCAATTGAAGGATCCGGCCTATTCGGCGTACCTCGTGCTTCGCACCGTGTTCACGATCGCGCCGATCCTGTTCGGGCTGGACAAGTTCTTCAACGTGCTGACACACCCGCATCACTGGAGCATGTATCTGGCGCCCTGGATCGACAATCTGGTGCCCGGGACCGCGGACCAGCTGATGTATGTGGTGGGCGTGATCGAAATCGCGGCCGGTGTGCTGGTCGCGATCGCGCCCCGGATCGGCGCCTGGGTGGTCGCGGCCTGGCTGGCCGGGATCATCATCGACCTGCTGACCCTGTCCGGCTTCTACGACATCGCCTTGCGCGACTTCGGATTGCTGGTCGGCGCCGTGGCGCTGGGCCGGCTGGCGCAGGCCGTGCACAGCGGCAGCATCGGCGTCAGCACCGGGGGCGGTGTCGCGGCGCGCTGACCGTGCCCGTCACACCCCGCGCAGGTATCGCCTCGCGATGATCCGCTGGGCCACCGATACCAGTGGCCTGCCGGCCTTGCTCCACCAGGTCGCGGGCCGGGAGAACGCCGACACCTCCGCGAACACCGCGGAGGTGGTCGGGTCGTGGCGCACCACGAAGCGTTCCTCGCCGGACTCCGGATGGCCCGGCAGGGTGCCGTAGGCGAACCCGCGGATGTCCGGTTCGTCGATGACGTACACGACGCGGCACGGCGCGGGCAGAAAACCCATTCGCACCAACACCACGGTGTCGACCTCGGCGACCTCCGAGCTGGCCCGCACCCGCAGGCCGGCGCCGCGTTGCATGCCCCAGCGCATGACCGCGTCGGCGGCCCGCTCGAAACGCTGCCTGCCCGTGCCGATTTGGCGCTGGGTATGGAGGTGCCCGTATCCGGCGGGCAGGTCAAGGGCCGCGGTCGCGCCCACCTCCGAGTACGTCAGCGGAAGTTCTTCAAGCGCTTGTAGGTCCACGTCCTCAGCTTGCCACGCGGGGACGCGCGGTCACGCCGTCGGCGTACGGTCGTAGGGGTGACCGCGCAGACCGTAGCCCAAGCTTCCGGAACGTTCACCATTGGCGGCGACCTGACCGTCAACCGGCTGGGTTTCGGCGCCATGCGCCTGACGGGCCAGGGCGTCTGGGGGCCGCCCGCCGACCGTGACGAATGCGTGCGGGTGTTGCGGCGCGCCGCCGAACTCGGGGTGAACTTCATCGACACCGCCGACTCCTACGGGCCTTACATCTCCGAGGAGATCATTCACGAGGCGCTGCATCCCTACAACGGGCTGGTGATCGCGACCAAGGCGGGGCTGCTGCGCACCGCCCCGGACGTGTGGATCCCGCTCGGCAACCCGAGCTATCTGCGCCAGGAAGCCGAGATGAGCCTGCGCCGCCTCGGCGTCGACACCATCGACCTGTTCCAGCTGCACCGCATCGACCGGAACTTCCCGTTGGCCGACCAGGTGGGCGAGCTGCTCAACCTGAAAAACGAGGGCAAGATCCGCCACATCGGCCTGTCGGAGATCAACACCGATCAGCTCAAGGAAGCCCAGCAGGTCACGCAGATCGTGTCGGTGCAGAACATGTACAACCTGTCGTCGCGCGGCGCCGAACCGCTGCTTGATTACGCGGCCGGCCAGGGCATCGGCTTCATCCCGTGGTTCCCGCTGGCCGCCGGGCCGCTGGCCGCCCCGGACGGCCCGCTGCAACGCATCGCCGCCGACCATGACGCGACGCCGTCGCAGCTGGCGCTGGCCTGGCTGCTGAAACGGTCGCCGGTGATGTTGCCGATTCCGGGCACGTCGAAGGTGGCGCACCTGGAGGAGAACGTCGCCGCCGCCGAGATCACCCTGTCCGACGACGAGTTCGAGACCCTGGCGGCTGCCGGAGCGCAGTAGCCACGCAATACGGTGTCCTGGTGGGCGGCGACCATCAGAAACACCCCGGCGGTGGATTCAACCCGCCCGAACCGACGGTCAAGGGCGGGCCCGACTACGGCCGGTTCGTCGATGCGGTACGCAAGCTGCAGGACCACGCCCGCGCCGTCGACGCGCCCGACGAGGTGATCGCCGAGGCGGCGGACCAACTGGAGAAGGTGTCGGCGCTGCTGGCTCCGTTCGACGGCGACGAATGGCAGTCGCCGTCGGGCCGCCGGATGGATCTGCCCATGCGGGGCAACGTCCTGACGGTGCCCATGTCGGCGCGCAAGGGCGAGGACGGCCGGATCCACGGCTGGGCCCGCTTCGCCCGATTTCATCTGGGCCGCAACGGCGCAGTGCACGGCGGGGCGTTGGGGCTGCTGTTCGACACGGTGCTCGGGCTGACGTCGGCGGTGCTGACGGGAGGTCCCTATCAGCGCACCGCCTACCTCAAGATCGACTACCGCCACATCGTGCCGATCGAAAAGGAACTACAGATCGATGCCGGGGTCGACCGGGTGGACGGCCGCAAGATCTTCGTGTCGGGCCGATTGAGCGACGGCGACACCCTGCTGACCGAAGCCGACGCCCTGTTCGTGCGGCTCAAGCCTGGGCAGCCCTGACACGCCCACCCCGATAGCATTGCAACGATCAAGCACGCCACCCCAGCCTTGGAGACCCAACCCGATGAGTGCCCCCGCAAACCCAGCCCCAGCAGCCCCGATCCGGGTGCCTGCCGGGACGACCGCGGCCGCCGCGGTCGGTGAGGCGGGGTTCCCGCGCCGGGGGACGCCCGACGCGATCGTGGTGGTGCGCGACGCTGAAGGGAAGCTGCGTGACTTGAGTTGGGCACCCGACGCCGACGCCGAGGTCGTCCCGGTGGCGGCCAACACCGACGAGGGCCGTAGCGTCATCCGGCATTCCACCGCGCACGTGTTGGCGCAGGCCGTGCAGGACCTGTTCCCGCAAGCCAAGCTGGGCATCGGACCGCCCATCACCGACGGCTTCTACTACGACTTCGACGTGGCCGAGCCGTTCACTCCGGAGGACCTGGAGGCGCTGGAAAAACGGATGCGCCAGATCGTCAAGGACGGCCAGCTGTTTTCCCGGCGGGTCTACGAGTCCAAGGAGCAGGCGCGCGAGGAGCTGGTCAACGAGCCCTACAAGCTCGAACTCGTCGACGACAAGTCGGGTGACCCCGACGTCATGGAGGTCGGCGGCGACGAACTCACCGCCTATGACAACCTCAATCCCCGCACCCGCGAAAGGGTGTGGGGCGATCTGTGCCGCGGCCCGCACATCCCCACCACCAAGCACATCCCAGCGTTCAAGCTGACCAGAAGCTCCGCGGCCTACTGGCGCGGCGACCAGGAAAACGCCAGCCTGCAACGCATCTACGGCACCGCGTGGGAGTCGCAGGAGGCGCTCGAGCACCACCTGACGTTGATCGAGGAGGCCCAGCGCCGCGATCACCGGAAGCTGGGCGCCGAGCTGGATCTGTTCAGCTTTCCCGACGAAATCGGTTCCGGCCTAGCGGTTTTCCACCCCAAGGGCGGCATCGTGCGCAGGGAGCTGGAGGAGTATTCGCGGCGCAAGCACATCGAGGCCGGCTACGAGTTCGTCAACACCCCGCACATCACCAAGGCGCAGCTGTTCCACACCTCGGGCCACCTGGACTGGTACGCCGACGGCATGTTCCCGCCGATGCACCTCGACGCCGAATACAACGACGACGGAACGGTGCGCAAGCCGGGCCAGGACTACTACCTCAAGCCGATGAACTGCCCGATGCACACGCTGATCTTCGGTTCGCGTGGGCGCTCCTACCGCGAACTTCCGTTGCGGCTCTTCGAGTTCGGCACGGTGTACCGCTACGAGAAGTCCGGCGTGGTGCACGGGCTGACCCGCGCCCGCGGATTCACCATGGACGACGCGCACATCTTCTGCACCCGCGAACAACTGCACGACGAGCTGGCTTCGCTGCTGCGCTTCGTGCTCGAGCTGCTCGGCGACTACGGGCTGGAGGACTTCTACCTGGAGTTGTCCACCAAGGACCCGGACAAATTCGTCGGCTCCGAACAAGTGTGGGAGGAGGCCACCGCCACGCTGGCCGACGTCGCCCGGGAGTCGGGCCTCGAACTGGTTCCCGATCCCGGCGGCGCCGCGTTCTACGGACCGAAGATCTCGGTGCAGGCCCGCGACGCGCTGGGCCGCAGCTGGCAGATGTCGACCATCCAGGTGGATTTCAACTTCCCGGAGCGCTTCGAGCTGGAATACACCGCCGCCGACGGGAGCCGGCGGCGCCCGGTGATGATTCACCGCGCGCTGTTCGGGTCGATCGAGCGGTTCTTCGGCATCCTCACCGAGCACTACGCGGGGGCGTTCCCGGCGTGGCTGGCACCCGTCCAGGTGGTCGGCATCCCGGTCGCCGACGAGCACATCGCCTACCTGGAAGAGGTTGCCGCCCAATTGAAGTCGCACGGGGTGCGGGTCGAAGTGGACGGCAGCGACGACCGGATGGCCAAGAAGATCGTCCACCACACCGGCCAGCGGGTGCCGTTCATGCTGCTGGCCGGCGACCGCGACGTGGCCGCCGAGGCGGTGAGCTTCCGCTTCGGCGACCGCACGCAGATCAACGGCGTGCCCCGCGACAGCGCGGTCGATGCGATCGTCAAGTGGATAGCCGATCGCGAGAACGCCGCTCCCACAGCGGAATTGGTGAAAGTGGTCGGGCCGTGAGCAGTCGGGAGGAAGCGGAGGACACCATCGTCGACACCGGCGTCGGCGAGAGTGATCACCTGCAGCGGTTATGGACGCCGTACCGGATGACCTACCTCGCCGAGGCGCCGATGAAGCGCGACAACGCCAACACCGAGCAGCCCTTCACCGACATCCCGCGGCTGCCCGACGAGGACGGCCTGGTGGTCGCCCGGGGCGAACTCGTCTACGCCGTGCTCAATCTCTACCCGTACAACCCCGGGCACCTGATGGTGGTGCCGTACCGGCGGGTCTCCGAGCTCGAGGACCTGACGGACGCGGAGAGCGCGGAGCTGATGGCGTTCACCCAGAAGGCAATTCGCGTCATCAAGAACGTGTCGCATCCGCACGGCTTCAACGTCGGGATGAACCTGGGCACATCGGCGGGTGGCTCACTGGCCGAACACCTACACGTTCACGTGGTGCCGCGGTGGGGCGGCGATGCGAACTTCATCACCATCGTCGGTGGCGCCAAAGTGATTCCGCAGTTGCTGCGCGAAACGCGTCAGCTGCTGGCCACGGAGTGGGCCCGGCAACCATGAGCAAGGTGCACTTCCTGTCGCGGGCCGCGTTCACGCGGATCAGCACCCCGACGGCGCGGGCGTGTCTGCGGATGGGTTTGACGCCGGACGTCGTCACCATCCTGGGCACCGTCGTCGCGGTGGCGGGCGCGCTGGCGCTGTTCCCAATGGGCAAGTTGTTCGCCGGCACGCTGGTGGTCTGGTTCTTCGTCCTGTTCGACATGCTCGACGGCGCGATGGCCCGCGAGCGTGGCGGCGGCACCCGCTTCGGGGCGGTCCTCGACGCGACGTGCGACCGCATCAGCGACGGCGCCGTCTTCTGCGGGCTGCTGTGGTGGATCGCGTTCGGGCTGCACGACAAATTGCTGGTGGTCGCGACCCTGATCTGCCTGGTCACGTCGCAGGTGATCCCCTACGTCAAGGCCCGGGCCGAAGCCAGCGGGCTGCGCGGCGACGGCGGCATCATCGAACGCCCGGAGCGGTTGATCATCGTGCTGGTCGGCGCCGGGCTGTCGGATCTTCCGGTGTACCCGTTGCCGTGGGCGCTGCCGGTGGCGATGTGGCTGCTGGCCGCGGCCAGCCTCGTCACGTGCGTGCAGCGGTTGCACAGGGCGCGGAGTTCGCCCGGCGCGACCGATCCCATTCCGCCCGGAACGGGCCAGCCGTGATCGCCACCCCGGCCGGCCTGAAAGTCTTCGACCTGCCGCGCAGGTTCGCGGGCCGCTTGATGGGCCGCCACGCGAGCGATTGGGCGTACGCGGCCGGCTGGATGGCAGTGCGGGCCGTGCCGGAATTCGCCGCGCGCACTGCGTTCGACACCGGGGCGCGCTACGCGGCGCGCAATGGTGGGCCGGACCAGTTGCGCAAGAACCTGGCCCGGGTGATCGGCGTCGCGCCGGCCGACGTGCCCGACGAACTGATGCGCGCCTCGCTGGCATCCTATGGCCGCTACTGGCGGGAGGCGTTCCGTCTGCCGACCATGAATCTGCCCGAACTGGCCCGCCGGCTGCACGAATCGGTTCGGGGGATCGACAACCTGGAAAAGGCCCTGGCCGCGGGCCGCGGGGTGGTAATGGCGCTGCCGCACAGCGGCAACTGGGACATGGCCGGCGTCTGGCTGGCCCACACCTTCGGCACTTTCACCACCGTCGCCGAGCGACTCGAACCGGAGTCGCTCTACAACCGTTTCATCGCGTACCGCGAAACGCTCGGCTTCGAGGTGCTGCCGCTGTCCGGCGGCGAACGGCCCCCCTTCGAGGTGCTGTGTGAACGGCTGCGGGACAACCGAGCCGTGTGCCTGATGGCCGAGCGCGACCTCACCCGCACCGGCGTCGAAGTCGAATTCTTCGGCGAAGCCACCCGGATGCCGGCGGGCTCGGCGAAGCTCGCGATCGCGACCGGGGCGGCCCTGTTGCCGGTGCACTGCTGGTTCGAGGACGGAGACGTTCAAGGCTGGGCAATCTCGATACACCCGGCGCTGGACTGCAGCAGCGGCGACGTGCGCGTCATCACCCAGGCGCTGGCCGACCAGTTCGCCGCGAACATCGCCGCTCACCCGGCCGACTGGCACATGATGCAGCCGCAATGGCTGGCCGATCTGTCCGATGCCCGGCGGGCGCGGCTGAAGGAAGCCTGATGCGCATCGGGATGGTCTGTCCCTACTCGTTCGACGTACCCGGCGGGGTGCAGTCGCACGTCCTGCAACTTGCCGAGGTGATGCGCGCCCGCGGGCACGAGGTCAGCGTGTTGGCGCCGGCGTCGCCGCACGTGTCACTGCCCGACTACGTCGTCTCCGCCGGGCGGGCCATCCCGATTCCCTACAACGGATCGGTCGCGCGGCTCCAGTTCAGTCCGGCGGTCCACGGCAGGGTCCGAAAGTGGCTCACCCAAGGCGAATTCGACGTGCTGCACCTGCACGAGCCGAATGCGCCCAGCCTGTCCATGTGGGCGCTGCGGGTCGCCGAGGGCCCGATCGTGGCGACATTCCACACCTCGACCACCAAATCGCTGACGCTGTCGGTGTTTCAGGGTGTGCTGCGGCCCTGGCACGAGAAGATCGTCGGCCGCATCGCGGTGTCCGACGTGGCGCGGCGCTGGCAGATGGAGGCGCTGGGCTCCGACGCCGTGGAGATCCCCAACGGGGTCGACGTCGATTCCCTGGCCCATGCCGCGCCGCTGGACGGCTATCCGCGGCCGGGCAAGACGGTGCTGTTCCTGGGCCGCTACGACGAGCCGCGCAAGGGCATGTCGGTCCTGCTCGACGCGCTGCCCCGGGTGGTCGAGCGCTTTTCCGACGTCCAGCTGCTGATCGTCGGTCACGGCGACGAGGACGAATTGCGGGAACAGGCGGGCGAATTGGCGCAGCACATGCGTTTCCTCGGGCTGGTGGACGACGCCGGCAAGGCCGCGGCGATGCGCAGCGCCGACGTCTACTGCGCGCCCAACACCGGCGGCGAGAGCTTCGGCATCGTGCTGGTGGAGGCCATGGCCGCTTGCACCCCGGTGGTGGCCAGCGACCTCGACGCGTTCCGCCGCGTGCTGCGCGACGGCGAACTGGGCGGCCTGGTGCCGGTGGGCGACGCCGGCGCACTGGCCGACGCGCTGATCGAGGTGCTGGACGACGATGTGGTGCGGCAGCGGTATGTGGCGGCCGCGTCCGAGGCGGTCCGTCGCTACGACTGGTCGGTGGTGGCCAGCCAGATCATGCGGGTGTACGAGACGGTCGCCGGGTCGGGCGCCAAAGTTCAGGTGGCCAGCTGATGGTCTGGCTGATCGTCGCCGTTGTCGCGCTGGTCGTGGTGCTGGCGGTGTGCGCCGCGTGGGCCTATCAGCGGGCCACCCGGCTGGACCGCTTGAACGTTCGCTACGACCTGTCCTGGCAGGCGCTCGACGGCGCGCTGGCGCGGCGCGCGGTGGTGGCCCGCGCGGTCGCGATCGACGCCTACGGCGGGGCGCCGGAAGGTAGGCGCTTGGCCGCCCTGGCCGACGCCGCGGAACGCGCGCCCCGGCACGCGCGGGAGAACGCGGAAAACGAGCTCTCGGCCGCGCTGGCGATGGTGGATCCGGCGTCGCTGCCCGCGGGCCTGATCGCCGAGCTCGCCGACGCCGAGGCACGCCTGCTGCTGGCCCGCCGTTTCCACAACGACGCGGTCCGCGACACCCTCGCCCTGGCCGAGCGGCGCATGGTGCGCGCCTTGCGGCTCGGTGGAACGGCCGCGCTGCCAAGCTATTTCGAGATCGTGGAACGCCCCCACGCGTTGGCGCACAGCCACCACGGCGCGCCCAGCCACCGCACCTCCGCGCGGGTCGTGCTGCTCGACGAAACCGGCGCGGTGCTGCTGCTGTGCGGTTCGGATCCGGCGATCACCGACGGCAGCGCGCCGCGGTGGTGGTTCACCGTCGGCGGCGAGGTGCGCCCCGGCGAACGACTGGCCGAGGCCGCCGCGCGGGAGCTCACCGAGGAAACCGGCCTGCGCGTCGAGGCGGCCGACATGGTCGGGCCGATCTGGCGGCGCGACGAGGTGTTCGAGTTCAACGGCACCCTGATCGACAGCGAGGAGTTCTACCTGGTGCATCGCACGCGGCGGTTCGAGCCGTCCCTTGCGGGGCGCACCGAGCTGGAACGCCGCTACATCCACGGCGCCCGGTGGTGTGACGCGAACGACATCGCGGAGTTGACCGCGGCCGGCGAACAGGTCTACCCGCTGCAACTCGGCGAACTGCTGCCCGCGGCCCTCCGGCTGGCGGACGACGCCCGCAACCCCGGCGTGCTCGAGTCGATCCGCTGATCGCGAGAAAACCCGCTTGTCGCTGACCACTAGAGTGGAAGCGCAATGTCTGAGGAAAAGAAGAAGCCAGTGGAGTCGAATCAGGCCACGGGAACGGCCCGGGTCAAGCGCGGTATGGCCGAGATGCTCAAGGGCGGCGTCATCATGGACGTCGTCACCCCGGAGCAGGCCCGCATCGCCGAGGGCGCCGGCGCCGTCGCGGTGATGGCGCTGGAGCGGGTGCCCGCCGACATCCGCGCCCAGGGCGGGGTCTCGCGGATGAGCGACCCCGACATGATCGAGGGCATCATCGCCGCGGTCACCATCCCGGTGATGGCCAAGGCCCGCATCGGGCATTTCGTCGAGGCGCAGATCCTGCAGAGCCTCGGCGTCGACTACGTCGACGAGTCGGAGGTGCTGACCCCCGCCGACTACACCCACCACATCGACAAGTGGAAGTTCACCGTGCCGTTCGTGTGCGGCGCGACCAACCTCGGTGAGGCACTGCGGCGCATCAACGAGGGCGCGGCCATGATCCGCTCCAAGGGCGAGGCGGGTACCGGAGACGTCTCCAACGCGACCACCCACATGCGGGCCATCGGCGGCCAGATCCGACGGCTGACGTCGCTGTCCGAAGACGAATTGTACGTCGCCGCAAAGGAATTGCAGGCGCCCTACGAACTCGTCGCCGAGGTGGCCCGCGCGGGCAAGCTGCCGGTCACGCTGTTCACCGCGGGCGGGATCGCGACTCCCGCCGACGCGGCGATGATGATGCAACTCGGCGCCGAGGGCGTGTTCGTCGGCTCGGGCATCTTCAAGTCGGGCGACCCCGCGGCGCGCGCCGCCGCGATCGTCAAGGCCACCACCTTCTTCGACGACCCCGACGTGCTGGCCAAGGTGTCCCGCGGCCTGGGCGAGCCGATGGTCGGCATCAACGTGGAGCAGATCGCGCAGCCGCATCGCCTCGCCGAACGCGGCTGGTAAAAAATAGCGATGAGCGCTTGCGCGAAGAGCCGACTTTCGTAGCCGTGGCGATCGAAGAGATCCTTGATCTCGAGCAACTCGAGGTCAACATCTACCGCGGCAGCGTGTTCAGCCCGGAATCCGGATTCCTGCAACGCACCTTCGGCGGTCACGTCGCCGGCCAGTCGTTGGTGTCGGCGGTGCGCACCGTCGACCCGCAGTACCAGGTGCACTCGCTGCACGGCTATTTCCTGCGGCCCGGGGACGCCCTGGCGCGCACGGTCTTCATCGTCGAGCGCACCCGCGACGGCGGCTCGTTTGCCACCAGGCGCGTCAACGCCATCCAGCACGGCGAGATCATTTTCAGCATGGGGGCGTCGTTTCAGACCGATCAGGAAGGCATCCACCACCAGGACCCCATGCCGGCCGCGCCGCCCCCCGACGGGCTGCCCGGGCTGAACTCGATCAAGGTCTTCGACGATGCGGGGTTCAAGCAGTTCGAGGAGTGGGACGTCTGCATCGTGCCGCGCGACCGGCTGCAGCTGTCGCCCGGGAAGGCCGCGCAGCAGCAGGTGTGGTTTCGCCACCGCGACCCGCTGCCCGACGACCCGGTGCTGCACATCTGCGCCCTGGCCTACATGAGCGACCTCACGCTGCTGGGCTCGGCGCAGGTGACCCACCTCGACGTGCGTGAGCACCTGCAGGTGGCGTCGCTCGACCACGCGATGTGGTTCATGCGGGCGTTCCGGGCCGACGAGTGGCTGCTCTACGACCAGAGCTCGCCGTCGGCCAGCGGCGGTCGCGCGCTCACGCAGGGCAAGATCTTCACCCAGACCGGCGAGATGGTCGCGGCCGTCATGCAGGAGGGGCTGACCCGCTATAAGCGCGGATTCCGGCCTTCTGAACAGTGAGGGCACAGTGAGCGCACCACGGGTCGGCGTGCTGGCGCTGCAGGGCGACACCCGCGAGCACCTCGCCGCGCTGCGCGAAGCCGGCGCCGATTCCATGCCGGTTCGCCGGCGCAGCGAGCTCGAGGCGATCGACGGCCTGGTCATTCCCGGCGGCGAGTCCACGACCATGAGCCACTTGCTGCTCGACCTCGACCTGCTCGAGCCGCTGCGGGCGCGGCTGGCCGACGGCCTGCCTGCTTACGGCGCGTGCGCCGGCATGATCCTGCTGGCCAGCGAGATCCTCGACGCCGGCGCGGGCGGACGCGAGGCGCTGCCGCTGCGCGCGATAGATATGACGGTGCGGCGCAATGCTTTTGGACGGCAGGTCGATTCGTTCGAGGGCGATATCGAGTTCGCGGGGCTCAACGGCCCGGTGCGGGCGGTGTTCATCCGCGCGCCGTGGGTCGAGCGCGCCGGTGACGGCGTGCAGGTGCTGGCCCGGGCCGCGGGGCACATCGTCGCGGTGCGGCAGGGCCGGATGCTGGCGACGGCTTTTCACCCCGAGATGACCGGCGATCGCCGCATCCACCAGCTGTTCGTCGACATCGTCAACGGCCGGCACTGAAGCCCCGTCTGTCACTTGTTCACCCGAGGGCCGCGGCTAGGGATGTGCCCGCCTCAAAGCGACAATCCGTAGGATCTCCGGTGACCAGGCCCGATCCCCAGCCGTCCGGCTTGTCGC
>NZ_MBET01000054.1:0-70687 GCF_001954215.1 Mycobacterium sp. IS-2888
CCGGCGCCGCCCGGGGGGGTCCCCCGCCCCCCCGCGGGGGCCGGCGGGCGGCCCGCCCAGCCCCGCCCGGGCGCCCCCCCCCCCCACCCACGCATCCGGACCTATCCATCCACCGCGTTGCCGACCCCCTCGGCGGCGGACTTCGCGTACCTCATCTACACGTCGGGCACCACCGGTGTGCCCAAGGGGGTGGCGGTCACCCACGGGAACGTGACGCGGCTGCTGGAGCCGTTGGATTCCGGCCTGCCCACGTCGGGGGTGTGGCCGCTGTGTCACTCGCTGGCGTTCGACGTGTCGGTGTGGGAGATCTTCGGCGCGTTGCTGCGCGGCGGGCGAGTGGTGGTGGTGCCCGAAGAGGTGACCGCGTCACCAAAAGACTTCCACGACACGCTGATTGGTGAGCGCGTCAGCGTGTTGACCCAAACCCCGTCGGCCGTGGCGGCGTTGTCACCCGACGGGCTCGACTCGGTGGCACTGGTGATGGCCGGCGAGGCGTGCCCGCCCGAGGTGGTGGATCGCTGGGCGCCCGGGCGGGTGATGATCAACGCCTACGGTCCCACCGAGACGACGATGTGCGTGGCGATCAGCGCCCCGCTCACCGCGGGCTCGGGTGCGCCGCCGATCGGGTCGCCGGTCGATGGGGCGGCGTTGTTCGTCCTCAACGGCTGGTTGCGGCCGGTGCCCGCGGGGGTGGTCGGGGAGCTGTACGTGGCCGGCACCGGCGTGGCCGCCGGCTATGTCGGTCGCGCCGGGTTGACGGCGACCCGGTTTGTGGCCTGCGCCTTCGGGGGGCCGGGAACCCGCATGTATCGCACCGGGGACCTGGCGTATTGGCGCGCCGACGGCCAACTGCAGTACCTCGGGCGCGCCGACGAGCAGGTCAAGATCCGCGGCTACCGCATCGAATTGGGCGAAGTCCAAACCGCCCTGGCCAACCT
The DNA here is from genome assembly GCF_001954215.1 of Mycobacterium sp. IS-2888. Lineage (NCBI taxonomy): Bacteria > Bacillati > Actinomycetota > Actinomycetes > Mycobacteriales > Mycobacteriaceae > Mycobacterium > Mycobacterium sp. IS-2888. The sequence continues at coordinate 939 of NZ_MBET01000054.1, forward strand.
GGACGGAGTGGAACAGGCGGCGGTGCTCGCCCGCGAGGACCGCCCCGGCGACAAGCGGCTGGTGGGGTACGTCACCGGCAGCGCCGATCCGGCCGAGGCGCGCGCCACGCTGGCCGAGCGCCTTCCGGCGTACATGGTGCCCGCCGCGGTCGTGGTCTTGGACGCCCTGCCGCTGACGTCCAACGGCAAGCTGGACACCCGTGCGCTGCCGGCGCCGGACTACCAGGACGGCGATCACTTCCACGCGCCGACCGGGCCGATCGAGGAGATCGTCGCCGGCATCTACGCCCAGGTGCTCGGGCTGGAGCGGGTCGGGGTCGACGACTCGTTCTTCGATCTGGGTGGGGATTCGCTGTCGGCGATGCGCCTGATCGCCGCGATCAACACCGCCCTGGATGCGGGCCTCGCGGTGCGCAGCGTGTTCGACGCGCCGACGGTCGCCGAGCTGGCGCCGCTGATCGGCGCCGAGGAGGGTGGGCTGGAGCCGTTGGTCGCCGGCCCGCGGCCCGCGGTGGTGCCGTTGTCGTTCGCCCAGTCCCGGTTGTGGTTCTTGGACCAGTTGCTGGGGCCGTCGCCGATCTACAACATCGCCGTGGCGTTGCGGCTGCGCGGCCAACTCGACGCCGCCGCGTTGGGCGCGGCGCTGGGCGATGTGGTCGGGCGCCACGAAAGCCTGCGCACATTGTTCCCGGCGCCCGAGGGGATCCCCCAGCAGCTGGTGATCCCGGCCGAGCGGGCCGACTACGGGTGGCAGGTCGTCGACGCGAGCGCGTGGACGCAAGGCCGGCTGGCCAAGGCCATCGAGGAGTCCGCCCGTTACACGTTCGACCTGACGTCCGAAATTCCGTTGCGGGCAAGGCTTTTCGGTATCACCCCGGACGAACACGTGCTGGTGGCCACCATGCACCACATTGCCGCCGACGGTGTGTCGCTCATGCCCCTGGTGAGCGACCTGGGGGTGGCTTACTCCGCGCGCTGCGCGGCGCAAGCCCCCGGCTGGCCCGATCTGGCGGTGCAGTACGTCGACTACACGCTGTGGCAGCGCACCCAGCTCGGTGAGCTGACCGACCCGGACAGCCGCATCGCCGCGCAGCTGGAATTCTGGCAGGACGCCCTGGCCGGCATGCCCGAACGCCTGGCGCTGCCCATCGACCGGCCCTACCCGCCGGTGGCCGACTACCGCGGCGCCAATGTGGCCGTGGACTGGCCCGCCGAGCTGCAACAGCGGGTTGCCCGGCTGGCCCGCGAGCACAGCGCGACCAGCTTCATGGTGATGCAGGCCGCCCTGGCGGTGTTGCTGTCGAAACTCAGCGCCAGCCCCGACGTGGCGGTGGGATTCCCCATCGCCGGGCGGCGCGACCCCGCGCTCGACGAACTGGTCGGCTTTTTTGTCAACACCCTGGCGTTGCGTGTCGACCTGACCGGCGATCCCACCGTCGCCGAGGTGCTGGCCCAGGTGCGCCAGCGCAGCCTGGCCGCCTACGAACATCAGGACGTGCCCTTCGAGGTGCTGGTGGAGCGGCTCAACCCCACCCGATCGCTCACCCATCACCCCCTGGTTCAGGTGATGTTGGCCTGGCAGAACCTTGCCGGGCAGGACAATGGCCCCGCCACCGCGCTGGCCCTGGGTGATCTGCAGGTCGCCCCGCTGCCGGTGGACACCCACACCGCCCGCATGGACCTGACGTTCTCCCTCGGTGAACGCTGGACCGATGCGGGTGAGCCCGCCGGGATCGGCGGGCAGGTGGAATTCCGCACCGACGTCTTCGATGCCGCCAGCGTCGAGGTGTTCGTCGAGCGGTTGCAGCGGGTGCTGGACGCAATGGCCGCCGATCCCGCCCAGCGGTTGTCGTCGATGGAGCTGCTCGATGAGGCCGAGTACGCCCGCCTGGACGCGTGGGGCAACCAGGGTGTGCTGACCCGCCCGGCAACGCCCGAGCTGTCGATTCCGGCGTTGTTCGCCACCCAAGTGGCAAGCAACCCGGCGGCGGCGGCGTTGGTCTGCGGGCGGCGGTCGTGGACGTATCGCGAGTTGGACGAGGCGTCGAACCGGTTGGCGCACTTGCTTTCTGGCCACGGCGCTGGCCCCGGCGAATGTGTGGCGTTGCTGTTCAGCCGCTGCGCCGAGGCGATCATGGCGATGTTGGCGGTGCTGAAGACCGGGGCGGCGTACCTGCCGATCGACCCGGCCCACCCGCGGTCGCGGGTGGAGTTCATGCTCACCGACGCCACGCCGATCGCCGCGGTCACCACCGCGGGGCTGGCCGATCGGCTGGCGGGATGCGACCTGGCGGTCATCGATGTCGACGACCCTGCGATAGCCGCCCAGCCCAGCAGCGCGTTACCCGCGCCGGCGGCCGACGACCTCGCCTACATCATCTTCACCTCCGGGACGACCGGTGTGCCCAAGGGCGTGGCCATCACGCATCGCAACGTCACCCTGCTCGCCGACTCGCTCGACGACACCGGCCTGCCACCGGGACCCGAGCGGGTGTGGTCGCAGTGGCATTCCTACAGCTTCGACATTTCGGGCTGGGAAATCTTCGGCGCCCTGCTGCGTGGCGGGCGGCTGGTCGTCGTGCCCGAATCGGTGGCCAGCTCGCCCGAAGACTTCCACGCCTTGCTCGTCAACGAACGGGTCAACGTGTTGAGCCAAACCCCGTCGGCCGTCGGGACGTTGTCACCGGAGGGTTTGGATTCGGTGGCCTTGCTGGTCGGTGGCGAGGCCTGCCCGGCCGAAGTGGTGGACCGCTGGGCGCCCGGCCGGGTGATGATCAACGAATACGGCCCGACCGAGACGACGATGTGGGTCGCGATCAGCGCTGCGCTGACGCCCGGGTCGGGCGTGGTGCCGATCGGGTCGCCCCTGCCGACGGCGGCTTTGTTTGTCCTCGACGCATGGTTGCGGCCGGTGCCGGCCGGAGTGGTCGGCGAGTTGTATGTGGCCGGCGGCCAGGTCGGCTGCGGGTATTGGCGCCGGGGCGGGTTGACCGCGTCGCGGTTCGTGGCGTGCCCGTTCGGCGGGCCCGGGACTCGGATGTATCGCACCGGCGACCTGGTGTGCTGGGGACCCGACGGGCAGCTGCAGTATCTCGGGCGCACCGACGAGCAGGTGAAGATCCGCGGGTATCGCATCGAACTCGGCGAGGTGCAGGCGGCGCTGGCCGCGCAACCCGGGGTGCGGCAGGCCGCGGTGATCGCCCGCGAGGACCGTCCCGGCGACAAGCGTCTCGTCGGCTATGTCACCGGGACCGCCGATCCGGCCGCGGCGCGCGCCGCATTGGCCGAGCGGCTCCCGGCGTACATGGTGCCGGCGGCCGTGGTGGCGGTGCAGGCCCTGCCGTTGACGGTCAACGGCAAACTCGACAAGCGCGCCCTGCCGGCACCCGAGTACCAGGAGGGCGATCGTTACCGGGCGCCGTCCACCCCCACCGAGGAGATCCTCGCCGGCATCTACGCCGAGGTGCTCGGCGTCGACCGGGTCGGGGTCGACGAGTCGTTCTTCCACCTCGGTGGGGATTCGCTTTCGGCGATGCGGGTGATCGCCAAGATCAACACCGCCCTGGATACCCACCTGTCGGTGCGCGTCTTGTTCGACGCGCCGTCGGTAAGCGGCCTGAGCCAGCAGGTCGGTCGGCATGCCGACGCGGACGGCTTCACCTCCGTGCACGGCCGCGACGCCAGCGAGGTGCACGCCGCCGACCTCACGCTGGACAAGTTCCTCGACGCCGCGACGCTTTCCGCCGCCCCGTCGCTGCCCGGCCCGAGCGCCGAGGTGCGGACGGTATTGCTCACCGGCGCAACTGGTTTCGTGGGGCGCTACCTGCTGCTGGAATGGCTGGAGCGGATGGAGCTGGTCGACGGCACCCTGATCTGTTTGGTGCGGGCCGACTCCGACGAGGATGCGCGGCGCCGGCTCGTCAAGGTCTTCGACCGCGGCGATCCGGATCTGCTGTGGCGATTCCAGGATCTGGCCCGGGATCATCTGCGGGTCATCGCCGCCGACAAGGCCGAAGCCAACCTCGGCCTGGACCAGCAGGCCTGGCAGGGGCTGGCCGACACGGTCGACCTGATCGTCGATTCGGCGGCCATGGTCAGCGCCGTCCTGCCCTACAGCGAGCTGTTCGGGCCCAACGTCGCGGGCACCGCCGAGCTGATCCGGTTGGCGCTGGCCACCAAACTCAAGTCCTACATCTACGTGTCGACCGTCAACGTGGGCGACCAGATCGAGCCGTCGGCGTTCACCGAGGACGCCGATATCCGGGTCATCAGCCCCACCCGCACCATGGACGGCAGCTACGCCAACGGTTACGGCATCAGCAAATGGGCCGGCGAGGTCCTGTTGCGCGAGGCCAACGACCTGTGTGGGCTGCCGGTGGCGGTGTTTCGCTGCGACATGGTCATGGCCGACACCACCTATGTGGGTCAGCTCAACGAGTCGGACCTGTTCTCCCGCATGGTGTTGAGCGTGGTGGCCACCGGTATCGCACCGCGTTCGGTGTACCGGCTCGACGCCGACGGCAACCGGCAACGCGCGCACTTCGACGGACTGCCCGTCGGATTCGTCGCCGAGTCGATCGCCACGCTGGGCGCCCAGGTCGTCGACGGGTTCGAGACCTACCACGTGATGAACCCGCACGACGACGGCATCGGATTCGATGAGTTCGTCGACTGGCTGATCGAGGCCGGCTACCCGATCGAGCGCATCGACGACTTCGGGGAGTGGCTGCAACGCTTCGAGGCCGCCCTGCGCGACCTGCCCGAACGGCAGCGCCAGCACTCGGTGCTGGAGGTGCTGCAATTGCTGCTGCGCAATACCCCGGACGTGCACGCGATCGAGCCGGTCCGCGGTTCTCTCGCGCCGACCGACCGCTTCCGGGCTGCGGTGCAGGAAGCCAAGATTGGGCCGGACAACGACATCCCGCACGTCTCGCCGCCGATCATCGTCAAATACGTCACCGAGTTGCAGCGGCTCGGACTGCTCTAGCCGGCAATCACCACACGCACGGCACCAGGCGATAACGGACATTGCGCGTGTACTCGCGGTAACCGTCCAGCTCTTCGGAAAGCAGCTTCTCCTCGTCCCGGATGCGCCAGGCGAGCACGCCGAGGCCGGGCAGGACGAAGAGCAACCCCCAATAGGAGCCGAGGGCGAGGGGGAAGCCGATCATCATGATCACGTTGCCGGTGTACATCGGGTGCCGCACCAGCCCGTAGAGCCCGGTGGAGATGACCTTCTGGCCGGCCTCCACCCGGATGGTCGCGGCCGCATGGCTGTTCTGGACGACCACCAGCATCATCACCCCGAGCCCGACGGCAACCAGAACATCACCGGCCAGGCAGACCGCGGCCGGGGCCCGCGACCAGCCGAAGCGATGGTCGAGCGCGCTCAGGGCGAGCATCGCCGCCAGCGACGACCACGAGGCCGCCATCACGACCTTCTGCGTCGTTCGCGTCTCCGCCGCCGGACCGCCACGCATCCGCCGTTGTAGCGCAACGGGATTCGTGCGCAGTAAGTAAAGGCTGGGGAGCCACCCGGACAGGGCGAACACCACCAGGAAAACCCATGCCTGCCAGTAGTCGAACGTGAAAGCCGCCGTGAATAGGATCACCCCGAACACAACGGGCTCAACAAGCCCCAATGCCAACATTTTTGGAACGGTGGTCACGCATCCTCCTGCCGTGGGCTGCCGCGGGCGCCAGTTTTCGCACGGTGTTCGTACTGTAGGCGATCGGTGTGTCCGGCGGTCGGATACACCTGAACAGGTACAGCGACTTGCCGGGTTTTGTCCCCGACGGTGGCGGCGACGACGGTAATCTGATGACCGTGGAGGGGACTTCCGTTCCGGCTGTGCTGCGCGAACGCGCCAGCCTGCAGCCCGATGACACGGCGTTCACGTTTGTCGATTACGACCAGGACTGGAACGGCGTGGAGGAGAGCCTGACGTGGTCGCAGCTGTACCGGCGAACACTGAACGTCGCACGGGCGCTCGAAGATTGCGCATCGACGGGTGACCGCGCCGTCATATTGGCACCCCAGGGGCTCGACTACATCGTGGCGTTTCTCGGCGCATTGCAAGCGGGGCAGCTCGCGGTTCCGCTTTCGGTTCCGCTCGGAGGCGTCAGCGATGAGCGCGTCAGCTCGGTACTGCGCGACGCGTCGCCGACCGTCGTCCTCACCACGTCCCCTGTCGCGGGCAAGGTTGCCTACTACGCGACGCGGTCCGCCGAATCCGTTCCGTCGCTCGTCGAGGTTGATCGGCTGGAGCTTGACGCTCCGGCAGGATCGGGCGGCCGGCGCGAGACCTATCCGGATGTGGCGTATCTGCAATACACGTCCGGGTCGACCCGTCAGCCGGCCGGAGTCATGATCTCGCACCACAATGTGCTGGCCAATTTCGAACAGCTGATGTCCGACTTCTTCGTGGATTACGGACGGGTCCCGCCGGCGGACGGCTGCATTGTGTCGTGGCTGCCGTTGTATCACGACATGGGTTTGGTCCTGGGGGTGTGCGCGCCGATTCTGGCGGGGGTCGGCACCGTGCTGACGAGCCCGGTGGCGTTCCTGCAACGACCGGCCCGCTGGATGCAATTGCTGGCGAGCAACCGCCATCCATTTTCGGCAGCGCCGAACTTTGCCTTCGAATTGGCGACGCGAAAAACCTCGGACGAGGACATGGCCGGATTGGACCTGGGGGAGGTGCTGGTCATCCTCAGTGGTAGCGAGCGGGTGCACCCCGCGACGCTGCGGCGTTTCACCAATCGGTTCGCGCGCTTTAACTTGCCCGACAACGCGATACGGCCGTCTTATGGGCTCGCCGAGGCAACGGTGTATGCGGCGACGCGCACACCAGCTCGGCCTCCCGAGATCGTCCATTTCGAATCCGAGAAGCTGTCCGCCGGTCACGCGGAGCGGTGCGATAGCGGGACCGGTACACCGCTGGTCAGCTATGGGGTGCCGCGGTCACCGACGATTCGCATCGTCGATCCCGACACCTGCGTCGAGTGCCCGGAGGGCGCGGCCGGTGAAATCTGGATGCACGGCGCCAACATCGCTATGGGCTACTGGCAGAAGCCCGACGAGACTCAGCGCACGTTCGGCGGACGGCTCGTCGCTCCGCCGGCGGGGACGCCCGAAGGGCCGTGGCTGCGAACGGGAGACCGGGGCTTCTTCTCCGGAGGGGAGCTGTTCATCGTCGGCCGCATCAAGGATCTTTTGATCGTTTACGGGCGTAACCACTCACCCGACGACATCGAGGCGACCATCCAGGAGATCACGCGGGGCAGGTGCGCGGCCATAGCGGTTTCGCGCGACCACACGGAGGAGCTGGTGGCCATCATCGAGGTCAAGCATCGCGGTGACTCGGATGAGGAGGCGGCGGACCGCCTCGTCGCCGTCAAGCGTGAGGTCACCTCGGCCATATCGAATTCGCACGGTCTGGCCCTCGCGGATTTGGTTGTGGTGCCACCTGGTTCGATTCCGATCACCACAAGCGGCAAGGTCAGGCGAGCGGCGTGTGTCGAGCACTACCGCGATGGCCGGTTCGCCCGTTTGGACGCTTAGGCGACTACCGGGACCGCGGTCCGGCCGCGAATTTGTTAGGCAGGCTTGGAGTTCCGGCGTCCAAGTTATTGATCTGCGACTTCGTTCTGGTGTGGGCGGCGCAGACTGCGGTCGCAAACCGGAGGTCACGAGGTAGGTAAGAGATCGTCCAAATGTGTTGTTTTACATGTGCTTTACAGGGCGATCGGTTCACCGCTTGGACGCTCGGGCAACTCCCGGGACCGGCGTCCCGCCGCGAATTTGTTAGGCAGGCTTGGAGTTCCGCGTTATACGTCATTGATCTGCGACTTCGTCCGGCGGTGGCCCACTAGGCCTGGGCTCGCACGGTCCGGCCGCAAACCGGAGGCCGTGATGTAGGCGCGGGATCGTCCAAATGTGTTGTTTTACATGTGTTTTACAGCAAGAAACTTTCTCGAAATCCCAACGGACGAGGTATGCCTCCGTTATGGTTTGGTCCGGGCTTCACTCATTCGGCTAGACGGCCTAGGGGAATTTTGCCGGTGTTCCAGTCGGCTGGCGGATGGTCTCGGGTGAAGAGGATCGCGTCGCGTATCCGGACTACATCGAAGAGAAAAGGATCGATAGACGGCCGAAAAGTCTGCGCGAAAGGCTGGCAGTGGGCAGGGCTTTTGAAAACTGAACCATGCGGGGTGGGGGATTCGGATGGCACTCGATGACCGCGCACTGACGCTGGCGCGCGAACCTGACGACCGGATACTACCGGTGACGCGCGGACAGCTAGACATTTGGCTTGCGCAGGAAACGGGGCACTCCGGCACGGAGTGGCAGCTCGGCCTGTTCGTGAAGATCGAGGGCACGGTAGAACCCGATGCCCTTCAATGGGCGATCCGTCGGGTAGTGAGCGAGGCCGAACCTGTCAGGGCTGCCATCTTTGAGGTGAATGGCCAGGTTTTCCAAAAGCCAATCGATTACCCGGATGTGGAGCTCGCCTTCTACGACCTGACTTCCTCGCCCAATCCCGTACAAGAAGCGCATCGGATAACCTCATCGATCCAGCGCACGCCGATGCCACTCAGTGGCCCGCTGTTCAAATTCGCATTGCTTCGCACGGGGCCCGAGGAATTCTATTTTTTCGGGTGCGGCCACCACATAGTCGTGGATGGAACCGGGATTGCGCTGATTGGCCAGCGGATTGCAGCCGTCTACTCCGCGATTGTTTCGGGCGCACCGATACCTGATGCGTTCTTCGGCTCGTTGCAGGATTTGGTCGAATGCGAGTTGGAATACGAAGCATCCGACGACTATCTCGACGATCAGGCCTATTGGAACAGGAACCTTCCAACCGAAAGCGGACCGCATGACCGGTTGCCCGCTGCCGCGGGCGAGCGGGAACCGTACTGGCTTTCCGCGCCGGTTCAATTGGACCCATTGGTCCTTCGCCGCGTTGAAGAGTTATCCGAGGTGTGGAACGTGCCTCGATCGTCGGTCATCACCGCGGCGTGCGCACTCTTGGTGCGTGGGTGGTGCGCCGAGGGCCCGGAGGTGGTGTTCGATTTCCCGGTCGGCAGGCGAGTGCGTCCGGAATCAAGGACGCTTCCCGCAATGGTTGCCGGAATCGTGCCGCTGGGCTTGACGGTTTCGCCCGCATGTACGGTCGCTGGCTTTTGTGAATATGTTGACAAGCGGATACGGGAAGCGCTGCAGCATCAGAGGTTTCCGGTGCAAGCCCTTGAGCGCAAAGCTCGCCCGGGTCAGCCAATCGGCAGGGTGAGCGTTAATTTCATCCCGTCCATATTCACTTTGGCCTTCGGTGGTGCCGCGGCATCGGCCTCCTTGACCACTGCGGGCCCCGTGGATGGCTTTGGCCTGTTCTTCTCTAGCGCCGGCGATCGGCTCTATCTCAGCACGGCTGGTGCCGGGCAGCCATTTTCGAATTTCGATGTCACCGATGTGGCGCAGCGGTTAGACCGGGTGTTGGCGGCGATGACCGCCGACCCCAGGCGGCCCTTGTCGTCGGTGGACTTGCTGGATCCGCGCGAGCACGCCCGGCTGGAGGGGTGGGGCAACCGGGCGGTGTTGAGCGAGCCGGCGAGCACGCCGACGTCGATCCCGGCGTTGTTCGCCGCGCAGGTGGCGCGCACACCCGACGCGGTGGCGCTGGTGTGCGGGGGGTGTTCGTGGACCTACCGCCAGCTCGACGAGGCGGCCAACCGGTTGGCGCACCTGCTGATCGGCCAGGGTGTGGGCCCGGGTGAGTGTGTGGCGCTGCTGTTTTCGCGTTCCGCCGAGGCGATCATGTCGATTTTGGCGGTGCTGAAAACCGGTGCGGCATATCTACCGATCGACCCGGTACTACCGGCGTCCCGCGTCGGGTTCATGCTCGCCGACGCCACGCCGATCGCCGCGATCACCACCGCCGGGCTGGCCGACCGGCTGGACGGCCATCGGTTGCTGGTCATCGATGTCGACGACCCCCGCGTCGATAGACAACCCAGCACGGCGCCACCGGTGCCGGCTCCCGATGACCTCGCCTACATCCTGTACACCTCGGGCACTACCGGGGTGCCCAAGGGTGTCGCGATTACCCACCGCAACGTGACCCAGTTGCTGGAGTCGTTGGGTGCGGGCCTTCCGGCGCCGGGCCAGGTGTGGACGCAGTGGCACTCTTTGGCCTTCGACGTCTCGGTGTGGGAGATCTTTGGCGCGCTGTTCTACGGCGGGCGGCTGGTGGTGGTGCCCGAAGAGGTGGCCCGCTCGCCGGAAGACTTCCACGCCTTACTGGCCGCCGAACACGTCAGCGTGCTAAGCCAAACCCCTTCTGCGGTAGGGGTTTTGTCGCCTGAGGGCTTGGAAGCGGCGCTGGTGGTCGCCGGTGAGGCGTGCCCTGCCGAGCTGGTCGACCGGTGGGCGCCGGGGCGGGTGATGATCAACGCCTACGGCCCGACCGAGACCACGGTGTATGCGGCGATCAGCGCGCCGTTGACAGCGGGTTCGGGGGCGCCGATCGGTTCGCCGGTTCCGAGGGCGGCATTGCTCGTGCTGGATGCGTGGTTGCGGCCGGTGCCGGCGGGTGTGGTGGGCGAGCTGTATGTGGCCGGTGCCGGTGTGGGAGTTGGGTATTGGCGGCGGCCCGGGCTGACCGGTTCGCGCTTCGTGGCGTGCCCGTTCACAGCCGGAACTCGGATGTATCGCACCGGAGATGTGGTGTGTTGGGGCACCGACGGGCAGCTGCGGTATCTGGGGCGCGCCGATGACCAGGTCAAGATCCGCGGCTATCGCATCGAACTCGGCGAGGTGCGGGCGGCGCTGGCCGGACTCGACGGGGTCGAGCAGGCGGTGGTGATTGCCCGCGAGGACCGCCCCGGCGACAAGCGTCTGGTCGGTTACGTCACTGGCGCGGTTGACCCGGACGAGATACGCACCCGGCTGGCCGAGCGGTTGCCGGCCTACATGATCCCGGCGGCGGTGGTGGCGCTGGGCAGTTTGCCGCTGACGGTCAACGGCAAGCTGGACAAGCGGGCCTTGCCGGCGCCGGAGTACACCGATGTGGATCGTTATCGTGCCCCGTCGGGTCCCACCGAGGAGATCTTGGCCGGCATTTATGCCCGGGTCCTCGGCCTGGAGCGGGTGGGGGTCGACGAGTCGTTTTTCGATTTGGGCGGGGATTCGCTGTCGGCGATGCGCGTGATCGCGGCGATCAACACCGCCCTGGATGCCGGTCTTGCGGTGCGCACGTTGTTCGACGCGCCCACGGTGGCTCAGTTGGCACCCCGAATCGGTGAGGACGGGGACCGCCGCAAGCCGTTGGTCGCCGACCGGCGGCCCGTACGGGTCCCGTTGTCGTTTGCGCAGAGCCGGTTGTGGTTTTTGGACCGGTTCGAGGGTGGGGTGGCGACCTACAACATGCCGATCGCCTTTCGGGTCAACGGGGCGTTGGATGTCGAGGCGCTCGGAGCGGCGCTGGACGATGTGATCGCCCGCCATGAGGCGCTGCGCACCATCTTCGTCGATCTTGACGGCGTGCCGTGCCAGCAGGTGTTGGCGGCGCGGCGGGGGATGTGGCAACACAAGGGCGCGGTCGTGGTGTCGCTGCCCGAGCGGGATGTGGCCGGCGAGTTGGCGGCGCTGGCCGGGTATCGGTTTGACCTGTCGAGCGAGATTCCGATCCGTGGACAGATCTATGCCGTGGGCCCCGAGCGGCATGTGGTGGGAATTGTGGTGCACCACATCGCTTTTGACGGCTGGTCGATGGCACCGATGGTCCGGGATGTAGGCATCGCGTATGCCAGCCGCCGTGCCGGGCAAGCCCCGCCCTGGGCGCCGTTGGCGGTGCAGTACGCCGATTACACGCTGTGGCAACAGGATTGGCTGGGAGACGAATCCGATCCCGACAGTGTGATCGCCTCGCAGTTGGCCTATTGGCGCCAGGAGTTGGCCGAGCTGCCCGAGGTCGTGTCACTGCCCACGGATCGGGCGCGTCCGCCGGTGCCCAGCTACCGCGGTGATCAGGTGCCGCTGCGCATCGACCCGCGGTTGTGGGCGGGGGTCAAGGATGTGGCGGCCGTGCACAACGCGACGGCCTCGATGGTGTTGCAGGCGGCGTTGGCGGTGGTGTTGCACCGGGCGGGTGTCGGTGAGGACGTGGTGATGGGCTCGCCGATCGCGGGGCGGTTGGACGAGGCCCTCGATGATCTGGTCGGGTTTTTCGTCAACACCTGGGTTTTACGCGTGGGTGTCAATGCCGCGCAGCGGTTTTGCGACGTGCTGGCGCGGGTGCGGCACAAGGCGCTCAATGCCTACAGCAATCAGGATGTCCCGTTCGAGTTGTTGGTCGAACAGCTCAACCCGGTACGATCCACCGCCCATCACCCGCTGTTCCAGGTGGGCATGGTCTTCCAGAACAATGTGCGTCCCGAGGTGGCGCTGGAGGGTGTCGCCGTCGAGCCCGTGGCGATGTCAACCGGCACCTCCAAATTCGACCTCGATTTCGATCTGACGGAGGTGCCCGGCGACGGGGCGGGGTCGATGGCGACCGGGGCGGTGACCTTTGCCACGGATTTGTTCGACCGGGCCAGCATCGAGCGGTTGGTCGGCTGGTTTGGCCGGGTGATCGAGGCGGTGGTGACCGATGCCTCGGTGATCGTCGGAGAGGTGTCGCTGCTGGATCGCGGTGAGCGTGATCTGGTGCTGCGGCGGTGGTCTGGCATCGAGGCGCAGGCGCCCGTGGGGGTGGCGCCGCAGATATTGGCCGCGGCGGTGGCCGCCGACCCCGACGCCCAAGCGGTCATCGACGGCAGCCGCGCGATGTCGTATCGCGAGCTTGATGAGTGGTCGTCGCGGTGGGCGCGGGTGTTGATCGAGGCGGGCGTGGGTCCCGAGCGCGCCGTGGGCGTCGCGATCGATCGGTGTGCGGAGTTGGTGGTGGCCTGGTGGGCGGTGGCCAAGGCCGGCGGGGTCTATGTTCCGGTCGACCGGACCCACCCCGTCGAGCGCATCGCAGCGGTGTTGGATGCCGCGGGTGCGGTGTGTGTGTTGGCGTGTGGCGCCGACCCGGTGGCCGGGGCCGGGGCGCGACCAGTGCTGCGCGTCGACGATCTGGATGTCTCGGGGTATCGCGCGGATCCGATCACCGACGCCGATCGGTTGACAACGCTGGGCATCGACAACGGCGCGTATGTGATCTTCACGTCGGGCTCGACCGGGGCGCCCAAAGGCGTGGCGGTCAGCCACGCCGGTCTGCTAGCGGTGACCGCGGTGCAACGCGAACTGCTCGGATTGGGCGCGGACGCGCGAGTGGTGATGGTCGCCGCGCCGACCTTCGATGCGTCGGTGTTCGAAATCTTATGGGCCGCAGGGTCGGTGGCGGCGGTGGTGGTGGCCCCACCGGACGTGTATGCCGGGCCTGCCTTGACCGAGTTGCTGCAAGGCCAACGGGTCAACGCGGCCATTTTGACGCCGACGGTGGTGGCGTCGCTGGATCGGGCCCGGCTCGACGACCTGACAACGCTCGTCACCGGAGGCGAGGCCTGCCCGGGAGGCTTGGTGGCCGCCTGGGCGCCGGGCCGGCGGATGTTCAACGCCTATGGTCCGACCGAGACCACCATCTGGGCTACCTGTGCGCCGCTGACGGCGGGGCATCCGGTGAATATTGGCGCCCCCGTTGCGGGGGTGTACGCACTGGTGCTCGACGGGCAGTTACAGCCGGCGCCGGTCGGGGTGGTCGGTGAGTTGTATGTGGGCGGGCCCGCGGTGGCGCGCGGCTATGTGGGCCGGGTGGGACTGACCGCGGAACGCTTCGTGGCCAACCCCTTTGGGGCCCCGGCGCGCGGATGTATCGCACCGGGGATCTGGTGCGCTGGCGTGCCGACGGGCAACTGCAGTATCTGGGCCGCGCCGATGCCCAGGTCAAACTGCGCGGGCAGCGCATCGAGCTGGGCGAAATCGAAAGCACCCTGCTGGCCTGCCCGCAGGTCACCCAGGCCGCCGCCGCGGTGCACGAGGCCAGCACCGGCTCCCACCTCGTCGCCTACGTCACTCTCGAGCACACCGCCACCGCTGAGGATGACGCCGAGGTCGTCGACCAGTGGCAACACCTTTACGACGAGCTCTACGGCGCCGAGGTCGAGGCGCCGGAGTTCGGGATGGATTTCCGCGGCTGGAACAGCAGCTACACCGAGGAGCCGATTCCGCTGCAGGAGATGGCGCAGTGGCGTGCCGCCACCGTGGATCGGATCATGGCGCTGCGGCCTGGGCGGGTGTTGGAGATCGGCGTTGGTTCCGGGCTGGTGTTGTCCCAGATCGCCCCGCACTGTGAGCAATACGTCGGCACCGATTTCTCGGCGGTCGCTATCGACAAGCTCGCCCACTCGCTCAAGCAATTGCGGGTCGAGTGGCGTGATCGGGTGCAGTTGCTGGCCCAGCCCGCCCACGTCACCGAGGCGCTGCCGCACGGCTATTTCGACACCATCGTTCTCAACTCGGTGGTGCAGTACTTCCCCAACGCCCCATATCTCGCCGAAGTCATCGACAGTGCCATGCGGTTATTGGCGCCGGGTGGATCGGTGTTTGTCGGCGATGTGCGCAACCACGCGCTGCAGGGCGCGTTTCAAACCGGAGTCGCGCTGGCGCGCACCGATACCGCCGATGCCGCCGAGATCCGCCAACGAGTCGAGCGCGCGATGCTCGGCGAGACCGAATTGCTGTTGGCGCCGGAGTTTTTCACCAGCTTGGCCGCCGAGCATCCGGCGGTGGCGGGCGTTGACATTCAGGTCAAACGCGGGACGGCCGACAACGAACTGACCCGGTATCGCTACGACGTCGTCATCCACAAAACCCCCGCATCCGTGCGTTCGCTGGCCGACGCGCCCAGCTGGGCGTGGACCAACTGCGCGGGAGTGCGCGACCGGTTGATATCGCAACGTCCGGCCACCGTCCGCGTCACCGGAATCCCCCGTGCCGGGGTGATCGGCGACGTTCACGTCGAACACGCCCTCGCCGCAGGGGTATCGGTCGCCGACGCCCTGGCCCAAGCCCTCGCCACCGCCGATGCTGTTGTCCCCGAAGAGTTGTACCGCCTCGGTGAAACGGCCGGATACCACGTGGCGGTCACCTGGGGCGCCCAACCGGGCACCCTGGATGCGGTCTTCATCGCCCCCACCGACGCCGACGGCGCGCACATCGCGCCGCTGGCCGACCTGTATCTGCCCCCCGCCGGAGCTCGGCAACACACCGCGCACGCCAATGATCCCGACACCAACACCAAGATCGGAGCGGTGCGGCAGCGGTTGAGCGCGTGGTTACCCGACTACATGGTGCCCGCACACATCGTCGTGCTCGAGAAATTTCCGTTGACCTCGTCGGGCAAGGTCGACCGAAAAGCGTTGCCGGCGCCGGTTTTTGCCGCCAGGGCGTTTCGGGCGCCGCAGACCCAGACCGAAAAGATCATTGCCGAGGCGTTCGCCGAGGTATTGGGCCTGGCCCGGGTCGGGCTCGACGACGATTTCTTCGCTCTGGGTGGCGATTCGCTGAGCGCCACCCGCGTCAGCGCGCGCCTGCAGCTCGCGTTGGGCAGGGAAGTGCCGGTGCGGTATCTGTTCGAGGCCGCCAAAGTCGCGGACCTCGCCGAGCATCTGCGACGGCATCGTGGCGCTTCTCCCCGCCCGCCCCTGGTGCCGATGCCACGCCCGCAACGGATCCCGTTGTCGTATGCGCAGCAGCGGTTGTGGTTCATCGACCAGTTGCAGGGGCCCTCCCCGATCTACAACATGGCGGTTGCCTTGCGGCTGTGTGGGCGGCTCGACGTCGAGGCGTTGGGTGCGGCGGTGGCCGACGTGGTGGCCCGCCACGAGAGCCTGCGCACCCTGTTCGCCGCGCCCGATGGCGTACCCCAGCAGGTGATCATCCCCTCCGAGCAGGCCGACTTCGGATGGCAAGTCATCGATGCCACTGGCTGGCCGGGAGACCAGCTCTATGAGTCCATCAGCGCCGAGGCGCGTCACACGTTCGATCTGGCCGCCGAGATCCCGTTGCGGGCAAGGCTTTTCCGCATCGGCGACGACGAACATGTGCTGATGGCCGTGGCCCACCACATCGCCGCCGACGGCTGGTCTATTGCCCCGCTGGTGCGGGATCTGGGTGTGGCCTATGCCAGCCGCTCTGCGGGACACGCCCCCGACACGGCGCCGTTAGCGGTGCAATACGTCGACTACACGCTGTGGCAGCGCGAGCACCTCGGTGATCTCGACGATCCCGAGAGTCCCATCTCCGCGCAGCTGGCCTACTGGCAGGACGCCCTGGCCGGGATGCCCGAGCACCTGCAGCTGCCCACCGATCGGCCCTACCCGCCGGTCGCCGACTACCGCGGCGCCACTCTCGCGGTGGAGTGGCCGGCGGGGCTGCAGCAGCGGGTGGCTCAGGTGGCCGGTGAACACAACACGACCAGCTTCATGGTGATCCAGGCCGCCCTGACGGCGCTGCTGTCCAAACTCAGCGCCAGCCCCGATGTGGCGGTGGGGATTTCGATCGCGGGGCGCCGCGACCCGGCGCTCGATGAGCTGGTGGGTTTCTTCGTCAACACCTTGGTGCTGCGTGTCGATCTGGCCGGTGATCCCACCATCGGTGAACTGCTGGCCCAGGTGCGGGCGCGCAGTTTGGAGGCATTCGAGCACCAAGACGTCCCCTTCGAGGTGCTCGTCGAGCGGCTCAACCCTTCTCGGTCGCTGACCCATCACCCCTTGATCCAGGTGATATTTGCGTGGCAGAACTTCACCGGTCAAGACAGCGACCCCGCCGTCGAGCCGGCCCTGGGTGACGTGCAGGTCACGCCGCTTCCGGTGGGCATCCAGGCGGCCCGCATGGATTTGGTGTTTTACCTAGGGGAACGCTGGAACGAGGCCGGTGAGCCCGCCGGGATCGGCGGGGCGGTGGAATTCCGCACCGACGTGTTCGACGCGGCCAGCATCCAAGCACTGATCGAGCGGTTGGAGCGGGTGTTGGCGGCGATGACCTCCGAGCCCACCCAGCGGCTGTCGTCGGTGGACCTGCTCGACGAGCCCGAGCATGCCCGCCTGGAGGGGTGGGGTAACGGATCGGTGTTGACGCGGCCGGCACCGGCCGCGGCGTCCATCCCGGCGCTGTTTGCCTCGCAGGTGGCCCGCACCCCGGATGCGGTGGCGCTGGTGTGCGGGGAGCATTCGTGGACCTACCGCGAGCTGGATGAGACCGCCAACCGGCTGGCGAACCTGTTGGCCGGCTCTGGGGTGGGTGCGGGACAGCGTGTGGCGCTGCTGTTTTCGCGGTCGGCCGAGGCGATCGTGTCGATTTTGGCGGTGCTGAAAACCGGTGCGGCGTATGTGCCGATCGACCCGGTGGTGCCGGATGCCCGGATCGCATTCATGCTCGCCGATGCCGCCCCGATCGCCGCGATCACCACGGGCGAGCTGGCCGATCGGCTCGACGGACGCGACCTGCTGGTCGTCGATGTCGACGATCCCCGCATCGAGGCCCAACCCGGCACGGCGCTGCCGGCGCCGGCTGCCGATGACATCGCCTACCTGATCTACACCTCGGGCACCACCGGGGTGCCCAAGGGGGTGGCGACCACCCACCACAATGTCACCCGGCTGTTCGACGGCATGGATGTCGGCGTGGAGCTGGCGCCGGGACAGGTGTGGACGCAGTGTCATTCCCTGGCCTTCGACTACTCGGTATGGGAGATCTGGGGCGCGCTGCTGCACGGTGGACGGCTGGTTGTGGTGCCCGAGTCGGTGGCCCGCTCACCGCAGGACTTCCACGAGTTACTGGTCACCGAAAAGGTCAGCGTCCTAAGCCAGACCCCCTCGGCGGTGGGGGTGCTCTCGCCGAAGGGGCTCGAGTCGGCGGCGTTGATGGTGGCCGCCGAGCCCTGTCCGGCCGAGGTGGTGGATCGGTGGGCGCCGGGGCGGGTGATGATCAACGCCTACGGCCCGACCGAAACCACGGTGTACGCGACGATCAGTGCGCCGCTGACGGCCGGGTCGGGCGTGGTGCCGATCGGGTCCCCGGTGCCCGGTGCGGCGCTGTTTGTGCTCGACGGCTCATTGCGGCCGGTGCCGCCCGGTGTGGTCGGTGAGTTGTATGTGGCCGGTACCGGTGTGGGAGTTGGGTATTGGCGGCGGGGCCCTTTGACGGCGTCGCGCTTTGTGGCGTGCCCGTTCACCGCGGGAGCCCGCATGTATCGCACCGGCGATCTGGTGTGTTGGCGTTCTGACGGGCAGCTGCAGTATCTCGGGCGCGCGGACGAGCAGGTCAAGATCCGCGGCTATCGCATCGAACTCGGCGAAGTCCAAGCGGCGCTGAATGCGCTGGACGGGGTCGAGCAGGCGGTGGTGATCGCCCGCGAAGACCACCCCGGCGACAAACGCCTCGTCGGCTATATCACCGGACCAGCAGACCCGGCCCATGCACGTACCCTGCTGGCCGAACGGCTCCCGACCTACATGATCCCCGCGGCGGTGGTGGCACTCGACACGCTGCCGTTGACACCCAACGGCAAGCTCGACACCCGCGCCCTGCCGGCACCCGTCTACGCGGACATCGATCGGTACCGCGCACCGGCCACCCCCACCGAGGAGATCGTGGCCGGCATTTATGCCCAGGTGCTCGGGCTCGAGCGCGTCGGGGTCGACGACTCCTTCTTCGACCTCGGCGGGGATTCACTGTCCGCGATGCGGGTGATCGCCGCGATCAACACCGTTCTGGATGCCGGCCTTTCGGTGCGCACCTTGTTCGAGGCTCCCACGGCCGCCCAGCTGGCGCCGTGTATCGGCGAGGACGGCGGCAGGCGGAAGCCGTTGGTCCCGGTCGAGCGGCCCGCGAGCGTCCCACTGTCGTTCGCGCAGAGCCGATTGTGGTTCCTCGACCAATTACACGGTCCCTCACCGGTTTACAACATCGCGGCGGCGTTGCGGCTGACCGGTCGCCTCGACGCCGAAGCGTTGGGTGCGGCGCTGGCCGATGTGGTCGGCCGGCACGAAAGCCTGCGCACCCTGTACCCCGCGGTCGAGGGGACACCCCAGCAGCTCGTGGTCCCCGCCGAACGGGCCGAGTTTGGTTGGGACGTCGTCGATTCCACCGGCTGGCAGGCGGACCGGCTTGAGGACGCGATTAGCGACGCCGTGCGCTACAGCTTCGACCTGGCCACCGAGATCCCGCTGCGGGCAAGGCTTTTCCGCGTCGGCGACGATGAGCATGTGCTGGTGGCCGTGGTGCACCATATCGCCGCGGATGGCTCGTCGATCACCCCGCTGGTGCGTGATCTGGGCGTTGCCTATGCCAACCGATGCGCCGGGCAAGCCCCCGACTGGGCCCCGCTGGCGGTGCAGTACGTCGACTACACGCTGTGGCAGCGCGAGCACCTCGGTGATCTGGCCGATCCCGAGAGCTCCATCGCCGCGCAGCTGGCCTACTGGGAAGACGCGCTGGCCGGACTGCCCGAGCGCCTGCCCCTGCCCACCGATCGGCCCTACCCGCCGGTTCCCGATCCGCGCGGCGCCAGCGTGCCCGTGGAGTGGCCGGCCGAGCTGCAGCAGCGGGTGCGCGATCTGGCCCGCGAACACAACGCGACCAGTTTCATGGTCGTTCAGGCCGCGCTGGCCGTGCTCTTGTCGAAGCTCAGCGCCAGCCCCGACGTGGCGGTGGGAATCGCGGTCGCCGGGCGCGGCGAGCCCGCGCTCGATGAGCTGGTGGGGTTCTTCGTCAACACGTTGGTGCTGCGGGTCGACCTGGCCGGCGATCCCACCATCGCCGAACTACTGGCCCAGGTGCGACAACGCAGCCTGGCCGCCTACGAGCACCAAGACGTCCCCTTCGACGTACTGGTCGAGCGGCTCAACCCGACCCGATCGCGCAAGCATCACCCACTGATCCAGGTGATGGTGGCCTGGCAGAATTTCGCCGGGCACCACGATCCCGTGGCCGGGTTAAGTCTGGGTGATGTCCAGGTCGCGCCGCTGCCCGTGCGGCTTCAGACCGCCCGCATGGATTTGACCATTTCGCTCGCCGAACGCTGGAGCGAGACCGGCGAGCCCGCCGGGATCGGCGGGGAAGTGGAATTTCGAACCGACATCTTCGACGAGGCCAGAATCAAGGCGCTCATCGAGCGGTGGCAGCGCGTGTTGGTCGCGATCACCGCCGAGACAGGGCGGCGCGCATGACGGCCGATGCGGGGCCGCGGCTTTCGTCGATCGACCTGCACGACGAGGGTGAGCAGGACCGGCTGGACGAGTGGGGTAACCGCGCGGCGTTGACCGCGCCGGCCCCCACTCGGCCGTCGCTTCCGGTGTTGTTCGCCGAGCAGGTGGCGCGTGCCCCGGGTGCGGTGGCGCTGACGTTCGCAGGCCGCTCCGTGACTTACCGGGAGCTCGATGAGGCGGCCAACCGGTTGGCGAACCTGTTGGCCGGCCAGGGGATAGGCCCGGGAAAGTGTGTGGCGCTGCTGTTTTCGCGGTCGGCCGAGGCGGTCGTGGCGATTTTGGCGGTGCTGAAAACCGGTGCGGCGTATCTGCCGATCGACCCGGTGGTGCCGGATGCCCGGATCGCCTTCATGCTCTCCGACGGCGCGCCGGTCGCCGCAATCACCACCGCCGAGTTGGCCGATCGGCTGGACGGGCACGGGCTGCCGATCATCGATGTCGACGACCCTCGCATTGACGCCCAGCCCGGCACGGCATTACCGGCGCCCGCCCCGGATGACATGGCCTACCTGGTCTACACCTCGGGCACCACCGGGACTCCCAAAGGCGTTGCGGTCACCCATCACAACGTCGCCCGGCTATTCGACTCACTGGATGCCGGCTTCGAGCTGGGGCCGGAACGGGTGTGGACGCTGTCTCACTCCTTGGCGTTCGACTACTCGGTGTTGGAGATCTGGGGCGCGCTGTTGCACGGTGGCCGGCTGGTGGTGGTGCCCGAAGAGGTGACGCGTTCTCCAGAAGACTTCCACGCCTTGCTGGTTGGCGAGAAGGTCAACGTTTTAGGCCAGACCCCGTCGTCGGTGGGGACGCTGTCGCAGCAGGGTTTGGAGTCGGCGGCCTTGCTGATCGCCGCCGAGGCGTGCCCGGCCGACGTGGTGGATCGGTGGGCACCGGGGCGGGTAATGGTCAACGCTTACGGCCCGACCGAGACGACGATTTTGGCGACGATCAGTGCGCCGCTGACGGCGGGCTCGGGTGCGGTGCCGATCGGCTCCCCGGTGCCCGGGGCGGCGCTGTTTGTGCTCGACGGCTCATTGCGCCCGGTGCCGGAAGGCGTGGTCGGTGAGCTGTATGTGGCCGGTACCGGTGTGGGAATTGGGTATTGGCGGCGGCCGGGACTGACCGGTTCGCGGTTCGTGGCATGCCCGTTCGGCGGTGCGGATGCGCCGGGGGCACGCATGTATCGGACCGGGGATCTGGTGTGTTGGCGTCCCGACGGGCAGCTGGACTATCTGGGGCGCGCCGACGAGCAGGTCAAGATCCGCGGGTATCGCATCGAGCTCGGCGAAATCCAAGCGGCGTTGAGTGCACTGGACGGGGTGGGGCAGGCGGCCGTGATCGTCCGCGAGGACCGCCCCGGCGACAAACAGATCGTCGCCTATGTCACCGGAACCGTCGACGTGACCGACGCACGCGCGCGCCTGGCCGAGCGGCTCCCGGCTTACATGATCCCCTCGGCGGTCGTGGCGCTGGATCGAATGCCGTTGACCCCCAACGGCAAACTCGACAAGCGCGCCCTCCCGGCGCCCGACTACCAGAACGCGTCCCGGTATCGCGCCCCATCCAGCCCGGTCGAGCAGGCCTTGGCCGATATCTATGCCCGGGTCCTCGGTCTGGAGCGGGTAGGGGTCGACGACTCCTTCTTCGACCTGGGCGGGGATTCACTGTCGGCGATGCGGCTGATCGCCGCCGTCAACACCGCCCTGGATGCCGGCCTGGCGGTGGGCACCTTGTTCGACGCGCCGACGGTTGCCGAGCTGGCGCCGCGGATCGGTGAGGACGGGGCCCGGCGTAAACCGTTGGTAGCGGCCGATCGGCCGGCCAGGATTCCGTTGTCGTTCGCCCAGAGCCGGTTGTGGTTTTTGGACCGGTTCGAGGGCGGGGTGGCGACCTACAACATGCCGACCGCGTTTCGGATCGACGGGCCGCTGGACGTCGAGGCGCTCGGGACGGCGCTGGACGATGTGATCGCCCGCCACGAAGCGCTGCGCACCATATTCCCCGACGTCGACGGGGTGCCGTGCCAGCAGGTGTTGCCGGCGCGGCCGGGAATGTGGCGGCACAAGGGCGCGGTGGCGGTGTCGTTGCCGGAGCGCGAGGTGACCGGCGAGTTGGTGGCGCTGGCCGGGTATCGGTTTGACCTGTCGACCGAGATCCCCATCCGTGCCCAGATCTATTCCGTGGGGCCCGCGCAACATGTGGTCGGAATTGTGGTGCACCACATCGCTTTTGACGGCTGGTCTTTGGCTCCCATGTTCCGCGATGTGGCCGAGGCGTATCGGTCCAGGCGGGCAGGCCGCACCCCCAGCTGGCCCGGTTTGGCGGTGCAGTACGCGGATTACACGCTGTGGCAACGGGATTGGCTGGGGGAGGAGACGGATCCCGACAGTGTGATCGCTGCGCAGTTGGCCTACTGGCGCGAGGAGCTGGCCGAGCTGCCCGAGGTGGTGTCGCTGCCGACCGACCGGGTCCGTCCGCCGGTGCCCAGCTACCGCGGTGATCAGGTCGAGGTGCGCATCGACCCGCAGCTGTGGACGGGGGTCAAGGCGCTGGCGGCGGCGCACAACGCGACGGCCTCGATGGTGTTGCAGGCGGCGTTGGCCGTGGTGCTGCACCGGGCCGGTGCCGGTGAGGATATCGCGATGGGCACCCCGATCGCCGGGCGACTGGACGAGGCCCTCGATGATCTGGTCGGGTTTTTCGTCAACACCTGGGTATTACGGGTGGGCGTCACCTCCGCGCAGCGCTTCTCCGACGTCCTGGCCGCCGTGCGGCACAAGGCCCTGGCTGCCTACAACAGCCAGGACGTTCCCTTCGAGCGGCTGGTCGAACAGCTCAACCCGGTGCGCTCCACCGCCCATCACCCGCTGTTCCAGGTGGGCATGGCCTTTATGAGCAATGTGCGCCCCGAGGTAGCGCTGGACGGAGTCGACGTCGAGCCGCTCGGAGTGTCCACCCAAACCTCCAAGTTCGACCTGGATTTCAACCTGGGTGAGGTGCTCGCCGAGGAGGCGGGCGCGCCGATGGCGACCGGGGTAGTGCTGTACGCCACGGATTTGTTCGACCGGGCCAGCATCGAGCGGTTGGTCGGCTGGTTTGGCCGGGTGATCGAGGCGGTGGTGACCGATGCCTCGGTGCTGGTGGGAGAGGTGTCGCTGCTGGATCGCGGTGAGCGTGATCTGGTGCTGCAGCGGTGGTCTGGCATCGAGGTGGCGGCGCCGGTAGGGGTGACGCCGCAGATATTGGCCGCGGCGGTGGCCGCCGCGCCCGCTGCGCCGGCAGTTATCGACGGCAGCCGCACCATGTCGTATCGCGAGCTTGATGAGTGGTCGTCGCGGTGGGCGCGGGTGCTGATCGAGGCGGGGGTGGGTCCCGAGCGCGCGGTGGGCGTGGCGATGGACCGGTGTGCGGAGTTGGTGGTGGCCTGGTGGGCGGTGGCCAAGGCCGGTGGGGTCTATGTGCCGGTGGATCGGTCCCATCCCGTCGAGCGCGTCGCCGCGGTGTTGGATGCCGCGGGTGCGGTGTGTGTGTTGGCGTGTGACGCCGACCCGGTGGCCGGGGTTGGGGCGCGTCCGGTGCTGCGCGTGGACGATCTGGATGTCTCGGGGTACCGCGCGGATCCCATCACCGATGCCGATCGCTTGGCGCCGCTCGGGGCCGATAACGGCGCGTATGTGATTTTCACGTCGGGCTCGACCGGGGTGCCCAAGGGGGTGGCGGTCAGCCACGCCGGTTTGTCGGGGATGGCCGCGGCGCAACGCACGGTGTTCGGCCTCGGCGCGGATGCGCGGGTCTTGATGGTGGCCGCCCCGACCTTCGATGCGTCGGTGTTCGAAATGTTATGGGCCGCAGGGTCGGTGGCGGCGGTGGTGGTGGCCCCACCGGATCTGTATGGCGGGCAGGCGTTGACCGAGTTGTTGGAGGACCAACAAGTCAGCGCGGCGGTGGTGACCCCGTCGGTGCTGTCGTCGCTGGACCCGGCCCGCCTGGAAACGCTGAATGTGTTGGCCACCATGGGCGAGGCCTGCCCACCCGAGGTGGTGGCCGCGTGGGCGCCGGATCGGCGGATGTTCAACCTCTACGGCCCGACCGAGACGACCATCTGGGCTACCTGGGCGCCGCTGACGGCGGGGCAGCGGGTGAACATTGGCGCCCCCGTTGCGGGGGTGCATGCGTGGGTGCTCGACGCGCGGTTACACCCCGCCCCGGTCGGGGTGGTCGGCGAGTTGTATGTGGGCGGGCTCGCGCTGGCACGCGGCTATGTGGGCCGAGCGGGGTTGACCGCGGAACGGTTCGTGCCCAACCCCTTTGGGGCCGCGGGAGCGCGGATGTATCGCACCGGAGACCTGGCGCGGTGGACCCCCGCCGGAGCCCTGGAGTATCTGGGCCGCGCCGACACTCAGGTCAAACTCCGCGGCCAGCGCATCGAGCTGGGCGAAATCGAAAACACCCTACTGGCCAGCCCGCAGGTCACCCGGGCCGCCGCGGCGATACACGAAAGCGCCACGGGTTCGCATTTGGTCGGCTACGTCGCATTCGACGACACCGCCACCGTCGAGGACGATGCCGAGGTCGTCGAGGGATGGCAGCGCCTCTACGACGAACTCTATGGCGCCGAGGGCGAGGCGCCGGAGTTCGGAATGGACTTTCGGGGCTGGAACAGCAGCTACACCGAGCAGCCGATCCCGATCGACGAGATGGCCGAGTGGCGCGCTGCCACGGTGGATCGGATCCGCGCGCTGCGGCCACGGCGGGTGTTGGAGATCGGCGCGGGATCAGGGCTGGTGCTCTCACAGGTTGCTCCGGCGTGTGAGCGCTACGTGGCCACCGACATGTCGGTGGCGGCGATCGAGCGCCTGCGCGCGGCGGTCGCCGCACAGCCGTGGGGTGAGCGGGTGGAATTGCTGTGCCGGCCTGCCTATCTCACCGATGCGTTGCCGGACGGATATTTCGACACCATCGTTTTGAACTCGGTAATCCAGTACTTCCCGAACGCCGCCTATTTACGCGAGGTCATCGACAACGCCATGAGGTTGTTGGCGCCGGGCGGGGCGCTGTTTCTCGGTGATGTCCGCAACCACGCCCTGCAGGGCGCGTTGCAAACCGGGATCGCGCTGGCCCGCACCGAAACCGCCGACGCTGCCGAGATCCGCCAGCGTGTCCAGCGCGCTGTGCTCGGTGAACCCGAATTGCTGCTGGCCCCAGAGTTTTTCACCGCCTGGGCCGCCGACGATTCGGCGGTGGCCGGGCTTGACCTCGAAGTCAAACGCGGGGTGGCCGACAACGAACTGACCCGGTATCGCTACGACGTCATCGTCTATAAGACTCCCGCACCGGTGCGCTCGGTTACCGCCGCGGAGAGCTGGGCGTGGGCCCGGTGCGCGGGGCTCGACGGGCTGCGGGACCGGTTGGCATCGCAACGTCCGGACGCTGTTCGGGTCACCGGGATTCCGCGCGCCGGGCTGATAAGCGAGGTTCGTCTCGAGGCCGGTCTGGCCGCCGGGTTGTCGGTGCCCGACGCGCTGGCCGATGCCACCGCCGCCGCGGCCGATGCCGTTGTGCCCGAAGCGTTGTACCGCCTCGGTGAGACCACCGGATACCGGGTGGCGGTGACCTGGGGTGACCCAGCGGGCACCCTGGATGCGGTCTTCCTCGCACCCGCCGACTCCGACCACGTCGCGCTGACCGACCTGTATCTGCCCCCGGCGTCGCAAGGCGGCGCCTGCGCCAATGATCCGCAGACCAACACCAAACTCGGCACCGTGCGTCAGTGGCTCAGCGCGTGGTTGCCCGATTACATGGTGCCGGCCCAGATCGTGGTGCTCGACGAGTTCCCGCTGACCTCGTCGGGCAAGATCGACCGTAAAGCGTTGCCGGCGCCGATTTTTGGCGCCACCGCGTTTCGGGCGCCGCAGACTCAGACCGAAAAGATCATCGCCGAGGTGTTCGCCGAGGTGTTGGGCGTCGCCCGGGTCGGGCTCGACGACGATTTCTTCGCCCTAGGCGGCGATTCGCTGATCGCCACCCGCGCGAGCGCGCGCCTGCAACTGGCGCTGGGCCGTCAAGTGCCGGTGCGATACCTGTTCGAGGCCGCCAAAGTCGGCGATCTGGCCGAGTACCTGAACCACCACCGCGGCGGCCCCGCCCGCCGGCTGCTGCAGGCGATGGCGCGGCCACCCCGAATCCCGCTGTCCTACGCCCAAAACAGGCTGTGGTTCTTGGACCAATTGCACGGGCCCTCACCGATCTACAACATGCCGACCGCGTTCCGGATCAGCGGAGCGCTGGATGTCGACGCGTTGCGCGCGGCGCTGGCAGATGTGGTGGCACGCCACGAGAGCCTGCGCACCCTCTTTGCCGCAACCGACGGGATACCCCAGCAGGTGGTGGTGCCCGCCGAGCGGGCCGACTTCGGGTGGGACGTCGTCGATGCCGGCGATTGGCCGCCGGAGCGGCTCGGTGAGGCCATTGCCGCCGCGGCGCGTCACCCGTTCGATTTGGCCGCCGAGATCCCGTTGCGGGCAAGCCTTTTCCGCATCGGCGACGGCGAGCATGTGCTGGTGGCCGTGGCCCACCACATCGCCGCCGACGGCTGGTCGGTCGCACCGCTGGTGCGGGATCTGGGTGTGGCCTATGCCAGCCGCTCTGCGGGACACGCCCCCGACACGGAACCGTTGGCGGTCCAGTATGTCGATTACACGTTGTGGCAGCGTGAGCACCTCGGTGATCTGGACGACCCCGACAGCGCGATCTCCGCGCAGCTGGCCTACTGGCAGGACGCCCTGGCCGGGATGCCCGACCGGCTGCAGCTGCCCACCGATCGGCCCTACCCGCCGGTCGCCGATTACCGCGGCGCCAGTGTGGCCGTGGACTGGCCGGCGCAGCTACAGGAGCAGGTCGCCCGGATAGCCCGCGAGCACAACGCGACCAGCTTCATGGTCGTCCAGGCCGCCCTGGCGGTGCTGCTGTCCAAGCTCAGCGTCAGCAGCGATGTGGCGCTGGGCATCGCGGTCGCCGGACGTGACGACCCCGCGCTCGATGACCTGGTCGGCTTTTTCGTCAACACCTTGGTATTGCGGATCGACCTGGCCGGTGATCCCACCGTCGCGGAGCTACTGGGCTGGGTCCGACAGCGCAGCCTGGCCGCCTACGAACACCAAGACGTGCCCTTCGAGGTGCTCGTCGATCGGCTCAACCCGACGCGATCGCTGACCCATCACCCCCTTGTTCAGGTCATGCTGGCCTGGCAGAACCTGCCAGGGCAGGGCAACAACCCCGCGGCGGAGCCGGCCCTGGGGGATCTGCAGGTTACCCCGTTGCCGGCCGAAACTCACACCGCGCGAATGGATCTGACGTTTTCGTTGGCCGAGCGCTGGAACGAGGCCGGGGAGCCCGCGGGGATCGGCGGCCTGGTCGAGTTTCGCACCGACGTGTTCGATGCGGCCACCGTTGAGGCGTTGGTCGAGCGCTGGCGGCGGGTGTTGGCGGCGATCACCGCCGAGCCCAGCCGGTCGTTGTCGTCGGTGGATGTGCTCGATGCCGCCGAGCGGGCGCGCCTGGATGGCTGGGGTAACCGCGCGGTGTTGGCCGCACCGGCGGTGGCGGGGGCGTCGATTCCCGAGTTGTTCGCCGCGCAGGCGGCGCGCACACCCGATGCGATAGCGCTGACATGTGGGGAGCGTTCGTGGAGTTACCGCGACGTTGACCAGGCGGCCAACCGGTTGGCGCACCTACTGGCCCGCCACGGGGCGGGCCCGGGACAGTCTGTGGCACTGCTGTTTTCGCGGTCCGCCGAGGCGGTCGTGGCGATGTTGGCGGTGCTCAAATCCGGGGCGGCGTACCTGCCGATCGACCCGGCGCTGCCGACGGCGCGCATCGAGTTCATGCTCGGCGACGCCGCACCGGTTGCCGCGCTCACCACCGCCGGGTTGGCCGAGCGACTCTACGGTCACGGGCTGCTGGTCATCGACATCGACGAACCCGGCATCCAGACCTATCCGTGCACGGGCCTGCCCGCACCGCGCGCCGACGACATCGCCTACCTGATCTACACCTCGGGCACCACCGGGACGCCGAAAGGTGTTGCGGTCACCCACGGCAATGTCACTCGGCTGTTGGAGACGCTGCACGCCGGCCTGCCGGGGGCCGGCGTGTGGTCGCAGTGTCATTCGCTGGCCTTCGACTACTCGGTGTGGGAGATCTTCGGTGCGCTGCTTGGTGGTGGGCGGCTGGTGGTGGTGCCCGACGCGGTGGTGCGCTCGCCCGAAGACCTCTATGCCTCGCTCGTCGCCGAACAGGTCAGCGTCTTCAGCCAGACACCGTCCGCGTTTTACGCACTGCAGGCCGTCGACGCGCTATCGCCCGAACAGGGACGGCGGCTGAAGCTCGAAACGGTGGTGTTCGGCGGGGAAGCGCTGGAGCCGAAACGTCTTGGGCCGTGGCTGCACAACCATCCCGGATCACCCCGGATGGTCAACATGTACGGCATCACCGAGACGACGGTGCACGCCTCGTTCCGCGAGATCGTCGACGGCGATGTCGAGAGCAACGCCAGCCCCATCGGGGTGCCGCTGGCCCATCTCGGCTTCTTCGTGCTGGACGGCTGGTTACGCCCGGTGCCCGCGGGGGTCGCCGGGGAGTTGTACGTGGCCGGCGCCGGGCTCGCGTGTGGGTACCTGCGCCGCGCGGATTTGACCGCGTCGCGGTTTGTGGCGTGCCCGTTCGGCGGGGCGGGGACGCGCATGTATCGCACCGGGGATCTGGTGCGCTGGGGGGCCGATGGTCAGCTGCGGTACGTCGGCCGTGCCGATGAGCAGGTGAAGATCCGCGGCTACCGCATCGAACTCGGCGAAATACAGGCGACATTAAGCGGTTTGGCCGGGGTTGAGCAGGCGGTGGTGATCGCCCGCGAGGACCGCCCCGGCGACAAACGCCTCGTAAGCTATGTCACCGGAACGGTGGATGCCGTCGGGATACGCGAGCAGCTCGCCGAGCGGGTGCCGGCGTATATGGTGCCGGCCGCCGTGGTGGTGCTGGAGGCGCTGCCGCTGACCCCGAACGGCAAACTCGACACCCGCGCCCTGCCCGCGCCGGACTATGCGGACGTCGATCGCTATCGCGCCCCGGCCACTCCCACCGAGGAGATTCTGGCCGGCATTTATGCCCAGGTGCTCGGGCTCGAGCGCGTCGGGGTCGACGACTCGTTCTTCGACCTGGGCGGCGATTCACTGTCGGCGATGCGCCTGGTCGCCGCGGTCAACGCCAACCTGGAGGCCGGCCTTGCGGTACGCGCTGTGTTCGAGGCGCCCACCGTTGCCCAGTTGGCGCCCCGCATCGGTGGGGACGCGGATCGGCTGGGGCCGGTGGTGCCGGTCGAGCGGCCCGCGGTGGTGCCGTTGTCGTTTGCGCAGAGCCGGTTGTGGTTCCTGGACCAGTTGCAGGGGCCGTCACCGATCTACAACTTGTCGGTGGCGTTGCGGCTGGGTGGGCGCCTTGATGCCGACGCGTTGGGTGCGGCGCTGACCGACGTGGTCGAGCGGCACGAGAGCCTGCGCACCCTGTTCCCGGCCGCCGAGGGGATACCGCGGCAGCTGGTGCTGCCGGCCGAGCGGGCCGGCTTCGGCCTCGAAGTCATCGATGCCACCGGCTGGCCGGCAGAGCGGCTGGGCGAAGCCATCGGCGCGGCGGCCAGTCACAGTTTCGATCTGGCCGCCGAGATCCCGTTGCGGGCAACGCTTTTCCACGTCGACGACGACGATCATGTGCTGGTGGCGGTGGTGCATCATATCGCCGCGGATGGCTTGTCGATCGCGCCGTTGGTGGGTGATGTGGGGGTGGCGTACGCCAGTCGGTGTGCCGGGCGAGCCCCCGGGTGGGCGCCGTTGGCGGTGCAGTATGTCGACTACACGCTGTGGCAGCGTGAGCAGCTCGGTGATCTCGACGACAGCGAGAGCCCTATCGCGGCGCAGCTGGCCTACTGGGAGCAGGCCCTGGCCGGGCTGCCCGAGCGCGTGCAGCTGCCTACCGATCGGCCCTACCCGCCGGTTGCCGATCACCGGGGCGCCAGTGTGGACGTGGAGTGGCCGGCCGAGCTGCAGCAGCGGGTGCGCGATCTCGCCCGCGCGCACAACGCGACCAGCTTCATGGTGGTTCAGGCCGCGCTGGCGGTGCTGCTGGCCAAGCTCAGCGCCAATAGTGATGTGGCAGTGGGGATCACAATCGCCGGGCGGCGCGACCCCGCACTGGATGCGTTGGTGGGTTTCTTCGTCAACACCTTGGTGCTGCGCGTGGAGGTGACCGGCGATCCGACCGTAGCCGAGCTGGTCGACCAAGTGCGACAGCGCAGTCTGGCCGCCTACGAGCACCAAGATGTGCCCTTCGAGGTGCTGGTGGATCGGCTCAATCCGACCCGGAGCCTGGCCCATCATCCGCTGATCCAGGTGCTGCTGGCCTGGCAGAATTTCGCGAAGCAGGACACCGAACCCGAGGGCTCGGCCTTCGGCGATCTGCGGGTCACGCCGCTGCCGGCGCGCACTCAGACCGCCCGCATGGACCTGGTATTCACGTTGGCCGAGCGCTGGGACGGGGCGGGCGAGCCCGCCGGGATCCGCGGGGCGGTCGAGTTTCGCACCGACGTGTTCGACCCCGCCAGCGTCGAAACGCTGATCGAACGGTTAGGGCGTGTGTTGTTCGCGATGACCGCCGATCCGGCTGGGCGGATCTCCTCGGTGGACCTGCTCGACGAGGGCGAGCGCACCGGCTTGGATCGGTGCGGTAACCGGGCGGCGTTGGCCGGGCCGGAACACACGACGGGTTCGATTCCGGCGTTGTTCGCCGCGCAGGTGGCGCGCACACCTGAGGCGGTGGCGCTGGTGTGCGGGGGGCGCTCCTGGACTTATCACGAACTCGACGAGGCGTCTAACCGGTTGGCGCACCTGCTAATTGGTCAAGGTGCGGGTCCGGGACAGCGGGTGGCCCTGGTGATGTCGCGATCGGCCGAGGCGATCGCGTCGATTTTGGCGGTGCTGAAAACCGGGGCGGCATATCTCCCGATCGACCCGATGGTGCCGGCGGCACGGGTGCGGTTCATGCTCGACGACGCCGCGCCGATTGCCGCGATCACCACCGCGGGGCTGATCGACCGGCTGGACGGCCATCAGTTGCCGGTCATCGATGTCGACGACCCCCGCATCGATGTCCAGCCCAGCACAGCGCCACCGGCGCCGGCCGCCGACGACATCGCCTACATCATCTACACGTCGGGCACCACCGGTGTTCCCAAGGGCGTGGCGATCACCCACCGCAACGTGACCCAGCTGCTGGAGTCGGTGGACGACGACCTCGAGCGCGCGGGCGTGTGGACGCAGTGGCATTCTTTGGCCTTCGACGTCTCGGTGTGGGAGATGTGGGGCGCGCTGCTGGACGGGGGACGGCTCGTCGTCGTGCCCGAAGAGATCGCCCGCTCGCCGCAAGACTTCCACGCCTTACTCGCGGCTGAACAAGTCACCGTCCTCAGCCAGACCCCATCGGCGTTCTACGCGCTGCAAACCGCCGACGCCCTGCAACCTGAGGTGGGACGCCAGCTGCAGCTGGAGACCGTGGTGTTCGCCGGCGAAGCGCTGGAACCACAGCGTCTTCGCACCTGGCTGGAAAACCACCCGGGACAACCGCGGCTGATCAACATGTACGGCACCACCGAGACGACGGTGCATGCCTCGTTCCGCGAGATCACCGGCGACGACATCGACAGCAGTGCGAGCCCCGTCGGGGCGCCGTTGGCCCGTCTGGCCTTTTTCGTGCTGGATGCGTGGTTGCGTCCGGTGCCGACCGGTGTGGTCGGCGAGCTCTATGTGGCGGGCGCCGGTGTGGGAGTTGGGTATTGGCGTCGGCCGGGGCTGACCGGTGCGCGGTTTGTGGCGTGCCCGTTCACCGCGGGGTCGCGGATGTATCGCACCGGGGATGTGGTGTGTTGGGGTGCTGATGGTCAGCTGCGGTATGTGGGCCGCGCCGATGAGCAGGTGAAGATCCGCGGCTACCGCATCGAACTCGGTGAAATCCAGGCGGTACTAAGCGGTTTGGCTGGGGTGGAGCAGGCGGTGGTGATCGCCCGCGAGGACCGCCCCGGCGACAAGCGTCTGGTCGGTTATGTGACCGGGACCGTCGATGTCACCGGCATACGTGCGCAAATGGCCGAGCGGCTCCCGGCTTACATGATCCCCGCGGCGGTGGTGGCGCTGGACACCTTGCCGTTGACGGTCAACGGCAAACTCGACAAGCGCGCCTTGCCGGCACCGGAATACACCGACGTCGACCGTTATCGCGCGCCGTCGGGTCCCACCGAGGAGATCTTGGCCGGTATTTACGCGCGGGTGTTAGGGCTGGAGCGGGTCGGGGCCGACGACTCCTTCTTCGATTTGGGCGGGGATTCGCTGTCGGCGATGCGGGTGATCGCCGCCATCAACACCGGTTTGGATGCCGGTCTTGCGGTGCGCACCTTGTTCGACGCGCCCACGGTGGCCGAATTGGCACCGCGGATCGGTCAGGACGGCGAGCGGCGCAAGCCATTGGTCGCCGGGGTGCGGCCGGCGAGGATTCCGTTGTCGTTCGCCCAGAGCCGGTTGTGGTTCTTGGACCGCTTCGAGGGCGGGGTGGCGACCTACAACATGCCGATCGCGTTCCGGATCGACGGGCCGCTGGATGCCGGGGCGCTCGATACCGCGCTGGACGATGTGATTGTCCGCCACGAAGCGCTGCGCACCATATTCCCCGACGTCGACGGGGTGCCGTGCCAGCAGGTGTTGGCGGCTCAGCCGGGCATGTGGCGGCGCGGCGGTGCGGCGGTGGTGTCGCTGCCCGAGCGCGAGGTGGCCGGCGAGTTGGTGGCGCTGGCCGGGTATCGGTTTGACCTGTCGAGCGAGATTCCGATCCGTGGACAGATCTATGCCGTGGGCCCCGAGCAGCATGTGGTCGGGATTGTGTTGCACCACATCGCTTTTGACGGCTGGTCGATGGCACCGATGGTCCGGGACGTGGGCGTGGCGTATGCCAGCCGGTGCGCGGGGCAAGCCCCGCCCTGGGCACCGTTGGCGGTGCAGTACGCCGATTACACGCTGTGGCAACAGGATTGGCTGGGCGACGAATCCGATCCCGACAGTGTGATCGCCTCGCAGTTGGCCTACTGGCGCCAGGAGCTGGCCGAGCTGCCCGAGGTCGTGTCACTGCCCACGGATCACGCGCGTCCG
The DNA here is from genome assembly GCF_001954215.1 of Mycobacterium sp. IS-2888. Taxonomy (NCBI): domain Bacteria; kingdom Bacillati; phylum Actinomycetota; class Actinomycetes; order Mycobacteriales; family Mycobacteriaceae; genus Mycobacterium; species Mycobacterium sp. IS-2888. Next base: position 34,436 of record NZ_MBET01000054.1, read on the forward strand.
CCGGTGCCCAGCTACCGCGGTGATCAGGTGCCGCTGCGCATCGACCCGCAGCTGTGGGCGGGGATCAAGGCGGTCGCGGCGGCCCACAACGCGACGGCCTCGATGGTGTTGCAGGCGGCGTTGGCGGTGGTGTTGCACCGCGCCGGTGTCGGTGAGGACATCGCGATGGGCTCGCCGATCGCCGGCCGGTTGGACGAGGCACTCGATGATCTGGTCGGGTTTTTCGTCAACACCTGGGTTTTACGCGTGGATGTCAATGCCGCGCAGCGCTTCTCCGACGTCCTGGCGGCCGTGCGACACAAGGCCCTCAATGCCTACAGCAACCAGGATGTCCCGTTCGAGCTCCTGGTCGAACAGCTCAACCCGGTCCGATCCACCGCGCACCACCCGCTGTTCCAGGTGCTGATGGTCTTCCAGAACAACGTCCGACCCGAGGTGGCGCTGGACGGGGTCGCCGTCGAGCCCCTGACGATGGTCACCCAAACCGCCAAGTTCGACCTGGACTTCGACCTGCGGGAGGTGCCGGGCGAAGATGAGACGGCGCCGATGGCCGCCGGAGTGGTGACCTACGCCACGGATCTCTTCGACCGGGCCACCATCGAACGGTTGGTCGGCTGGTTTGGCCGGGTGATCGAGGCGGTGGTCGCCGACGCCTCGGTGCTGGTCGGCCAGGTGTCGCTGCTGGACCGCGGTGAGCGTGATCTGGTGCTGCAGAGGTGGTCTGGCGCCGAGGTGCAGGCGCCGGTGGGCGTGGCGCCACAGGTGTTGGCCGCGGCGGTGGCCGCCGACCCCGACGCCCAAGCGGTCATCGACGGGGCCCGGAGCATGTCGTATCGCGAGCTCGATGAGTGGTCGTCGCGGTGGGCGCGGGTGCTGATCGAGGCGGGGGTCGGTCCCGAACGGGCGGTGGGCGTCGCAATCGATCGGAGCGCGGAGTTGGTGGTGGCCTGGTGGGCCGTCGTCAAGGCCGGTGGGGTGCATGTTCCTGTCGACCGGACCCATCCCGTCGAGCGCATCGCCGCGGTGCTCGATGCCGCGGGGGCGGTGTGCGTGCTGACCTGTGGCGCCGACCCGGTGGCCGGGGCCGGGGCGCGACCGCTGCTGCGCGTCGACGATCGGGATGTCTCGGGGTACCGCGCGGATCCCGTCACCGACGCCGATCGGGTTGCGCCGCTGCGGGCCGAAAACGGCGCGTACGTGATTTTCACGTCGGGGTCTACCGGGGCGCCCAAAGGCGTGGCGGTCAGCCACGCCGGTCTGCTGGGTTGGGTTGCGGCGCAACGCGAATCGCACGGGTTGGGCGCGGATGCGCGTGTATTGATGGTCGCCGCGCCGACCTTCGACGCGTCGGTCGGCGAGCTGTTGTGGGCGGCGGGTTCGGGCGCCCCGTTGGTGGTGGCGCCGCCGGGAGTGTACGGCGGGGAGGCGTTGACCGAGTTGCTGCAAGGCCAGCGGGTCAGCGCGGCCATGCTGACCCCGACGGTGGTGTCGTCGCTGGATCGGGACCGCCTCGGCGACCTGACAACGCTGATCGCCGTGGGGGAGGCGTGCCTGCCGGGGTTGGTGGCCGCCTGGGCGCCGGGCCGGCGGATGTTCAATGGCTACGGCCCCACCGAGACCACCATCTGGGCTACCTGTGCGCCGCTGACGGCGGGGCAGCCGGTGAATATCGGCGCCCCGATCGCGGGGGTATGTGCGCTGGTGCTCGACGGACAATTGAACCCCGTGCCGGTCGGGGTGGTCGGTGAGTTGTATCTGGCCGGGCCGGCGGTTGCGCATGGCTATGTGGGCCGGGTGGGACTGACCGCGGAACGGTTCGTGGCCAACCCCTTTGGCGGCCCCGGCGCGCGCATGTATCGCACCGGGGATCTGGTGCGCTGGCGTGCCGATGGGCAACTGCAGTATCTGGGCCGCGCCGATGCCCAGGTCAAACTGCGCGGGCAGCGCATCGAGCTGGGCGAAATCGAAAACACCCTGCTGGCCTGCCCGCAGGTCGTCCAGGCCGCCGCCACCGTCCACCACGGCGAGGCCGGCACCAACCTGATTGCCTATGTCACTCTCGAGCACAACGCCACCGCCGATGACGACGCCGAGGTCGTCGAAGAGTGGCAACACCTTTACGACGAGCTCTACGGCGCCGAGGGCGAGGCGCCGGAGTTGGGGATGGATTTCCGCGGCTGGAACAGCAGCTACACCGAGGAGCCGATTCCGCTCGAGCAGATGATGGAGTGGCGTGCGGCCACCGTGGATCGGATCATGGCCCTGCGGCCGCGGCGGGTGCTTGAGATCGGCGTTGGTTCCGGGCTGTTGCTGTCCCAGATCGCCCCGCACTGTGAGCATTACGTCGGCACCGATTTCTCCGCGGTGGTTATCGACAGCCTGGCTCGTTCGCTGCAGGGGACGCAGTGGCGCGATCGCGTCGAGCTGCTGACCCAGCCCGCGCACCTCACCGAAACCCTGCCGCAGCACTATTTCGACACCGTCGTTCTCAACTCGGTGGTGCAATATTTCCCCCACGCCACATATCTGCACGAGGTCATCGACAACGCGATGGATCTGCTGGCCCCGGGCGGGTCGGTGTTTGTCGGCGATGTGCGCAACCACGCGCTGCAGGGCGCGTTTCAAACCGGGGTCGCGCTGGCGCGCACCGATACCGCCGATGCCGCCGAGATCCGCCAACGAGTCCAGCGCGCGATTCTCGGCGAGACCGAATTGCTGTTGGCGCCGGAGTTTTTCACCAGCTTGGCCGCCGAGCATCCGGCGGTGGCCGGCGTCGACATTCAGGTCAAACGCGGTACGGCCGACAACGAACTGACCCGGTATCGCTACGACGTCGTCGTCCACAAAACCCCGGCGCCCGTGCGTTCGCTGGCCGACGCCCCCCGCTGGGCGTGGACCAACTGCGCGGGAGTGCGCGACCGGTTGATATCGCAGCGCCCCAACATTATTCGTGTCACCGGCATCCCCCGCGCCGGGGTGATCGGCGACGTCCAGATCGAAGGTGTCGTGGAGGCCGGGCTACCTCTTGACGCAGCCCTGGCCGAAGCCGCCGCCTCCGCCGATGCCGTTGTCCCCGAAGAGTTGTACCGCCTCGGTGAAACCGCCGGATACCACGTCGCGGTCACCTGGGGTGCCCAACCGGGCACCCTGGACGCGGTCCTCACCACGGTCTCCGATCCCGAGCGCGGGGCGCCGGTGACGGATCTGTATCTGCCCGCCACCGAGCCCGAGCACCGCGTCGCCTACGCCAACGATCCGCAGACCAACACCAAACTCGGAGCGGTCCGTCAGCGGTTGAGCGCGTGGTTGCCCGACTACATGGTGCCCGCACACATCGTGGTACTTGACGAGTTCCCGTTGACGTCGTCGGGCAAGATCGACCGTAAAGCGTTGCCGGCGCCGGTTTTTGCCGCCACCGTATTCCGGGCGCCGCAGACCCAGACCGAAAAGATCATTGCCGAGGCGTTCGCCGAGGTATTGGGTATGGCCCGAATCGGGCTCGACGACGACTTCTTCGCCCTGGGTGGCGATTCGCTCACCGCCACCCGGGTCAGCGCACGCCTGCAACTAGGACTCGGCCGGGAAGTGCCGGTGCGGTACCTGTTCGACGCCGCGACCGTCGCCGGCCTCGCCGAGTATCTGCACCGGCATCGTGGCGGACCTGCCCGTCCGCCGTTGCGGGTGATGGCGCGCCCGGAGCGGGTGCCGTTGTCCTTTGCCCAAAACCGATTGTGGTTCCTCGATCAGCTGCAGGGGCCGTCACCGGTCTACAACATGGCGACCGCGTTCCGGATCAGCGGGCCGCTGGATGTCGATGCGTTGGGTGCGGCGCTGGCCGACGTGGTGGCCCGCCACGAGAGTCTGCGCACCCTGTTTGCCGCAACCGACGGCGTACCCGAGCAGGTGGTGGTGCCCGTCGAGCAGGCCGACTTCGGGTGGGACGTCGTCGATGCCACCGCCTGGACGGCCGAGCGGCTGGGTGAGGCCGTCAATGCCGCGGTGCGTCACAGCTTTGACCTAGCCACCGAGATCCCGTTGCGGGCAAGGCTTTTCCGCGTCGGCGACAACGAACACGTGCTGGTGGTCGTGGTGCACCACATCGCCGCGGATGGCTGGTCGGTGCGGCCGCTGGTGACCGATCTGGGTATGGCATACGCCAGCCGGTGTGCCGGGCGGGCCCCCGACACGGTGCCGTTGGCGGTGCAGTACATCGATTACACGCTGTGGCAGCGCGAACACCTCGGTGATCTCGACGATCCCGACAGCGCGATCGCCGCGCAGCTCGCCTACTGGGAGCAGGCCCTGGCCGGGCTGCCCGAGCGGCTGCAGCTGCCCACCGATCGGCCCTACCCGCCGGTCGCCGACTACCGAGGCGCCAGCGTCGCGGTCGATTGGCCCGCCGGGCTGCAGCAGCAGGTCGCCCGGGTGGCCCGCGAGCACAACGCGACCAGCTTCATGGTGATCCAGGCCGCACTGGCGCTGCTGCTGTCTCAGCTCAGCGCCAGCAGCGATGTGGCGGTGGGTATCGCGATCGCCGGGCGCCGCGATCCGGCGCTCGACGAGCTGGTGGGATTTTTCGTCAACACCTTGGTGCTGCGTGTCGATCTGGCCGGTGATCCCACCGTCGGCGAACTGCTGGCCCAGGTGCGGGCGCGCAGCCTGGCCGCCTACGAGCACCAAGACGTCCCGTTTGAAGTGCTGGTCGAACGGCTCAACCCCACCCGGAGTCTCGCGCATCACCCGCTGATCCAGGTGTCGTTGTCCTGGCAGAACCTTCCCGGTCAGGACGACAAATCCGCGGCCGAGCCGGCCCTGGGTGACCTGGAGGTCACCCCGCTGTCCGTGGAGACCCAGACCGCCCGCATGGACCTGACGCTTTCCCTCGGCGAACGCTGGGACGACGCCGGTGAGCCCGCCGGGATCAGCGGAACGGTGGAATTTCGCACCGACGTGTTCGACGCGTCCAGCATCCATGGGCTCATCGAACGCTGGCAGCGGGTGTTGGCGACGATCACCGCCGAACCCACCCGGCGGATCTCGTCGATGGACCTGCTCGACGACGTTGAGCGCGCCCGCCTGCAGGGGTGGGGTAACCGGGCGGCGTTGACCCGGCCGGCACCGGCCGCGGTGTCGATTCCGGCGTTGTTCGCCGAGCAGGTGGCCCAGATGCCGGATGCGGTGGCGCTGGTGTGCGGGGAACGCTCGTGGACCTACCGCGAGCTGGATCAGGCCGCCAACCGGCTGGCGCACCTGTTGGCCGGCCACGGGTCGGGCCCGGGTGAGCGTGTGGCACTGCTGTTTTCGCGGTCGGCCGAGGCGATCGTGTCGATTTTGGCGGTGCTGAAAACCGGGGCCGCGTACCTGCCGATCGACCCGGTGACGCCGGAGGCCCGGATCGCCTTCATCCTCGCCGATGCCGCCCCGATCGCCGCGATCACCACCAGTGAGCTGGCCGACCGGCTCGACGGGCACGACGTCGGGGTCATCGATCTCAACGACCCCCGCATCGACGCCCAGCCCAGCACCGCACCGCCCCCGCCGGCTCCCGACGACGTCGCCTACCTGATCTACACCTCGGGCACCACCGGTGTCCCCAAAGGCGTCGCGGTCACCCACCGCAACGTCACCCAGCTGCTGGCCTCACTGGACGCGGGGCTGCCGGCGGCGGGGGTGTGGACGCACAGTCACTCGTTGGCGTTTGACGTTTCGGTGTGGGAGATCTTCGGCGCGCTGCTGCGTGGGGGCCGGATGGTGGTAGTGCCCGACGAGGTGGTGCGCTCACCGGAAGACTTCCACGCCTTGCTCATTGGTGAAGGGGTCAGCGTCTTGACCCAGACCCCTTCCGCGGTGGGGGTGTTGCCGACCGAGGGCCTGGAGTCGGTGGCATTGGTGATGGCCGGTGAGGCTTGCCCGGCCGAGGTGGTGGATCGGTGGGCGCCGGGGCGGGTGATGGTCAACGCGTACGGCCCGACCGAGACGACGATGTGTGTGGCGATCAGCGCGCCACTGACGGCCGGGTCGGGTGTGGTGCCGATCGGTTCGCCGGTGCCCGGGGCGGCGCTGTTTGTGCTCGACGGGTGGTTGCGTCCGGTTCCGGCGGGCGTGGTCGGTGAGTTGTATGTGGCCGGCGACGGTGTGGCGTATGGATATGTGGGCCGGTCGGGGTTGACCGGGTCGCGGTTTGTGGCGTGCCCGTTCAGCGCGGGGACACGGATGTATCGCACCGGGGATCTGGTGCGCTGGGGCGCCGACGGGCAGTTGCACTATCTCGGGCGTGCCGATGAGCAGGTCAAGATCCGCGGCTATCGCATCGAACTCGGCGAAGTCCAGGCGGCCTTGAATGCACTGGACGGGGTCGAGCAGGCGGTGGTGATCGCCCGCGAGGACCGCCCCGGCGACAAACGCCTCGTCGGCTACGTCACCGGCACCGTGGACCCGGCCAAGATGCGCGCCGCGCTGGCCCACCGGCTCCCGGCCTACATGGTCCCCGCGGCGGTGGTGGCACTCGACACGTTGCCGTTAACCCCCAACGGCAAACTCGACACCCGCGCCCTGCCGGCACCGGAATACTTCGGCGGCGGGTATCGGGCCCCGAGCAACGCGGTCGAGGAGATCCTGGCCGGCATCTACGCCCAGGTGCTCGGGCTCGAGCGAGTCGGGGTCGACGACTCGTTCTTCGATTTGGGCGGGGACTCGCTGTCGGCGATGCAGGTGATCGCCGCCATCAACACCGGAATGGGTGCTGGCGTTTCGGTGCGCAGCGTGTTCGAGGCGCCGACGGTGGCGGAGCTGGCGCCGCGTATCGGTGAGGAGGGGGCTCGGCTTCAGCCGTTGGTGCCGATTGAGCGGCCCGCGCGGGTCCCGTTGTCGTTTGCGCAGAGCCGGTTGTGGTTCCTCGACCAATTGCAGGGTCCCTCACCGGTTTACAACATCGCGGCGGCGTTGCGGCTGACCGGTCGCCTCGATGCCGAAGCCCTGGGTGCCGCGCTGGCCGATGTAGTGGCCCGGCACGAAAGCCTGCGCACCCTGTTCACAGCGCCCGAAGGCATACCACAGCAGCTGGTGGTGCCTCCCGAGCGCGCCGAATTCGGTTGGCACGTGGTCGATTCCACCGACTGGCCGGCGGACCGGCTGGGTGACGAAATCGGCGCGGCGGTACGCCACGGTTTTGATCTGGCCACCGAGATCCCGTTGCGGGCAAGGCTTTTCCGCGTCGGCGACGACGAGTACGCGCTGGTGATCGTGGTACACCATATCGCCGCCGACGGGTTGTCGCTGAGGCCCCTGGTGCGTGACATGGGGCTGGCATATGTCAGCCGGTGTGCCGGGCAAGCCCCCGACTGGGCGCCATTGCCGGTGCAGTACGTCGACTACACGCTGTGGCAGCGTGCACAGTTCGGTGATCTTGACGATCGCGAGAGCCCCATCGCCGCGCAGCTGGCTTATTGGGAAGACGCGCTGGCCGGGCTGCCCGAGCGGCTGCAACTGCCCACCGACCGGCCCTATCCGCCGTTCGCCGATCAGCGCGGCGCCAGTGTCGCGGTCGATTGGCCGGCCGAGCTGCAGCAGCGGGTGCGCGATCTGGCCCGCGAACACAACGCGACCACCTTCATGGTGGTGCAGGCGGCGCTGGCGGTGCTGTTGTCTCAGCTCAGCGCCAGCCCCGACGTGGCGGTGGGATTCCCAATTGCCGGGCGCCGCGACCCCGCGCTGGACGAGCTGGTGGGATTTTTCGTCAACACCTTGGTGCTGCGGGTGGACCTGGCCGGCGATCCCACCATCGGCGAACTGCTGACCCAGGTGCGACAACGCAGCCTGGCCGCCTACGAGCACCAAGACGTCCCGTTCGAAGTGCTGGTCGAGCGGCTCAACCCCACCCGAAGCCTGACCTTCCACCCCGTGGTCCAGGTGTTGTTGGCGTGGCAGAACTTTGCCGGGCAGGACACCGAGCCCACCGGGCTGAGCTTGGGTGACGTGCAGGCCACGCCCCTGCCGGCGGACACCCGCACCGCCCGCATGGACCTGATGTTCACCCTGGCCGAACGCTGGAGCGAGGCCGGCGAACTCGCCGGAATCGGCGGAGCGGTGGAATTCCGCACCGACATTTTCGACGCCGCGAGCATCGAAACGCTGATCGAGCGGTTAGAGCGGGTGTTGGTGGCGATGACCGCCGACCCCGCGCGGCGGCTCTCGTCGATGGACCTGCTCGACGAGCCCGAGCAGGCCCGGCTGCGCGAGATCGGTAACTGGGCCGCGTTGACCGCTCCGGTGAGCACGCCGGCGTCGATTCCGGAGTTGTTCGCCGAGCAGGTGGCGCTCGACCCGGACGCGGTGGCGCTGAGGTTTGCGGGCCGCTCCGCGACCTACCGGGAACTCGATGAGGCCGCCAACCGGTTGGCGCACCTGTTGGCCGGCCAGGGGATAGGCCCGGGACAGTCTGTCGCCCTGCTGTTTTCGCGTTCCGCCGAGGCGATCGTCGCGATCTTGGCGGTCCTCAAGACCGGGGCGGCCTATCTACCGATCGACCCGGCGCTGCCCGCGAGCCGGATAGAGTTCATGCTCGCCGATGCGGCGGCGGTGGCGCTGCTCACCACCTCCGGGTTGGCCGACCGGCTGGACGAGTGCGACCTGCCCGTCATCGATGTCGACGACCCGCGCGTTGACGCCTACCCATGCACCGGCTTGCCGGCCCCGGCCCCCGACGACATCGCCTACGTCATCTACACGTCGGGCACCACCGGCGTGCCCAAGGGCGTGGCCATCACCCACCACAACGTCACCGAGCTGATGACGTCGATGGACCCGGGTCTGGCGGCCCCCGGGCAGGTGTGGGCGCAGTGGCACTCCTACAGCTTCGACATCTCGGGCTGGGAGATCTTCGGTGCGCTTCTGCACGGCGCGCGGCTGGTGGTGGTGCCCGAGTCGGCGGCCCGCTCACCGGAAGAACTGCACGCCTTGCTGGTCACCGAAAACGTCACGGTGTTGAGCCAAACCCCAACCGCCGCAGGCGTGCTCTCACCCGACGGTTTGGATTCCGTGGCCTTGTTGGTGGGCGGTGAACCCTGCCCCGCCGAAGTGGTGGACCGCTGGGCACCCGGGCGGGTGATGATCAACGAATACGGCCCGACCGAGACCACGATGTGGGTGGCGACCAGCGCCCCGTTGACGGCCGGGGCGGGTGTGGTGCCCATCGGCTCGCCACTGCCGAGGGCGGCGCTATTCGTGCTCGACGGCTGGCTGCGTCCGGTACCCGCCGGCGTGGTCGGGGAGCTGTACGCGGCCGGCGCCCAGGTCGGGTGCGGGTATTGGCGCCGGCCCGGTTTGACCGCGTCGCGGTTCGTGGCGTGCCCCTTCTCCCCGGGCACACGGATGTATCGCACCGGGGACCTGGTTTGTTGGCGCCCCGATGGGCAACTGCAGTACCTGGGGCGCGCCGACGAGCAGGTCAAGATCCGCGGCTATCGCATCGAGTTGGGTGAGGTCGGGGCGGTGCTGGCGGCCCATCCCCGGGTGGCGCAGGCGGCGGTCGTCGCCCACACCGCCACGCCCACCGCGGATGCCGGCGACGGGGCAAGCGACAAACTCCTGGCGGGCTATGTGGTGCTGGATCAGCAGATGAAGCTGGTCCGAGAGCCCGAGCGGGAAGCGCGGCTGGTCGAGCAGTGGCAGCGAGTGTGGGGCGACGTCTATTCGCAGCCGACGCCCGAGGCGGCCGCGCCCGCGGTGCTGGGGGAGGACTTCTCGGGCTGGAACAGCAGCTACACCGGGGCACCGATCCCGCTGGAGGAGATGCGGGAATGGCGCGCGGCCGCAGTGGAGCGGATCCGCGGATTGGGCGCGGCCCGGGTGCTCGAGATCGGGGTGGGCGCGGGGTTGCTGCTTTCCCGGCTGGCCCCGGATTGTGTCGAGTATTGGGGTACGGACTTGGCCGCGCCGACGATTCAGACGCTGCGGGCCGCGGTGGCATCGCAGCCGTGGGCTGATCGGGTGCGGTTGCGGGTGCAGCCCGCGGATGTGGCCGACGGGTTGCCGCCGGGGCACTTCGACGTGGTGGTGCTGAACTCCGTGGTGCAGTACTTCCCGAGCGCGGGCTACCTGCTCGAGGTGCTGGCGATGGCGATGCGGCTGCTGGCGCCGGGTGGGGCGGTGTTCCTCGGCGACGTGCGCAACCTGTCGTTGCTGCAGGCATTTACCACCGGGATTTTGTGTGCCGACCCCACCACCGGTGAGGATCCGGCTTCGGTGATGCGCGAGCGGGTGCGCCGGGAGATGCTCGCCGAGCAGGAATTGCTGTTCGCGCCGGAGTTTTTCGCGGCATTGCCGCAGCACCTTGCCGACATCGCCGCGGTGCAGGTGCAGCTCAAGCAGATGCGGGCGGTCAACGAGCTCAGCGGCTACCGGTACGAGGTGGTGCTGCGCAAGGGGCCCGTGGTGGTGCGCTCCGTGGCGAGCCTGCCGTCGCTGCCGTGGCAGCGCTTCGAAAGCCTGGCCGCGTTGGGTGACTACCTGCGCGCGCAGCGGTTGCCGGAGGTGCGGGTGACCGGGGTGCCGCACGGCGGCATATCGCCCGACGTGGCGTTGGCGCGGGCGTTGGCTGCGGCCGGTGATCGGGTGCCTGTCAGCGCGTTGGGTACCGATACGTCCGCACCGGATCCGGTTGTGCCGCACCAGTGTTATCAGTTGGGGCAGGAGCTCGGATATGCCACCGCGGTGACCTGGTCGCCGCAGACCGGCTTGGTCGATGTCATCTTCACCCGCGCCGCCGAGGGCTCCGACAACACCTCCGACAACACCTCCGACGGATCCTCGCCGGCGGTGTTGACGGATCTCTATCTGCCGGCCGCGGGGATGGGTTCGCTGGCCGGGTACGTCAACGACCCGGCGGTGATCGAGCGCGTCGCCGAGCTGCGCGGTTTCGTCGCCGAGCGGTTACCGGAGTTCATGGTGCCGGCGGCGGTCATGGTGGTGGAGTCGTTGCCGTTGACGGTCAACGGCAAGCTCGATCGTCGGGCATTGCCGGTCCCGGAGTTCGTGAGTGCGGCCGCCTATCGCGGGCCGCGTGATCGACGCGAACAGGTGTTGGTCGCGTTGTTCGCTGAGGTTCTCGGGGTGACGCGGGTTGGTATCGATGACGGGTTCTTCGATTTGGGTGGCCATTCACTGTCCGCGGCACGGCTGATCGCGCGGGTGCGGGCCGAGCTACGTGTCGAGGTCCCGATCCGGGTGTTGTTTGATTCGCCCACCGTGGCCGGGTTGGCCGAATGGATGAGGACCCACGGCGGGGAAAGCGCTAGGGCAGCGTTGACGGCCCAACAGCGTCCCGCAGTACTTCCGTTGTCGTTTGCGCAGCAGCGGTTGTGGTTCCTCGACCAGTTGCACGGGCCCTCCCCGATCTACAACATGCCGACCGCTTATCGGATCACCGGCGCACTGGACGTCGAGGCGTTGGGCGCGGCGCTGGCCGATGTGGTGGCCCGCCAAGAGAGCCTGCGGACACTGTTTGCCTTAGCCGACGGCGTACCCCAGCAGGTGATCATCCCCGCCGAGCGGGCCGACTTCGGGTGGGACGTCGTCGATGCCACCGGCTGGTCGGCGGAGCGGCTGGGCGAGGCCATCGGCGCCGAGGTGCGTCACTCGTTTGATTTGGCGAGCGAAATCCCTTTGCGGGCAAGACTTTTCCGCGTCGGCCACGACGAGCACGTGCTGGTTGCGGTGGTGCATCATATCGCCGCGGACGGGTTGTCGATTGCCCCGCTGGTCGCTGATCTGGGGGTGGCGTATGCCAGCCGGTCCGCCGGACAGGCCCCCGGGTGGGCGCCGTTGGCGGTGCAGTACGCCGACTACACGCTGTGGCAGCGCGAGCAGCTGGGGGACCTGGCCGATCCCGAGAGCCCCATCGCAGCGCAGCTGGCCTACTGGCAGGACGCCCTGGCCGGGATGCCCGAGCGCCTGCAGCTGCCCACCGATCGGCCCTATCCGCCGGTCGCCGACTACAGCGGCGCCACCGTCGCGGTGGAGTGGCCGGCGGCACTGCAGCAACGGATCGCCCGGGTGGCGGCCGAGCACAACGCGACCAGCTTCATGGTGGTCCAGGCCGCCCTGGCAGTGCTGCTCGCAAAGCTCAGCGCCACAAGCGATGTGGCGGTCGGGTTCCCGATCGGCGGACGTGGCGACCCGGCGCTGGATGCGCTGGTCGGGGTTTTCGTCAACACGTTGGTGCTGCGTGTCGATCTGGCCGGGGATCCCACCATCGGTGAAGTGCTGGCCCAGGTCCGTCGGCGCGGACTGGCCGCCTACGAGCACCAGGATGTGCCGTTCGAGGTGCTCGTCGAGCGGCTCAACCCCATCCGAAGCCTGAGCCAGCACCCACTGATCCAGGTGTTGTTGGCCTGGCAGAACCTTCCCGGGCAGAACATCGAGCCCGCCGGGATCGCCTTGGGTGACCTCGAGGTGGCACCGCTGTCGGCGGACACCCACACGGCGCGCATGGACCTCACGTTTTCCCTGGCGGAACGCTGGGACGAGGCGGGTGAGCCCGCCGGGTTTTCGGGGGCGGTGGAATTCCGCACCGACGTGTTCGACGCGGAAAGCATCGAAACACTGATCGCGCGGCTGCAGTGGGTGTTGGCGGCGATCACCGCGGATCCGGCACGGCGGCTGTCGTCGGTGGATCTGCTCGATGCCGGTGAGCATGCCCGCCTGCAGGACTGGGGTAATCGGGCGGCGTTGACGGCGCCGGCGGCCGCGTCGGCATCGATCCCGGCGTTGTTCGCCGCGCAGGCGGCGGGTGCGCCCGAGGCGGTGGCGGTGGTATGCGGCGAGGTCTCGTGGACCTACCGCGAGCTCGACGAGGCGTCTAATCGGTTGGCGCACCGGCTGATTGGTCATGGTGTGGGCCCGGGACAGTGCGTCGGGCTGCTGTTGCCGCGGTCGGCCGAGGCGATCGCGTCGATTTTCGCGGTGCTCAAAACCGGGGCCGCCTACCTGCCGATCGACCCGGGGCTGCCGGCGGCCCGTATCAGGTTCATGCTCGACGACGCTGCGCCGATCGCCGCGATCACCACCGCCGGGCTGGCCGAACGGCTGGATGGACGCGGTGTCCTAGTCGTCGACGTCGACGACCCCGCTCTCCACGCCCAACCCAGCACACCGCTGCCGTCGCCGGCCCCCGACGACATCGCCTACCTCATCTACACGTCGGGTACTACCGGTGCCCCCAAGGGGGTGGCCGTCACCCACCGCAACGTCGCCCGGCTGCTCGCGACACTGGACTCGGCGCTGGAGTTGTCGGCGGGACAGGTGTGGACGCAGTGCCATTCCTTGGCCTTCGACTACTCGGTGTGGGAGATTTTCGGTGCACTGCTGCACGGTGGGCGACTGGTGGTGGTGCCCGACGCGGTGGTCCGCTCACCGGAAGACCTGCGCGCCTTGCTGGTTGCCGAACAAGTCAGCGTGTTGAGCCAGACGCCGTCGGCGTTTTATGCCCTGCAAACGGCCGACGCGCTAGCGCCCGAGTCGCAGCTGAAGCTCGAGACGGTGGTGTTCGGTGGTGAAGCGCTAGAACCACAGCGCCTTGGGGCCTGGCTGGCCAACCATCCGGGATCGCCGCGACTGATCAATATGTACGGCATCACCGAGACGACGGTGCATGCCTCGTTCCGCGAGATCGTCGACCGCGATGTCGCCGGCAATGCCAGCCCGATCGGGGTGCCGTTGGCGCACCTTGGCTTTTTCGTGCTCGACGGGTGGCTGCGTCCGGTGCCGGCCGGCGTGGTCGGGGAGTTGTACGTGGCCGGTGCCGGACTGGCATGCGGGTATGTGGGCCGGTCGGGTTTGACGGGGACGCGGTTCGTCGCCTGTCCGTACGGGCCGCCGAGATCACGGATGTATCGCACGGGAGATCTGGTGCGGTGGAGCCCCGATGGGCAGCTGCACTATCTGGGCCGTGCCGACGAGCAGGTCAAGATCCGCGGATACCGCATCGAACTCGGCGAGGTCCAGGCGGCGCTGGCAGGACTGGACGGGGTGGAGCAGGCGGCGGTGATCGCGCGTGAGGACCGGCCCGGCGACAAGCGCCTGGTCGGCTATGTCACCGGCACCGCCGACCCGGGCACGGCGCGGACCGCGCTGGCCGAGCGCCTACCGGCCTACATGGTGCCGGCCGCGGTGGTGGCGCTGGAGGCGCTGCCGCTGACGGTCAACGGCAAACTGGACACCCGAGCGCTGCCCCCACCCGAATACACCGACGCCGATCGGTACCGCGCCCCGGCCACCCCCACCGAGGAGGTCCTGGCCGGCATCTACGCCGAGGTGCTGGGACTCGAGCGGGTCGGGGTCGACGACTCGTTCTTCGACCTGGGCGGGGATTCGCTGTCTGCGATACGGGTCATCACGGCAATCAACGCCCGCCTGGACACCCGCGTCGCGGTGCGCACCCTGTTCCACGCGCCGTCGGTGCGAAGTTTGAGCCAGCAGTTGGACAGCCCTGCCAGCGCGGTGGAAGTAGTCCCCGTTGAGGTCCTCAAGGACGGGACTGGTATTCCGCTGTTCTGCATACATCCCGGAGCCGGGGCGAGTTGGGCGTATCAGGCACTCGGTAAGTACGTGGATTGCCCGATCATTGGCATTCAACAGGTCCTGCAGCCCGGAGAAGCCGAACCTCGGTCGATTCGGGATATGGCGAGAAACTACGCCGACAGGATCCAAAGGGCTTGCCCCGCCGGGCCTTACCACCTTCTCGGCTGGTCTTTCGGAGGGGTCGTCGCCCACGAACTTGCCATCGAGCTTCGGCGGCGCGGATGCGTGGTCGAACGGCTTGTCCTTCTGGACGCTCAACCCCATCTTGACGACAGCGTCGCGCTGCCGAACGACGCCTTGGACAAGAAGCACATGCTGGAAGAGGTCTTGCGCTTCTATGGCATTACTGTCCCGGAACAGGATGCGACGCTCACCTACGAGCAGATAGCAGCTCTGGTTCGCGAACGAGCGGCCGTCGAATTTCCGCAGTATGAACAGCTTTTGGGTTCGCTTGTCGAAAACCTCGATTTGCTTGTGCGAAACGTCAACGGCAACAGGGCGTTGCAGCGATCTCACGAGCCCGGTGTTTTCGATGGTGACATGATCATATTTTCCGCGGCGCAAGGTGAGAGCAACAGGACTTCGTGTGCGCTGGAAGCTTGGCGGCCCTATGTCGCCGGCGACGTCACCGAGTACGCGACGGACTGCGCACACGAAGTCATGCTGACTCCCGAATCGCTGCGCAGGTATGGCCAGCAAATCAAATCTTCGTTGGAAGGGGGTCGCTGATGCACCACACCGTCTTTACCGATGTCGTTCAGAAGTACTACGTGGCGGTGGACAACGCGGATGTCGACGGCCTTGTGGCACTCTTCGAAGCCGACGCCGAGTACTCACGGCCGGGCTATGCGTGTCTGAGCGGAAGAGAGGCGATCAGGTCCTTCTACGTGGATGACCGCATCATCGAGTCGGGTATGCACAACATCGAGTCGATCGTTTCTGATTCCGGAGTGGTCGCGGTCGAGGGCTGCTTCAAGGGCACCGTGCGTGGCGGAGCCGCCGCCGAAGTTGAGTTTGCCGACTTCTTCTGGCCCGGCCCACACGGGCTCATCAAGAAGCGGCGGACGTATTTCTATACGCCGCTAATCTAAATTTCGAACAATCTCAGGTGGAACAAAATGTCGGTGGATCAGGCAGCAGCGCTTTTGCCCGGGGGGTTTCGACTCGACGCGTCCCCATCGCGATTGTCGGACGCTGAGCGGGCCGAAATCTTAGCGGACCCGGGGTTCGGCCGTTTTTTCACTGACCATATGTCGATCATTTACTGGGATGCGGACAAAGGTTGGCACGGGGCGCGTGTAACGCAGCTCAGCTCGTTCACCATTCATCCGGCATGCGTTGTGCTCCACTACGCCCAGGGAGTGATCGAGGGCCTGAAAGCTTACGGTCGGGCAGACGGAAGCGTTTGGCTGTTCAGACCGTTGCTCAATGCGCGCCGGTTCCGCAAATCGGCTGCCAGATTGGCCCTTCCGCAGCTCGGCGACGACCTCTTCCTATCGAGCTTGATGTCGCTGATACAAGTAGACCGTGCGTGGGTCCCCACGAATGATCGTGAATGCAGCTTGTATCTCCGGCCATTCATGTTCGGTGCGGAAGTGGGACTCGGGGTCCGGCCAAGTCCGTCCGTGACCTATGCCGTCATCGCGAGCCCGTCAGGCCCATATTTTCCGGGCGGAACCGCCGGAATGCGGCTATGGGTAGGGAAGTACCCCCGCGCCTGGGAGGGCGGCACCGGGAGCGTCAAATTCGGTGGTAACTACGCGTCGAACCTCTTGGCAGAAATCGAGGCCAAAGAGTATGGCTGCGATCACGTGTTGTTCCTCGACGATGATGGCTGTGTCCAGGAATCCGGCACGATGAACATATTTGCCATCACAGCTGAAGGCGAGCTTGTAACCCCTAGCCTGGGAACGATTCTCGAGGGGGTGACCCGGGCGAGTGTTCTTTCGCTGGCGACCGCCCATGGGTTGGTCCCAACCGAACGTCGATTCCCGTTCGAGGAATTGAAGCAGGGCTGCATATCCGGCAAAATTCGCGAGGTCTTCGCCGTAGGGACTGCGGCGGTCGTCAACCCGATCGTTGGATTCAAGGGCCCGCGGTGTGAATTCGCGGTGGCCGACGGTCTGCCAGGCCCGAAGAGCCAAGCGCTGCGCGACCACCTCCTCGACATTCAATACGGTCGGCGGCCGGACCCGTTCGACTGGATGGTTGAAATCCCCGACTTGGCTCACGTGAAAGGCGAGGAACCGCGATGATATTTGTGTTGGCCTGCTATGGAACTCGCGGCGATGTCGAGCCCGGCGTCGCTGTCGGCCGCGAGCTACTGCGCCGGGGCCACGAAGTGCGCATGGCCGTCCCGCCCGACATGGTGGGCGACACCGAGGCGGCCGGGCTTGCGGCGGCCGGCTACGGGGTGGACACGCAGACGTGGATGGACGTGCACCGCGATCTGTGGGCGTGTCTGTCCCGCAGCCCCTGGAGGATCCCGGAGCTGATCAGGCTGGGACGCGAACTCTGGCGGCTCTTCATGCAGAGCTGGGGGGAGGCGAGCGCCACGCTGAAATCGCGGGCAAGCGGGGCCGACCTGCTCGTCACCGGCCGCAGTTTGGAGGAGACCGCGGCCAACGTCGCGGAGTATCACGACATTCCGTTGGCCACACTGCATTACGCGCCGGCGCGGCCCCACGGCCAGGTCCTTCCATTCCTGCCGCCGCTGTTCGGGCGCTCCTTGATGACCTTGAACGAGTGGGTGTATTGGCGCACGACGAAAAGGGTCGAGGACACGCAGCGGCGTGAACTGGGCCTGCCGAAGTCGACGGCCCCCTCGTCGCGGCGGATCGCCGAACGCGGGTCGCTGGAAATCCAGGCCTACGACGAGGTTTGCTTTCCCGGGCTGGCAGCCGAATGGGCGAAATGGAACGGCCGGCGGCCCTTTGTCGGCGCCCTGACCATGGAACTGCCGACCGACGCCGATGACGAGGTCGCGTCGTGGATTGCCGCTGGAACACCGCCGATCTATTTCGGGTTTGGCAGCATCCCTGTCGAATCTGCCGCCCGCACAGTCGAAATGATCAGCGCCGCTTGCGAGCAGCTAGGCGAGCGAGCGTTGGTGTGCTCCGGCGGCACCGACTTCAGCGACGTCCCCCAATTCGCGAACGTCAAGGTGGTGGCGGCGGTGAACCATGCGGCCGTTTTCCCCGCGTGCCGCGCCGTCGTGCACCATGGCGGCGCGGGCACCACGGCCGCCGGCCTGCGCGCCGGAGTCCCCACCTTGATCCTCTGGGCGGCGGCCGATCAGCCGTATTGGGGAGCTCAGCTCAAACGACTGAAGGTTGGCACTGCCCGGGGATTCGCGAGCACTACCCAGCAATCGCTGGTCGCGGACCTGCGCACCATCCTCGAGCCCGACTACGCCGGACGCGCCCGTGAGATCGCCACTCGGATGAGCAAATCCGCCGAAAGCGTTGCAGCCGCCGCTGATCTGCTCGAGGATTTCGCCCGCTCGCGGCGTGAGGGCTGATCCGGTCAAAAGGGCCGCGGAATGATCGGGGCTCGGATCCTAGGGCTGTGGCGCTGGTACATACGATTCCTTCGCACCGGCAAGGAGCGCGTCGGCCTCACCGAGCGCTGGGTCCGGGCGCTCTTGCTGATCGTGCCGTACTACGGCGTGGTTGTGCCGCTGTTGCTCCGCGCCGCGCTCCGGGGACCGGTGACCGTCGAGGGCGTTAGCGAAGACGGAACCCATTTTCGTTGCCGGCTCCCGGATTTCATCCCGTTGTACATCTACCTGTTCGGCACCTGGGAACCCGATCTCGCGGCGTTTCTGCGCCGCCGGCTGCGACCGGGCGACGCCTTCGTCGACGTCGGCGCCAACATCGGATGTGTAAGCGCGTTGGCCAGCGGACTGGTTGGACCGCATGGCGTCGTTGTCGCGATCGAACCGTGCCCCACCGCGATCTCCGCGCTACAGGAGACGGTGACCAGGAACGCCCTGACGAACGTTCGCCTGGTTGCCGCCGCCGTGTCGGATCGCGTTCGGCAACTCACACTGTTCGCCGGACCAAGCTACAACCTGGGCATGACCTCGACGGTCGCCCATTGCAGCCTGCGGGAACGGGGCCGGGTGCCGGCGGCGCCGCTCGGTTCGCTCGTCACCCGTGCGGAGCTGGCGAGCGCCCGGCTGATCAAGATCGATGTGGAGGGCGCAGAGGACCGCGTGCTGGCAGGCATTGTGGCGTCCGTCGACGCTCTCGGCGCCGATGCCGAATTGGCGGTTGAACTGTCGCCTAAATGGTGGAGCGATCCGCAGCTGCGGCCGATTGATGTGCTGCGACCGTTCCTGGACCGCGGCTTCCATGTCTTCCTGCTGCCCAGCGATTACGCGCCGTGGCGCTACCTGTGGCCTCACGACGTCGGCGCGCCGCAGCGGCTCCGCGACCTGACCGTATTGGAGCGGCGCGTGCGGCGCCTCGACGTCGTGCTGTCACGCAGCGACGCCGATGCGCTCTGAGGTCAGGTGCCGGCCATGCCCTGCGCCACCAGCGAGACGCCGACGACGGCGATGATGACCAGCACGATCTTCCGACGATGGGTCCACGCCCAGTCGCGCAGCACTCGCACTGCCGCTTGGGTTTTCGCCGGCGCCACCAGATAGCTGACGAGAATGATCTCCTCAACCGCAAGCATCCCGACGACAAACGCGATGGCGGCGCTGATCTGCGTGCCGATCGCGGCTCCCGACGCCACGATGATTGCGTCGACGATCAGCACCCCTTCGAGCGATGGCGCCATCAAGACACCGATCAGGAACGCCACCCACAGGGATCCGTTTTGCCACACATCGTGGCCGCGGCGGAGCAGCCGCCGGAAAATGGATTCGCCCTCCGTCGGCGGATCCTGCGCCTGACCGATCAGCCGCGAGATCGATTTCGGTGTATTCGACTCCAACACAAGCGTCGAGCCGCTGCCTGCCGCTGCCGGCACCTTCTCGCGCTGACGCGCCGAGAAGCGCACTGCCATCACGGCGGCAATCGATAGCGCCAGCACCCCCAAGCCGATTTGAATGTAGTGGGCGGCAGAGTTCGCGCCGGTGCCCGGCTTGGCCAAATCTCGAGTAAAAGAAGCGAACGTCGGCGTCACGTGCAGCACGATCAGCGGGACGAGATAGGAGGGAACATTCACCGCAATGCAGCCGAGCCAGTAGGCGAACAAGTTTTGCACGGGCCGCGGCCGGGAGATCACGAGCAGGATGATGCCGAGACGCAACGGATGGAGCGTCACGAAAATCGCAAATCCCAGTAACGAGCTCCACATGATCGGCACACTACCTTGTTGGCTTTTGTCTGTTGGCTATTTTTCGGCGTCCCAGAGGTGTGTTGTGTGCAGCGGGCGCACACTTTTGTACCGGGCGCCGGAATTGCTCAACATCGGTGCAATAAGCGTTCGCGTCGAATGGCTCGCGAATTGATATCAGCACTCGCGTCGCCCTAATTCCGAACGCATTTTCTGGCTTCATGCGCCAACGCCCTCGGCGGGCGTCAGCCTTTCGCAGAGCAGCTCCGCCAAACCGCGAATGGTGCCAATGGTGGTGAAGTCGGTGGGATTGATCCGTATTCCGGTTTCCGTCTCGATGCGGGTACGCAGTTCAAGCGCGCCCAGCGAGTCGATGCCGTACTCCGAGAGTGGCCGGTCCGGATCGATGCTGCGATGCAAGATCAGGCTGACCTGATCGGAGATCAGACGCCGCAGCCGGGTTGGCCATTCCTCGAGCGGCAGCTCGCTGAGCTCGGTCTGCAGTTTGCTTGTGCCCCTTGGGTTTTGTCCGTTGGAGCGGAATGCTTCGGCAAACGGGCTGCGCTGCGCGAAGCTCGTCAACCACGGTGCGCCGGTGATCGGTGCGTACCCGGTATAGCCTCGGTCGTGGCGCAGCAGCGCTTCGAACGCATACGCGCCCTCCTCGGGAGCGATAGCGACGTCGGCGCCCTCCGCCAGCGCGGCGGCCCGCCCGACCTGCGCCCACGCGCCCCAGGCGATCGCGGTCGCCGGCAGGCCCTGAGCCCGGCGCCACAGGCTGAAGGCGTCCAGCCAGCTGTTGGCCGCCGCGTAGGCGCCCTGCCCGGGCGAGCCCACCAGCGCGGCCGCCGAGGAGAACCAGCAGAACCAGTCCAACGGCTGGTCGGCGGTGGCCGCGTGCAGGTTCCACGCACCGTAAACCTTTGGCGCCCAGTCACGCTCGATGAGCTCATCAGTGATATTCGCCAGGGTGGCATCCTCGATCACCGCCGCGGCATGCAGCACGCCGCGCAGCGGAAGGCCGGTCGCGGTCGCGACGGTCACCAACCGCTCAGCCGTACCGTCCTCGGCGATATCGCCGCACTCGACCACAACGTCGGTGCCGGTGGCGCTGATGCGTTCGATGGCCTGCGACGCATCGACTGTTGGTTGCGAGCGGGAGGACAACACGAGACGCCCGCAGCCTGCCGCCGCCATCTTCTCGGCCAAGAACAGCCCCAGGCCCCCCAGCCCACCGGTGACGACGTAGGCGCCGTCGGGGCGGAAGACCCGAGTCTGGTCCGGCGGCACCACCACGCGACTGGATCCGGCGTGCGGAACGTCGAGCACGAGCTTTCCGGTGTGCTGGGCGCCGCTCATCAACCGAATGGCGGTAGCGGCGTCGGCAAGCGGGTAGTGCGTGCTCTGTGGCATCGGCAACACGCCGTCGGCGGTGAGCCGGTACACCGTTTTCAGCAACTCCTGCAGCCGCTCGGGATGGCTGTAGGACAGTAACCCTAGGTCGACGCCGTAGAAGGCGAGGTTGCGCCGAAACGGGAAGAGCCCCAACCGGGTGTCGCCGTAGATGTCGCGTTTGCCGATTTCGACGAATCGTCCACCGAGCGCGAGCAATTCGAGGCCGGCTCGTTGGGCGCCGCCGGTCACCGAATTGAGCACGATGTCTACGCCGTATCCCGCGGTGTCACGGCGTATACCCTCGGCGAACTCCAGGCTGCGCGAGTCGTAAACGTGCTCGATGCCCATGTCGCGCAGTAGGTCTCGGCGCTGCTCGCTGCCGGCGGTGGCGAAGATCTCCGCACCCGCGGCCCGGGCGATGGCAATTGCCGCCTGCCCCACGCCGCCGGTCGCGGAATGGATCAACACCTTGTCGCTGCCGCTGATGCGGGCCAGGTCGTGCAGGCCGTACCAGGCGGTGGCGTGCGCGGTTGTCACCGCGGCAGCCTGGTCGTCGGAAAGGCCGGCCGGCAACGATACGGCCAGGCGCGCGTCGCAGGTGATGAACGTGCTCCAACAGCCGTCGGCGCATAGGCCTGCGACGTGATCGCCCACCTTGTGGTCGGTTACGTCGGGGCCGACAGCGGTGATGACACCCGCGAAGTCGGTGCCGAGCTGTGGGAGTCGCCCCTCGAAGGCGGGGTAGCGTCCGAACGCCAGTAACACGTCGGCGAAGTTGATGCTGGATGCGCTGACCGCGACCTCGATCTGTCCGGACCCCGGCGGAATCCGGTCGCAGGCAACGAGTTCCATTGACTCCAGGTCGCCCGGTGTACGGATCTGCAGGCGCATTCCGTCGCGTTCATGGTCGGCGACGGTGGTGTGCCGTTCCTCGGGCCGCAGGGGAGTCGAACGCAAACGCGCCGCATACCACTGGCCGTTCCGCCAGGCGGTCTCGTCTTCGTCGGATTCGCTGAGCAGTTGCTGCGCCAGGTGCTCGCTGTCGGTGTCGGCGTCCAGGTCGATCTGGGTGGCGTGCAGGTGCGGATGCTCGGCGCCGATTACCCGCAGCAAACCCCGCAGCCCAGCCTGCTCGAGGTTGGGCCGGTCGCCCGCCAGCACCGCCTGAGCGCCGCGGGTGACGACGCACAGGCGCGGCGGCTGGCCGGCCATCTCCGGCAATCCGCGGACGATACGCACCACATGCTCCACGTACTCGCGGCCAAGCAGCGGGGAGTGGTCGTCGGAGTGGCCGTTTTTCGGTCCGGCGAGGATCACCACACCGGTGAATCCCGCGGCGCGCAAATGATTTTCGAGCTGCGCAGCGTTCGCGGCGTGGTCGGCGCGTTGTGGCCAGCACATCGTGGTGCATTGCGCGCCATGCTGTTTCAGCGCATCGGTCAAGTTGGTGGCCACCACATCCGCGGTGGTAGTGGTGCTGATCAACAGCCACGCGCCGGGATCGGCGTATTCCACTTCGGGCAATTCCCGCTGCTGCCACTCGACGGTGAGCAGTCGCTCGTCCAGCACCCGCTGGTGGTGTGCGCGCTCCGAGATTCCGGAGCCCAGGCGCAGGCCCCGCACGGCCAGGAGGATTGCCCCGTGCTCGTCGAGGACGTCGATGTCGGCCTCGATCCCGGTGGCGTCGGCTTTGTTCACCCGGGTGTAGCAGTAGCGGGCATTGCGAGCGGCAGCGTATGCGCGTAGCCGCCGAACGCCCAGCGGCAAGGCAAGCACCTGCCCGCCCATGGCCTCGACGCCGGGATGCGCCGCGACGGACTGGAAACACGCGTCCAGCAGGGCCGGGTGCATGCCGTAAGCGTCTTGTTGCGAACGGATTTCGCGGGGCAGCGCGATCTCGGCCAGCACGGTGCCGGACGCAGTCTCGTCGATGTGCACGGCCCCCAGACCGGTGAACGCCGGACCGTAGTGAACACCCCGCTCGCCCAGGCGTGCGCGCACCGCGGCGCCATCCTCGCGACGCCCATGCGCGGCCAGAAGCGTGGATAGATCGAGCGCGGGAGGTTGCTCACGCTCTGTGGCGGATAAGACCGCGCGAGCTTGCCGCGCTTGCTCGCCGCCCTGATTTGTCTCCACGGCGAAATCGGCGATGCCCGGCGACGACAACGATGCCGTGGTGCCGACCGTGGTCTGCTCGTCGAGCAGCAGCGCCTGCTCGAACACGATGTCGCGGACCTCGGAGGTTTCGCCCAGCACAGCGTGTGCGGCCGCCAGCGCCATCTCGCAGTACGCCGCCCCCGGAAGCACGGCCACGTTGCGGATCTGGTGATCGCCCAGCCAGGGTTGGGCTGCGGTGCCCACCTCGGCTTGCCACACGTGGCGCTCCGGTTCCTCGTGCAGGTGCACGTGCGGGCCCAACAGCGGATGTACCGAAACGGTGCAACCACCATGCGTGGGGGATTCCGGACCGTCGTGGCTCAACCACAGCCGGCGGTGCGTCCAGGTCGGCAGCGGCGAATCGACCAGGCGCCCAGTCGGATACAGCACCGAGAAGTCCACCGCGGCGCCCGCACTGTGCAGATCCGCGAC
This sequence comes from Mycobacterium sp. IS-2888, assembly GCF_001954215.1. NCBI lineage: Bacteria > Bacillati > Actinomycetota > Actinomycetes > Mycobacteriales > Mycobacteriaceae > Mycobacterium > Mycobacterium sp. IS-2888. Next base: position 58,289 of record NZ_MBET01000054.1, read on the forward strand.
AAAGCCGCGCAGCCCGTACGGAAGCTCTTGTTCGCGGCGCATACCGGCCAGAGCGGCCACCGGCACGTCGAGGCTGCGGGCCGTCTGGTCGAGAGCGTGGGTAAGAAGCGGGTGCGGTGCCAGCTCGGCGAAGACCCGGTGGCCGTCCTGCATGGCGGCTTGCACCGCCGTGGCGAACCGGACCATGCGGCGCATGTTGTCCGCCCAATAGCGGGCATCGCACACCGGTTGTTCGCGCGGGTCGAACAGGGTCGCCGAGTAGAACGGAACCTCCGGTGTCCTCGGGCTGAGCTCGGCGAGCGCGTCGGTTAGCTCGTCGAGGATCGGGTCGACTTGAGGGGAATGAAAGGCGACGTCGGTGGGGACCTCGCGCGCCATCACGCCGCGCTGCTCCCAGGCCGCCACCAGCTCGCGAACCGTCTCGGCCGCACCCGCGATCACCGACGACTGCGGCGAGGCCACGATCGCCACCACGACATCGTTGATACCGCGGGCCATCAGCTCCGAAAACACTTGCTGGGCAGGCAATTCCACCGACGCCGTGGCGCCGGAGCCGGCGACGCGGGACATCAGCCGGGAGCGGCGACAGATGACACGCACCCCGTCTTCCAGCGACAGCGCGCCCGCGGCGACGGCCGCCGCGGCCTCACCGAGCGAGTGGCCGATGACCGCGCCGGGGCGCACCCCGTATGCCCGTATGGTGGCCGCCAGCGCGACCTGCATCGTGAACAGCGTCGGCTGAATCCGGTCTTGACCCGTCACGACCCGCGGCGACGAGATCGCGTCGGTGACCGAGAACCCGGACTCGAGGGCGATCAGCGGCTCGGCTTGGGCGACCGTGGCGGCGAACACCGGTTCGTTCGCGAGCAATTGCGCGCCCATCGCGGCCCACTGCGAACCCTGGCCGGAAAACACCCACACGGGTCCCAGGTCGTCTCGGCCGACCGCGGCCTGATACGGCATATCGCCATCGGCGATCTCGCGCAAAGCCTTGGTGAGTTCCGGCAGGGTGCTCGCGATGACGGAGGTTCGCACCGGGCGATGCGCACGCCGACGCGCCAGGGTATAGGCCAGGTCCGGTAGTGCGACGTCGTCGTGGGTCTGCACCCAATGAGCCAGACGGCCGGCGGTGCGGTGCAGTTCGTCGGCCGAGGTGGACGACAGCGGGAACAGCAGTGGCGTCGCCGGTTCGGCCGGGATGTCCTCGGGCTCAACGGCTTCGGGAGCTTGCTCCACAATGGCGTGGACGTTGGTTCCCGACAACCCGTACGATGACACCGCCGCCCGGCGAGGTCCGTGCCCGTTGGTGGGCCACGATGTATTGCCCTGTGGCACAAAAAGATTAGTCTCAATTCGGGCAAGATCGTCGGGCAGGCGGGTGAAATGCAGATTCCGCGGAACCACGCCGTGTTCAAGCGCGAGGATCGCCTTCATCAGGCCGAGGGTTCCGGAGGCGGCCTGGGCATGGCCGAAGTTGGTCTTCACCGATGCCAGCGCGCAGGGGCCGTCGACGCCGTAAACCTTGGCCAGACTGGCGTATTCGATGGGGTCGCCCACGGGGGTGCCGGGGCCGTGCGCCTCTACCACGCCGACGGTGCGAGCGTCGACACCGGCCGCGGCCAACGCCGCCCGGTACACCGCGGTCTGCGCGGTCTCCGACGGTGTCGCGATGTTCACGGTGTGGCCGTCCTGATTGACGGCGCTGCCGCGCACCACCGCCAGGATCCGATCACCGTCTCTTAGCGCGTCGGGCAGCCGCTTGAGCAACACCACTACGCAACCCTCGGCCGAGACGAACCCGTCGGCCCCGACGTCGAAGGCATGGCAGCGTCCGGTGGGCGACAGCATCCCCTCGGCCGATCCCGAGGCGAACTTCCGCGGGTCCAGCGCCACCGTGGCGCCGCCGGCCAGGGCAAGGTTGCTTTCGCGATCGTGCAGGCTGCGACAGGCCAGGTGCACGGCGGTCAGGCCGGACGAACACGCGGTGTCCACGGTCAGCGCGGGACCGTGGAGTCCCAGCGTGTAGGCGATCCGTCCGGACGCCATGCTGAAGCTGTTGCCGGTAAACCCGTACGGCCCCTCGGCGGTGTGTGCGTCGGCGGCCAGCAGTTGGTAGTCGCCGTGAGTCAAGCCCACGAACACCCCGGTCGGCGAGTCGGTCATGGCCTCCCGCGTGAGACCGGCATGCTCCATGGCCTCCCAGGAGGTTTCCAGCAGCAACCGGTGCTGCGGATCCATCGCGGTGGCCTCGCGCTCGCTGATCCCGAAGAACTCGAAATCAAAGCCGGCGACGTCGTCGAGGAACCCGCCCCACTTCGATACCGACCGACCAGGTACCCCGGGCTCGGGGTCGTAGTACTCGTCGGCGTCCCAGCGGTCGGGCGGAACTTCGGTGACCAGGTCATCGCCCCGCAGCAACGCCTCCCACAGCTGCTCCGGGGAGTCGATACCTCCGGGAAGCCGGCAGGCCATCCCGATGACGGCAACCGGAGTGACCGGTGTGGTGCTCATTGTGGGCGACGAACAGGCCGAATCGGGGCGGTCCACCCCGTCGACCGCCCCGAAAGACAACATCCCGCCGCCTCCTCACGGCAACGGCTAACTACCTTGTTCGCTTGACGCAATACGTGGCCCCTCCCCGGCCATCGGGGGGTGCCCACGTTCGCTCAATTGACGTTGCCCAGTGTCAGGAGCTTTCCCGCACGTCAGCAGCCCAGATGGCAGGGGCGACATTATTCTCGAGGTGCGCAACGCGCAGGGAATTCGCCGAACCGTTATCTAATCGTGATGTGCCTGGCCCGTACATGAAATGCTCATACCATGACAACAGCCCGCGTGCCCGGACTGCCGCTCGGCGAGGCGAAAGCCGCCGCCGACGAGGCGGCCGTGCCGAACTACATGGCCGAACTGTCCATATTTCAGGTGCTGCTGAACCATCCGCAATTGGCGCGCGCCGTCAACGACCTGCTCGCCACCATGTTGTGGCACGGCGCCCTCGACTCGCGGTTGCGCGAGCTGGTGATCATGCGGATCGGCTGGCTCACCGCGTGCGACTACGAGTGGACGCAACACTGGCGGGTCGCGTCGGGGCTCGGCGTGGCGGCCGATGACCTGCTGGGCGTGCGCAACTGGCGCGAACACAACGGGTTCGGGCCCACCGAGCGGGCGGTGCTGGCCGCGACCGACGACGTGGTGCGCGACGGCGCGGTGAGCGCCGAGAGCTGGACGGCCTGCGAACGCGAATTGCGCGGCGACAGAACGGCTCTCATCGAACTTGTCACCGCCATCGGTGCGTGGCGCATGGTCGCGTCGATCCTGCAGAGCCTCCAGATCCCGTTGGAGGAGGGCGTGGCCAGCTGGCCGCCGGACGGCCGCGCGCCTTAGATCTCAAACGATCCGGTAGCTCTGCTGCGCCCGCACTCAGCCCAGCGATTCGCCTACCATGGCCGCAAGCTGCGCTACTCGAGGCGGCTTGAGCAGCGTCACATGGTTTCCCGCAAGGCGGTGCACGTGCAGCGCGCCCCCGTGGAATTCGTCCCAGCCCAGCGCATCTGTGCCCATGTCGGCGGCGGTGGCCTCAGTCACGAAAAGATGCATCGGCACATCGTGGCCCGACCGCTGATAGCGGCAGATCAGATCACACGCACCGCGGCGGTCGAATGTGCCATGCAACAGGTACTTTTCGAAGATCCACTCGACAAATTCTTCGAGTGCCACTTTGAGTAGGCCGACCCACTCCCGACGTTCTCCGCGCCTGGAATGCGAGCGAACCCTACTCCACCCAGTCAGCTCAGGTCGCTGCGACTGCAGCACCGGGTGCGGCTCGTCGACAATTCCCAGCCAGTTGACTTGCTCGCCGGCATCGAGAATCTGACGGGCAATTTCGTACGCCACGATCGCGCCGAAAGAGTATCCGATAAGTGCAACGGGGCCGTATGGCTGCCGCTTGCGAATCATCGAAAGCACTTGGGTGGCATACTGTTCGATGCTCATGGATCGATCCAACCGTTCTCCCGGCTGCACTGGGACCAACGGGTTCACCGGCTGCCCGGCCCCCCATTGCGCCGCAAAGTGTCTGGCGCTCACCGCCGCATGAAAATGGGGGAACACAAAATGTATCGGCGGCGAGCCCTCCTCGGCCGCGACGTCGCTGATGCCTTCAGCGCCAAGCAGCGCCGCGAGCCCGGCAACGGTCCTGCCCCGCTCCAGGAACGCCGGAAGCGACGGTGCGACACCGAATGTCCGCTGAACATCCAAGAGAAGTCGTTGTGCCAGCAGCGAGTGGCCGCCCAGATCGAAAAAGTCGGAATCGACGTCGGCCACGGGTACGCCCAGCAGGTCCGCCCACAGCGCCGCGACGCGCCTTTCCGTCTCGTTGCGGGGACGCTGATCGCCGCGCCGGGAAGCTCGGCCCAGCGACGGCGCGGGCAGGGCGCGGATGTCGAGTTTGCCGTTGGGCGTCACGGGCAGCGCATCGAGCACCACCACCGCGGACGGGATCATGTAGGCCGGTAGTCGCTCCGCCAGCTGGGCGCGTATCCCGGCGGGCTCGACAGCTCCCGTCACCGACTCGGTGACATAACCCACCAGGCGCTTGTCGCCGGCGCCGTCCACGCGGGCGATGACCGCCGCCTGCTCCACTCCAGCCAGGCCGGCCAGTGCGGCTTGAACTTCGCCCAGCTCGATGCGGTACCCGCGGATTTTGACCTGCTCATCGGTGCGTCCGAGATACCGCAGCTGCGCATCAGCACCCCAACACACCAGATCTCCGGTGCGATACATCCGTGTTCCGGGCGGGCCAAACGGGCAGGCGACGAACCGCGCTGCGGTCAGAGAGGTCCGGCGCGCATAGCCGCACCCCACTCCGGCACCGGCGACATACAACTCACCGACCACGCCGGCCGGCACCGCCCGCAACCACTTATCCAAGACAAACAATGCCGCCCGCGGCACCGGCGAACCGATCGGTGGCAGCCCCGAGCCCGCAACCAACGGCCGGCTGATCGTCGCGTACACGGTGGTTTCGGTCGGGCCGTAGCCGTTGATCATCACCCGCCCGGGGGCCCACCGGTCCACCACCTCGGCCGGGCACGCCTCACCGGCCACCACTAGGGTCACCGAATCCAACCCCTCGGGTGACAGCACCGCCGCCGCGGCCGGGGTTTGACTTAACACGGTGACGTGTTCGGCAACCAGCAATGCGTGAAAATCGATCGGGGAACGTGTCACCGAGTCGGGCACCACGACCAGTCGCCCACCATGTAACAACGCGCCCCAGATCTCCCACGCCGAAAAGTCGAACGCCAACGAATGACAGTGCGACCACACCTGTTCCGGCGTCAGCTCCACTCCGGCGTCGAGGGAGCCGAACAACTGGGTCACGTTGTGGTGAGTGACCGCCACTCCCTTGGGAGCCCCGGTGGTGCCCGAGGTGTAAATGATGTGGGCAATGTCGTCGGGCGCGGGTGCCGGCAACGCGGTGCTGGGTTGGTTGTCAGCAGCACGGTCGTCAATATCGATGACCCGCAGACCGAACCCGGCCAGCCGCCCCGCCAGCCCTCGGGTGGTGATTGCGGCGATCGGCGCGGCATCCCCGAGCACAAACCCGAGCCGGGCCCCCGGCACCGCCGGGTCGATCGGCACATACGCCGCACCGGTTTTCAACACCGCCAAAATCGCCACCACCGCCCCGAGCGACCTGGACAACAGCAGCGCCACGCACCGCCCCGGCCTCGCCCCCGCGTCGGCCAGCAGGTGCGCAAACCGATTCGACGCCTCATCCAGCTCGCGGTAAGTCATGCTGCGGTCAGCGAAGGTCACCGCTAAGGCCCGCGGGGCCCGCGCCACCTGAGCGGCAAACGATGCCGGTATCGACACCGCCGGTGGCGCACACTCCCACAGCACGGCGCGGTTACCGAACTCATCCAGGCGGGAGCGCTCATCCCCGCCCAGTAGATCCATCGACGACAGCCGCCGCCCCGGGTCGGCGGTCATCGCCACCACCGCTCGTTGCAGCAGATCAACCAATGCCCCAATGGTTTCCACGTCGAACACGTCGGTGTCGTATTCCACGCGCAGGCCGAGTTCGAGGCCGGGCGTGGCTTGTACCACGAGCGGGTAGTGGATGTATTCGGGGCGGGCGAACTCGGTCACTGCAATTCGCGGTCGGCGGCTATCGCGCCGGTGTCGTTCGGGTTGTTTTCCCAAACGAAAAGGGTGTCGAACAACCGGTCGTGGCCGGTGACGCAATGGATTTCGCTGAGTCCCAGGTGTTGGTGCGGGGTCGTGTGGTTGTGGAAGTGTTGCAGTTGGTCGAGCAGATCCGTGGTGGTCGTTGTCGCGGTGATGGTGGCCCGTACCGGCATGGTGTTGGCCGATAGGCCCACCGTCGATTCCGCGCCGGCGATGTCGGTCGCCCCATCCCCAGAGACCGTGGCGCCGAAGGCGACATCGGGCTGGCCACTCAGCGACATCAGCAACTGCGCAAACGCGGCCTGCACTACCGTGCTGACACTGGTTTGATAACACCCGGCCAGCTCACCCAGGGCCCGCGTGGTCTGGGCGGACAGCCGAAACGACGCAACCCCTCGCTGTCCTGCCCGGCCCGGCAGACCGACCAAGGTGGGGGTATCAAAACCGGCCAGCACTTCGCGCCAGGCCGCGTGGGCGGCGTCGAATTCTCGACCCTCCGCCTCGGCCCTCGTGAAAGCGCCTGTGTCTCGGAAGAATTCGGATCCGGTGCCACAAAGCGACCCCCCCTCGCGCGGATTTCCGCCTCCTCGCTCGGGGGCCGTCTTTACGTCCTTGGTGCCCGAATCGGTCGGAAGCGCGCGGTCGAGGCTCTTTGCTACCCGTTGCTCTACGCCGAGTGGGCGCGGATAGGCCGGCCTTCCGTCGACCGCCCGCTTCAGGGCATCGAATGCTGGCCGGACTATCCCCCCCAGGACTTGTCGTGTCTGTTCCATCCCGGTCACGCCTGTCGGTCTAAGTAATTTGCTACGAGCCGCCTAAATTTTTTAAACTGAGCATAAGGCAGAATGCGTAATTCGCAACCATTGGTATGTTTATTGCACGAATGTGTATTAGTCGGTTTGTTGTACACGTGCCAATTCTGTCGACCGGTCGGACGAATTGATTGACATATCAATTGGTAATTCCTAGCGTCGGGCGATGCGAACCAGAGTCGCCGAGCAGCTCGGCGTTGAGTTCCCGATCTGCGCTTTCAGCCACTGCCGCGACGTCGTCGCGGCGGTCACCAACGCGGGGGGATTCGGAGTCCTCGGGGCGGTCGCGCACAGCCCGCAACGGCTGGACAGCGAGCTGACCTGGATCGAGGAGCAGACCGGGGGCAAGCCCTACGGGGTCGACCTGCTGTTGCCGCCCAAGTACGTCGGGGCCGAGCAGGGCGGCATCGACGCCAAACAGGTCGCCGCGCTGCTGCCCGAGGAGCACCGCGAGTTCGTCGATGACCTACTTACCCGCTACGGCATCCCGGCGACCGCCGAGCCGCCGCGCGCGCCGTCCGGCGGCGGACTCAACATCTCGCCCAAGGGTTACGAGCCGCTGCTCGACGTGGCCTTTGGCCACGACATCCGGCTGATAGCAAGCGCGCTCGGCCCGCCCCCGGCCGACCTCGTCGAGCGCGCCCACGACCACGACGTGCTGGTGGCCGCGCTCGCGGGAACCACGCAACACGCACGGCGGCATGCCGCCGCCGGCGTCGACCTGATCGTCGCGCAGGGCACCGAGGCCGGCGGGCACACCGGTGAGGTGGCGACCATGGTCCTGGTCCCCGAAGTGGTGGATGCGGTGTCGCCGACGCCCGTGCTCGCCGCCGGCGGGATCGCCCGGGGCCGCCAGATCGCGGCGGCGCTGGCCCTGGGGGCCGAGGGCGTGTGGTGCGGATCGGTGTGGTTGACCACCGAGGAAGCGGAAACCGCCCCCGTGGTCAAGGAGAAGTTCCTGGCCGCCAGCTCCTCGGACACCGTGCGGTCGCGGTCGATGACCGGCAAGCCGGCCCGGATGCTGCGCACGGCGTGGACCGACGAATGGGACCGGCCCGACAGCCCCGACCCCCTCGGCATGCCGCTGCAGACCGCCCTGATCACCGAATACCAGGTGCGCATCAATCAGGCCGCCGCCCACCCGGGCGCCAAGGCGCGCGAGCTGGCCACCTACTTCGTCGGCCAGGTCGTCGGTTCACTCGACCGGGTGCGCCCGACGCGCTCGGTGGTGCTCGACATGGTCGAGGAGTTCATCGACACGATCGGGCGGCTGGACGACCTGGTCGAGAAGTGACCACCACCGACATCGCCAAGCAGGGCGCCGGCGCACTCGCCCGAGTTTGACGGTCTCCCGCCCTTCGTGCATCATCGTGACGGCACCTCGTTAGGTGAGGCGTCTACACGAATACAGGCCACTGACCCCGAACGTCCAAAGACGCCCCGGGTCAGGACAGCTCCTCCCGGCTTAAGGGTTGAGCCCAGGTGGCTTCCGGCTTGGATTGTTTTCCAGGCCAGGACACGTCGTGTAGTGCCGAAGCTCTGACGAGTGGGGTGCGGATCTCCGACGGTCGTCGGTTTCTGTATTCCCTTGTGCGCGCCGTTCGTGCGGGTGACCGCACGCGTCGTTGCCGTAGAGGAGGTGAGGGACGTATGAGTTCCAGCGATAGTCCTGGCCGAAGTCCGGGCTCCGTCCCGTCCCGATCCGGCCTCCGGCACGACGATCTCGGCTGAGTCGTCGCAACGCCAATCGGCTTACCGGCCAAGCATTCTCGGATCGGAACCAGTACGGGACGGGACACGTCAGTCCAGCTAGTCCCCGTTTTGAATTCCGTCTAGGAGGCGACCATGACCGCAGTCCTGCACGACGAACTGGCAACCGCGGCACCCAAGCCCGCGCTGACGGTCGTGCGCGCCGACACGCCCGCCCACGTCCCCGCGCCCAAGAAGGTGACCCGCCGCGTCGAAGTGCCGATCTTCGGCCTGGGCGCCGACCCGCTGGTGAACGGCGCCGCCCGTCTGTTGAGCATTCCGCTGCGCCACGCCTACGCGGCGCTGTGGCGCGTGGGCGTGCTCGAAGTCGGGGCCTGATCCACCGGCTAGAATCGGCGCAGCGGCATCGATCCGGCCATCACCGGGGAGCCTTCGGAAGAACGGCCATTGCAGCCCAGTAGAACCGAACGGGTAGGCCCGTCATAGCCGTCACGAGCGGTCGCGCGGCAGCGCGGCAAGCGGGGTGGTACCGCGGCGCTCGCGCAGCTAGCGCGTCGTCGTCCCCGGCCTGAGAACTGGCACAGGGAGACGACGCTTTGACCTACCCGAAGCTGGCCGCCGGGGCACCCGACTTCCCGGCGCTCGAACTCGAGGTCCTCGAGTACTGGGCGCGCGATGACACCTTCCGGGCCAGCATCGCCCGCCGCGATGGCGCCCCGGAGTACGTGTTCTACGACGGGCCGCCGTTCGCCAACGGTCTGCCCCACTACGGGCACCTGCTCACCGGCTACGTGAAGGACATCGTCCCGCGGTATCACACGATGCGCGGCGCCAAGGTGGAGCGCCGCTTTGGCTGGGACACGCACGGGCTGCCCGCCGAGCTCGAGGTCGAACGCCAGCTGGGCATCACCGACAAGTCCCAGATCGACACCATGGGAATCGCGGCGTTCAACGAGGCCTGCCGTGAATCGGTGTTGCGCTATACCGACGAATGGCAGGCGTATGTGACCCGCCAGGCCCGCTGGGTCGACTTCGACAACGATTACAAGACGCTCGACCTGTCCTACATGGAGTCGGTGATCTGGGCCTTCAAACAGCTGTGGGACAAGGGCCTTGCCTACGAGGGCTACCGGGTGCTGCCGTACTGCTGGCGCGACGAAACCCCGCTGTCCAATCACGAATTGCGGATGGACGACGACATCTACCAAAGCCGCCAGGATCCCGCGATCACCGTCGGATTCCGGGTACCCGACGGCGAATTGGCGGGCGCCTACCTGCTGGTGTGGACGACCACGCCGTGGACGCTGCCGTCGAACCTTGCGGTTGCGGTCAATCCGGACGTGATCTACGTGCAGGTGAAGGCCGGCGATCGCCGCCTGGTGCTGGCCGAGGCGCGCCTGGCCGCCTATGCCCGCGAGCTGGGGGAGGAGCCTGAAGTGCTGGGCACCTACCGTGGCGCGGACCTGTTAGGCATCCGCTATGTGCCGCCGTTCCCGTATTTCACAGACCCAGAACCGGGGCGGGCCAACGCTTTTCAAGTATTGCCCGGCGACTTCGTGACCACCGAGGACGGCACCGGAATCGTGCACATGGCGCCGGCCTACGGCGAGGACGACATGGCCACCACCGACAAGGTGGGCATCGAACCGGTCACCCCGGTCGACTCCAAGGGCCGGTTCGACGCCACCGTCCCGGATTATCAGGGCCAGCACGTCTTCGACGCCAACGCTCCGATCATCCGCGACCTGAAGGATCAGAGCGGCCCGGCGGCCGTGAACAAGCCGATCCTGCTGCGCCACGAAACCTACGACCATCCCTACCCGCACTGCTGGCGGTGCCGCAATCCGCTGATCTACCGCGCGGTGTCGTCGTGGTTCGTCGCGGTCACCGAATTCCGGGACCGGATGGTGGAACTCAACCAGCAGATCACCTGGTACCCCGAACACGTCAAGGACGGCCAGTTCGGCAAGTGGCTGCAGGGCGCCCGCGATTGGTCGATCTCGCGAAACCGCTACTGGGGCACGCCGATTCCGGTGTGGAAGTCCGACGATCCCGCCTACCCGCGCATCGACGTCTACGGAAGTCTCGATGAGCTCGAGCGCGACTTCGGGGTGCGGCCCACCAACTTGCACCGGCCCTATATCGACGAGCTCACCCGGCCCAACCCCGACGACCCCACCGGGCGCAGCACGATGCGGCGGATCCCCGACGTGCTCGACGTGTGGTTCGATTCGGGCTCCATGCCGTATGCCCAGGTGCACTACCCGTTCGAAAACGGCGACTGGTTCGACGGCCACTATCCCGGCGACTTCATCGTCGAGTACATCGGCCAGACTCGCGGCTGGTTCTACACGCTGCACGTGCTGGCCACCGCGCTGTTCGACCGTCCGGCGTTCAAAACCTGTGTGGCGCACGGGATTGTGCTGGGCTCCGACGGCCAGAAGATGAGCAAGTCGTTGCGTAACTACCCGGATGTCACCGAGGTGTTCGACCGTGACGGCTCCGATGCCATGCGGTGGTTCCTGATGGCGTCGCCGATCCTGCGGGGCGGCAACCTGATCGTCACCGAGCAGGGCATCCGCGAAGGCGTGCGGCAGGTCCTGCTGCCGCTGTGGAACGCCTACAGCTTCCTGGCCCTTTACGCGCCGAAAGTCGGTGCCTGGCGCACCGATTCGGCGCACGTGCTGGACCGCTACATCCTGGCCAAGCTCGCGGTGCTGCGCGATGAACTCAGCCGGTCCATGGACGTCTGCGACATCTCCCGGGCGTGCGAGCAATTGCGTCAGTTCACCGAGGCGCTGACGAATTGGTATGTGCGACGGTCGCGTTCGCGGTTCTGGGAAGAAGACGGCGACGCGATAGACACCCTGCACACGGTGCTTGAGGTGACGGCGAGGCTGGCCGCCCCGCTGCTGCCCCTGACCACCGAGATCATCTGGCGGGGGCTGACCGCGGAGCGGTCAGTGCATTTGACCGACTGGCCACAGCCGGACGTGCTGCCCCCCGACCCGGACCTGGTGGCCGCGATGGATCAGGTCCGCGAAGTCTGCTCCGCCGCGTCGTCGCTGCGCAAGGCCAAGAAGCTGCGGGTGCGCCTGCCGCTGCCGAAGCTGACCGTGGCGGTGGAGAGCCCGCAGCGGTTGGAGCCGTTCGTGGACCTGATCGCCGATGAGCTCAACGTCAAGAGCGTCGAGCTGACCGACGCGATCGACACCTACGGCCGGTTCGAGCTCACCGTCAACGCGCGCGTCGCCGGGCCGCGCCTGGGCAAGGACGTGCAGGCCGCCATCACGGCGGTCAAGGCCGGCAAAGGCGTCGTCAACTCCGACGGCACCCTGACCGCGGGCCCCGCGGTGCTGCAACCCGAGGAGTACAGCTCGCGGCTGGTCGCAGCCGACCCGGAATTCACCGCGGCGCTGCCCGACGGAGCGGGGCTCGTCGTTCTCGACGGCACGGTGACCCCGGAGCTGGAGGCCGAGGGCTGGGCCAAGGACCGGATCCGCGAGCTGCAGGAACTGCGCAAGTCGACCGGGCTGGACGTGTCCGACCGCATCCGCGTGGTGATGTCGGTGCCCGCGGAGCGCGCCGACTGGGCACGCGCGCACCGCGACCTCATCGCCGGGGAGATCCTGGCCACCAGCTTCGAGTTCGGCGAGCCCGCCGAGGCGGCGGAGATCGGCGACGG
>NZ_MBET01000055.1:0-936 GCF_001954215.1 Mycobacterium sp. IS-2888
ACTCGGCCAGCAAATCAGCATCCAACGACGCCAACAGCTGGGTGATGTTGCGGTGGGTGGCCGCCACCCCCTTGGGCGCCCCGGTGGTGCCCGAGGTGTAAATCAGATGAGCGATATCCTCAGCACCCGGGCCCGCCGCTAACGCGGTGCTGGGATAAGCATCGACCGCGGGATCGTTGATGTCGATGACCGCCATACCCAACCCGTCGAGGCGCCCAGCCAGATCCGCGGTGGCCAGCACCGCCACCGGCGCGGCATCGGTGAGCATGAACTCGATACGCTCCCGCGGATGTTCAGGGTCGATGGGCAGATACGCCGCCCCGGTTTTGAGCACCGCGGTGATCGCGGCGATCGCGTGTGGAGAGCGCGCCAGCAACACCCCCACCACACACCCAGCACCCACGCCCCGGCCAACCAACAAATGCGCCAACCGATTAGCCGCCTCATCGAGTTGGCGGTAAGTCCAGGACTGCTCACCACAACTGAGCGCCACCGCCTCCGGAGTGGCGGCCACCTGCGCGGCGAACAACTCCGGAACCGACACCGGCGCTGTGGCATCCGCGCTGAGCACCGCCCGGTGACCGATCTCATCGAAGCGGGCATGTTCGGACTGGTCGAGCACATCCACCGACGACACGCGCCGCCCCGCATCGGCGGTCATCGCCATCAACACCCGCTCCAACCGCTCGATGAGCACCTGGATGCTTTCCGGGTCGAATACGTCGGTGCGAAATTCCACCGCCCCACCGATTCCGGCGGGCTCACCAGCCTCGGTGAAACGCTCCCCCAACGAAAACGCCAGATCCATACGCGCGCTATGGGTATCCAACGGAATCGGGCTGACCTCAACACCGTCTAGCACCAAACCCGCCGCCGGATCCTCATGACCGGCGAAGTTCTGCCAGGCCAACATCACCTGAATCAGCGCCTGTTTCG
>NZ_MBET01000056.1:0-74902 GCF_001954215.1 Mycobacterium sp. IS-2888
CGCCGCCGGAATCGGGTTCGTGGCTGAGCTCGCTGGCGGATTCGGGTTCCTCAGGTTCCCGTCCCGGGGGTTTCGGCCCGTTCATGTCTGTCTGCCCTGTCCAACTGCCTCACCAGCGCGCGGGGCTCTACGGTCGAGCCGTTGTGCGCGCGCTCGGGAAATTGTCATTGTGCCTGGGCAAACCCTACCGAACCGAGTGGGGCAATTGACTTTAGCGGCGGGGCCGCCGGTCAACTGATGCCCGGATTGTGACCTTCGAGTCGCAATTCAGTGCTTCTCGGGACCCAGGTAGTACTCGAACACCAGACCCGCCGCCGTCGCAAGGACGAACACGACTCCGGCGACGATCAACCACGGCAGCCACAACGCGATACCGACCGCGGCCACCGAGCCGGACAGCGCGACCAGGATCGGCCACCAACTGTGCGGCGCGAAGAACCCCAATTCGCCTGCACCGTCGCTGATCTCGGCGCCCTCGTAGTCCTCAGGCCGGGTGTCGAGACGGCGGGCGACGAAGCGGAAGAAAGTCGCCACGATCAGCGCCAGACCGCCCGTCAGCGCCAGCGCGGTGGTCCCCGCCCACTCCTCGCCGCCGGTGGCGAACATCGCGGTCAGCACCCCGTACAGCACCGCCGTGACCAAGAAGAACGCGGCGACGAACTCGAACAGCCTCGCTTCGATGTGCATTGAGTGTCCTAACCTACTGGCTTGCCGTCATTTCGCCGCGGCGGGTTTCGAACGGGTGGGTGGTCACGGCTACCGGGGACTGGTTGATCGCCTGCAACGCCTGGGCGTTGGTTTTCCCGTCGATCCGTTGCTGCAGGTAGGCCTTGAAATCGTTGGGTTGGACCACGCGAACCTCGAAGTTCATCATCGAGTGATACGTGCCGCACATCTCGGCACAGTGCCCGACGAATGCCCCGGTCTTGGTGATCTCTTCGACCTGGAACACGTTGACGGAGTTGTTCGCGACGGGGTTGGGCATCACGTCGCGCTTGAACAGGAATTCGGGCACCCAGAACGCGTGCACGACGTCGGCCGACGCCATCTGGAATTCGATGCGCTTGCCGGCCGGCAACACCAGCACCGGAATTTCGGTGCTGGTTCCCAGGGTCTCGACCCTGTCGAAGTTCAGGTAGGTCCGGTCCTCGGTGTTGAGGCCTCGCACGGGGCCCACGAGCTCCTCGCCGTGCTTGTCCTTGCCCTCGGGCTTGGACACCATCGCCTTCTTCTTGGCCTCGTCGGCGCCCTCGTAGGTCAGCGTGCCGTCTTTGAAGTTGACCCTCTGGTAGCCGAACTTCCAGTTCCACTGGAAGGAGGTGATGTCGATCACGACCTCGGGGTCCTTGGCCAGATGCAGCATCTTCTCCTGAACCACGACCGTGAAGTAGAACAGCACCGAGATGATCAGGAACGGCGTGACGGTGAGCACGAGCTCCAGTGGCATGTTGTAGCCGAACTGGCGGGGCAGCTCGGTGTCGGTCGCCTTCTTGCGGTGGAAGGTAGCGGACCAGAAGATCAGGCCCCACACGATGACGCCGACGACCAGCGAGGCGATCACCGCGCCGATCCACAGCTCGCGGTTGAGGTGGGCCTCCGGGGTGATGCCCTCCGGCCAGCCCATGGCCAGCGCCTCCGACCAGCTGCATCCGCTCAGGCTCACCGCCAGCACGCCCAGCATCAGGGCCAGCGCCAGCGGCCGAAGGCCGGAGAACCTGCGCTGCGACAAACGTTGCGAACGGGCCTGCTCGCGAGGTGTCACGTTGGCGCCTCCTGCTTGGAAAATCGAATACTACGCAGCGTAGACCACGCCACTCAGCGCGGCGACGAAACCCCGGCCCGCCGCGGCCGCGCGGCGTCGCGCCGCGCAAAAGTGCGGCATACTGGGGCGCCGTGTGTGGTCTGCTGGCGTTCGTCGCGGCCCCGGAGGGCGCCGACGCCGCCCGAGCCGATGCCGAGGTCGCCCGCGCCTTGCACCTGATGCGGCATCGCGGACCCGACGAGCCGGGCACGTGGGCCGACCCGGGCGCCGACGGATCCGTCGTGTTCGGCTTCAACCGGCTGTCCATCATCGACATCGCCCATTCCCATCAGCCGCTGCGCTGGGGACCGCCGGAGGCGCGCGACCGCTACGTGCTGGTGTTCAACGGCGAGATCTACAACTACCTGGAGCTGCGCGACGAGCTGGCCGCTGTCCACGGAGCCGCCTTCGCCACCGAGGGTGACGGTGAGGCGATCGTCGCGGGCTTCCACCACTGGGGCACCGGCGTCGTGACACGGCTGCGCGGCATGTTCGCCTTCGCGTTGTGGGACACCGTCAACCGCGAATTGTTCTGCGCGCGTGACCCTTTCGGCATCAAACCGCTTTTCACGGCCACCGGCCCCGGCGGCACCGCGGTGGCCAGCGAGAAGAAATGCCTGCTGGATCTGGCCGAGCTGATCGGCTTCGACACCGCCATCGACGAGCGGGCGGTGCAGCACTACACGGTGCTGCAGTACGTCCCGGAGCCCGAGACGCTGCACCGCGGGGTGCGACGCCTGGAATCGGGCTGTTACGCCATGATTCGTCCCGGGCAGCTCGAGCCCGAGGTCACCCGCTACTTCGTGCCGCGGTTTGCCGCCACGCCGATCACCCGCGATACCGAACAGGCCCGCTACGACGAAATCACCGCGGTGCTCGAGGATTCGGTGGCCAAGCACATGCGCGCCGACGTGACCGTCGGCGCGTTCCTGTCCGGCGGGATCGACTCCACCGCGATCGCGGCGCTGGCCATCCGGCACAATCCCCGGCTGATCACGTTCACCACCGGCTTCGAGCGTGAAGGGTTCTCCGAGATCGACGTGGCGGTGGCCTCCGCGGAGGCGATCGGTGCCCGCCACATCGCCAAGGTCGTGACCCCCGACGAGTTCGTCGCCGCCCTGCCCGAGATCGTGTGGTACCTCGACGAACCCGTCGCCGACCCCGCGCTGGTGCCGCTGTTCTTCGTCGCCCGCGAGGCCCGCAAGCACGTCAAGGTGGTGCTGTCGGGTGAGGGGGCCGACGAGCTATTCGGTGGCTACACGATCTATCGGGAACCGCTGTCGCTCAAGCCCTTCGAGTATCTGCCGCGGCCGCTGCGCCGTTCGATGGGCAAGGTGTCCAAGCCGTTGCCCGAGGGCATGCGCGGCAAGAGCCTGCTGCACCGCGGATCGCTCACGCTCGAGGAGCGCTACTACGGCAACGCCCGCAGCTTCTCCGATGCGCAGCTGCGCGACGTGCTGCCGGGATTCCGCGATGAGTGGACCCATACGGATGTGACCGCGCCGATCTACGCCGAATCGCGCGGCTGGGACCCGGTGGCCCGCATGCAGCACATCGACCTGTTCACCTGGCTGCGCGGCGACATCCTGGTCAAGGCCGACAAGATGACGATGGCCAACTCGCTGGAGCTCCGGGTGCCGTTCCTGGATCCCGAGGTGTTTGCGGTGGCCTCGCGGCTGCCGGTAGAGGCGAAAATCACACGAACGACCACCAAGTACGCGCTGCGGCGCGCCCTGGAGCCCATCGTCCCGGCGCACGTGCTGCACCGGCCCAAGCTCGGGTTTCCGGTCCCGATCCGGCATTGGCTGCGCGCGGGCGAACTCGTCGAGTGGGCCTACGCGATGGTGGACTCGTCGCAGGCCGATCACCTGGTCAACACCGCCGCAGTGCGCCGGATGCTCGACGAACACCGAAGCGGCAGCAGCGATCACAGCCGCCGGCTTTGGACGGTGCTGATCTTCATGCTCTGGCACGCGATCTTCGTTGAGCACAGCGTGGTACCCGAGATCCGCGAGCCGCTCTACCCGGTGCAGTTGTAACCGCGAGCAGACGCAGAATCGCACGCGGACGGGCCGCGCAATGCGATTCTGCGTCTGCTCGCCGGAGAACTAGGGCAGTACGGCGGCGATCTCGTCGGCCGCGTCGTCGCCGTACGCGCCGGCCAGCCGGCTCTTCGCGACCCCGTGGTCCCAGGTCCACTCCTGGGTTCCGGTCGACTCCAGCACCAGCACGGCGACCAGCGACCCCAGCTGCGCCGAACGCTCCACGGTCAGGCCCGCGCTGCGCCCGGTGAGGAACCCGGCCCGGAACGCGTCGCCCACGCCGGTGGGGTCGACCTGGCTGGTTTCGGGCACCACGTCGACGTGGACGGTGGTGCCGTCGCGGTCGACCACGTCCACGCCCTTGGCGCCCAGCGTCGTCACCCGCAGGCCGACCTGCGCCATCACGTCTTCCTCCGACCAGCCCGTCTTGGACCGCATCAGGTCCCACTCGTAGTCGTTGGTGAACAGGTAGGTGGCGCCGTCGATGAGCTTGCTGATCTCGGCTCCCGACAGCCGGGCCAGCTGCTGGGACGGGTCCGCGGCGAAGGGTAGCCCGAGCTCACGGCACTCCTCGGTGTGCACCACCATCGCGTCCGGATCGTTGGCCCCGATGATCACCAAGTCTGGAGTCCCGATGCCCGACACGACGTCGGCGAGCTTGATGTTGCGGGCCTCCGACATCGCGCCCGGATAAAACGAGGCGATCTGCGCCATGTCGATGTCGGTGGTGCACACGAACCGCGCCGTGTGCGCGGTCTCGGAGATGAGCACGTGGTCGCAGTTGACGCCGTGGCCCTGCAACCAGTCGCGGTAGTCGCCGAAGTCGTCGCCCGCCGCGCCGACCAGCGCCACGTCACCACCCAGCACGCCGATGGCGTAGGCGATGTTTCCGGCCACCCCGCCGCGGTGAATAACCAGGTCGTCGACGAGAAAACTGAGCGATACCTTCTGCAGGTGCTCGGGCAGTAGCTGTTCGGAAAATCGGCCGGGAAACCGCATCAAGTTATCGGTCGCAATCGAACCAGTCACCGCGATCGTCACGAAATCTCCATCCTTCGTTAGTAAGGTTATCTAGCTTACTCAGGCATATCCACTGTCGTTGCGCCCGCGGTCGGCGCGCGCGGCCGTGCGCTAGCCTGCCAAGGGAACTCACTCAAGTCGCCGGGACCCGAATACTCGGGCGCTATCGGTTCGTGTCCCGTCTACCACCGTAGGAGAACCACATGGGCGGTCCGCACCCGCCGAACCACGCTGTCGGCGCCGACGGACCCGCGCCCTACGCGCAGCCGGTCGAGTTCCCGCAGGAGCCCGGTGCCGGCGACCCCACCTTCGCGCCGCCGCCGTCCCCGCCCCAGGGATATCCCAAGCGGCGGTCCAAGCGGCGATGGATCATCGGCGTTTTGCTGGCCTTCGTGCTGGTCGCCGCGACGACGGTGGCGATCGTGTTCGGGGTCCGCACGAACGGGGCCAGTACCGGCGCCGCGTTCTCCGAGGCATCGGCCAAGTCGGCCATACAGGGTTACCTCGACGCGCTCGAGCGCCGCGACACCGACAACATCGTCCGCAACGCGCTGTGCGGCCTGTACGACGCCGTGCGCGACAAGCGGTCCGACCAGGCGTTGGCCAAGCTGAGCAGCGACGCGTTCCGCAAGCAGTTCTCCGAGGTCGAGGTGACCTCGGTCGACAAGATCGTGTTTCTGTCGCAGTACCAGGCCCAGGCGCTGTTCACGATGAAGGTGTCACCCGCGGCCGGCGGCCCGATGCGCGGCGACGTGCAGGGCGTCGCGCAGCTGCTTTTCCAGCGCGGAGAGACGCTGGTGTGCTCGTACGTGCTACGTACCGGGGGCTCGTACTAGCCCGGCCGGACGGTCAGTTCAAGCGGCTCAGTTGAACGAGTCCCCGCAGGCGCACGAACCCGTGGCATTGGGGTTGTCGATGGTGAAGCCCTGCTTCTCGATGGTGTCGACGAAGTCGATGGAGGCGCCTTCCACGTACGGCGCGCTCATCCGGTCCACGGTCAACGTCACACCACCGAAGTCGGCGGTCAGATCGCCGTCCAGGGTGCGGTCGTCAAAGAAGAGGTTGTAGCGCAGCCCGGCGCATCCACCCGGCTGAACCGCGATACGCAGCGCCAGGTCATCACGTCCCTCCTGGTCCAGCAGGGACTTCGCCTTGGTGGCGGCGGCCTCGGTCAGGATCACGCCGTGGGTCTTGGCGCTCGACTCGTTCTGCACCGTCATTGCTTCTCCTACATGCCTCATTGTTTGGGTGGGTCAGCCGCGATCGGAGACCACGCGGGGAAACTCACTCCCTCAACGGTACCTTGCGGGACCGCTATTCCCGAGTCGCTCGGCCACCTCCGACGCCAACCCCATGAGCTGATTCGCCGCGTCGGCCAGCGCCAGGCGCACCGATCCGGCGTGGTCGGCGATCGACAGGGCGGCCATGATGCCCGCCGATCGCACCGTCGATTTCTCCAAATCGACCTGGCCGGCGAGCACGATCACCGGAATGCCCAGCGGGCGGGCCCTACCGGCGAGCCAGCCGACGACCTTTCCGTGCAGGGATTGCTCGTCGAACCGGCCTTCACCGGTGACGATCAGCTCGGCGGTCTCGAGGTCGTCGGCCAGGTTGGTGTGCTCGGCGATGATGTCCGCGCCGGACTCGCTGCGGCCGCCCAGCGCCAGCAGCGCGGCGCCGATGCCGCCGGCGGCGCCCGCGCCCGGCTCGGAGCTCACATCGCGCCCGGCGACCGCTTCGAGTTCCAGCGCCCACGCCTCGAGGCGGACTTCGAGCGCCGCGACGGTCGCGGTGTCCGCGCCCTTCTGCGGCCCGAACATCCTGGCGGCTCCCCAGGGGCCCAACAGCGGATATTCGGTGTCCGAGGCGGCGATCAGCTCCACGTCGGCAAGTTGCTGCCGCGCGACTTCCAGGCCGCCCAGCTCGGCGACGAGGCCCTGCCCGCCGTCGGTGGACGCGCTGCCGCCCAGCCCGACCACGATCCGCCTGGGCGCGGCGCCCAGGGCCTCGGCGATGAGCTGGCCGACTCCCCTGCTGTGCGCAGCCATCGCGGTCTCCGGCGAAGGTGGAACGCCCAGCAACGCCAGACCACACGCCTGCGCGCACTCCAGGTACGCGGTTGCCGAGCCGCGATCGAACACCCACTCGGCGTCGACCGGGGCGTTCAGCGGCCCGGATACCCGCGCTCGCCGCTTCTCGCCGAGCCGGCTGGCCAGCACGTCGATGAAGCCTGGTCCGCCGTCGGACTGAGGGGCGACGATGAAGCGGTCCCCCGGACGCGACCGGGTCCAGCCCGTGGCGATGGCAGCGGCCGCCTCGACGGCCGTGAGGCTGTCGCCGTAGCAATCCGGGGCCACCAGGACCTGCATGGCCGGCAGCTGGAGGCGACCGGGTGCGAGGCCAGCGGCAGCATCATCCGAGGCCATCGAGCCGTCGTCCATCACAGGCAGCCATTCATCAGAGGTAAGCGTAGGTGCATCGGCGTGCTGGAGCATGAATAATCACGACGCCGTCCGGGGCCATTTCGGCGCGGACGGCCCGCGAAGTAACCTGGCGACTGTGAAGTTGCTGGGCCGCAAGAAAACCCATGAAGAGGACCTCGACGAGGGTTCGGCGGAGCTGGTCGCGCCCGAGCCGGCCGATCCCGCCGAAACCGCGGCCCGGGGGTCGCGCAAGACCGGTCCCAAGGGTCGGCCGACGCCCAAGCGCACCGATGCCCGGCGCAGCAGCCGCAAGGGTCCGGTCGCGCCGGCGCCGATGACCGCCGCCGAGGCGCGGGCCCGGCGCAAATCGCTGGCCGGCCCGAAATTGTCCCGCGAGGAGCGCAGGGCCGAACGAGCCGTGAGCCGGGCGCGGATGTCGGATCGCCGGGAGCGCATGATGGCCGGCGAAGAGGCCTACCTGCTGCCGCGCGATCAGGGACCGGTGCGCCGGTATGTGCGCGACGTGGTGGATTCCCGGCGCAACTTCCTGGGGCTGTTCATGCCGTCCACGCTGGCGTTGCTGTTCATCATGTTCGGTGTCCCGCAACTGCAGCTCTACATCTCTCCGGCGATGCTGGTCCTGATGGCCGTGATGAGCGTCGACGGGCTGATTCTGGGCCGCAAGGTCAACAAGCTCGTCGACGTCAAGTTCCCGAACAACACCGAAAGCCGTTGGAAGCTAGGGCTTTACGCCGCCAGCCGGGCCTCCCAAATGCGCCGGATGCGGACGCCCCGGCCCCAAGTCAAGCACGGCAGCAGTGTCGATTGACCCTCGCCTGAAAGCCGTCTGACCCCGGTGCGCACCCTGGTGCTCGGCGGGATCAGATCGGGCAAATCCCGGTGGGCCGAGGAGGCCATCGCCTCGTCGCTGGCGCCCGGTCAGCCGGTCCGCTACCTGGCCCCCGGGCCCGCCGGGCACACCGACGAGGCGTGGGCACGCCGCGTCGCGCAGCACCGCGACCGTCGTCCCGCGCATTGGTCGACGATCGAAACCGACGACATCACAACCCAATTGCGGGGGTCGCCGGACACCCCGACGCTCGTCGACGACCTCGGCGCCTGGCTCACCGGCACGCTGGACCGCCATCATGCGTGGGAGAACGGGTCGGCGGCGACGTCGGTCGCGGAGACGATCGACGACATGGTCGCCGCGATCGGCGCGTTCGGATCGACGCTGGTGCTCGTCAGCCCGGAGGTCGGGCTGACCGTAGTGCCGGCCACCGCGTCGGGCCGGCGGTTCGCCGACGAACTGGGCAACCTCAACCAGCGCCTGGCCGCGTTGTGTGACCGCGTCGTGCTGGTGGTCGCCGGCCAGGCGGTCCCGATCAAACCGCCGGGAACGTGATGGAATTCACTGCGATTTCGCCGCCCGACGCCGCCGCCGCGGCCGCCGCCCGCGCGCGGCAGGACACGCTGACCAAGCCGCGGGGCGCGCTGGGCCGACTCGAGGACCTGTCGGTCTGGGTCTGCTCGTGCCAGGGGCAATGCCCGCCGCGCCAGTTCGAGCGCGCGCGGGTGGTGGTGTTCGCCGGCGACCACGGTGTCGCTCGCTCCGGCGTGTCGGCCTACCCGCCGGAAGTGACCGCGCAGATGGTCGCCAACATCGACGCGGGTGGGGCGGCGATCAACGTGCTGGCCGATGTCGCCGGGGCGACCGTGCGCGTCGCCGACCTGGCGGTGGACGCCGACTCGCTCTCGGAACGCATCGGCGCCCACAAAGTGCGGCGCGGCAGCGGCGATATCGCCGTCGAGGACGCACTGACGGACGAGGAGACCGCCCGGGCGATCGCGGCCGGGCGGTCTATCGCCGACGAGGAGGTCGATGCCGGGGCCGACTTGCTGATCGCCGGTGACATGGGAATCGGAAACACCACTGCGGCAGCGGTTTTGGTGGCGGCGCTGACGAATGCCGAGCCGGTTGCGGTGGTCGGCTTCGGGACCGGGGTCGACGACGCCGGCTGGTCACGCAAGACCGCCGCGGTTCGCGACGCCCTGTTTCGGACCCAGCGGGTGCTGCCCGACCCGGTCGGGCTGCTGCGCTGCTGCGGCGGCGCGGACCTGGCCGCGATGGCGGGCTTTTGCGCGCAGGCCGCGGTGCGGCGCACGCCGCTGCTGCTGGACGGGATGGCGGTGACCGCCGCCGCGTTGGTGGCCGAGCGCCTGGCGCCGGGCGCTAGGCACTGGTGGCAGGCCGGTCACCGGTCCACCGAGCCGGGGCACGCGCTGGCCTTGGCGGCTCTCGAGCTGGACCCGATTCTGGATCTGCGCATGCGGCTCGGCGAGGGCACCGGCGCCACCGCGGCGCTGCCGCTGCTGCGCGGCGCGGTGGCCGCGCTGTCGTCGATGGCGACGTTCACCGACGCCGGTGTGTCCACGCGCTCCGATGGTGCTCCCCCGCCGTGATGCGTTCGCTGGCAACGGCTTTCGCGTTCGGCACGATTGCGCCGCGTGTCGGGGCGGGGCCGATGGGCCGCGGCGCCATGACCGCGCTGCCGGTGGTGGGCGTCGCGCTGGGTGGGCTGGGCGCGGCGGTCACGTGGGGCAGTGCGCACGCCTTCGGCGCGTCCAGCCCGCTGCCCGGGTTCCTCGCGGTGGCGGCGCTGCTGCTGGCCACCCGCGGCCTGCACATCGACGGTGTGGCCGACACGGCCGACGGGCTGGGTTGTTACGGGCCCGCGCCGCGCGCGCTGGCGGTGATGCGCGACGGCTCGACCGGACCGTTCGGCGTGGCCGCCGTCGTGCTCGTGATCACGTTGCAGGGCCTGGCATTTGCCTCGCTCGGTGCCGCCGCGATCGTGGTGGCCGTCGCGGCGGGCCGCGTCACCGCGGTGCTGGCCTGCCGGCGGTCCGTGCCCGCGGCCGAGGGCAGCGCGCTGGGGGCGCGGGTTGCGGGAACGCAGCCCGCGCCGGTGGTGGCGGCCTGGCTCGCGGTGTTGCTCGTCGCATCGCTGGCGGCGGGTCCGCGGCCGTGGCAGGGCCCGGTCGCGGTGCTGCTGGCGGTGTGCTGCGGCGCGGCGCTGGTGGCGCACTGCGTGCGCCGCTTCGGCGGCATCACCGGCGACGTGTTGGGGGCGGCCATCGAATTGACGACGACGGTCGGCGCCGTGGCGCTCGCGGCATTGGTGCGGTTCTAGCGGGCGGGCAGGGCGGTCGCGCTAGCCCAGCCGCGACATCCAGCCGTGGGTGTCGGCGAAGGTGCCGCGCTGTATCCCGGTCAGCGTGTCGCGCAGCGCCATCGTCACTTCCCCGGGCTGGCCGTCGGCGATGCTGAACTCGGCATCGCCGTACTTCACCTGCGAGACCGGGGTGATGACGGCCGCGGTGCCGCAGGCAAACACCTCGGTGATCTCCCCCGCGGCGGCCTTCTTCTGCCACTCGTCGATATCGATCTTGCGTTCCTCGACCGCGAATCCGGCGTCAATGGCCAACTGCAGCAACGAATCCCGTGTTATCCCGGGCAGCAGCGACCCGGACAGCTCGGGGGTGACCAGCCGCGCCGATCCGCCGCTGCCCAGCACGAAGAACAGGTTCATGCCGCCCATCTCTTCGACGAAGCGACGCTCCACGGCGTCGAGCCAGACGACTTGGTCGCAGCTGTTCTCCGCGGCCTGGGCCTGAGCCAGCAGCGAGGCGGCATAGTTGCCGCCGAACTTGGCCGCCCCGGTGCCGCCGGGGCAGGCCCGCACG
The DNA here is from genome assembly GCF_001954215.1 of Mycobacterium sp. IS-2888. Taxonomy (NCBI): domain Bacteria; kingdom Bacillati; phylum Actinomycetota; class Actinomycetes; order Mycobacteriales; family Mycobacteriaceae; genus Mycobacterium; species Mycobacterium sp. IS-2888. The sequence goes on from NZ_MBET01000056.1 coordinate 11,034, forward strand.
TATTCGGTCGACACCCAGACGGTGACCGGGCTGATGCCGCCCTTGAAATAGGCGCCGGCCGGCGACGCAATCAGCAGGTAGCGGTACAGCTTGGCCGGCCGCACCCCCAGCCCCGACTCCGTCGCGAAGATGAACGGTCGCAGATACAGCGCCTCTTCGCCGCCGGCCCGGGGCACCCACGCATTGTCGACGGCGACGAGTTGGCGCAGGGACTCGAGGAACAGCTCGTCGGGCAGCTCGGGAATCGCGAGCCGCCGCGCCGACGAGCGCATCCTGGCCGCGTTGGCGTCGGGGCGAAACGACACGATCGAACCGTCCGCCCACCGATAGGCCTTGAGTCCCTCGAACACCTCTTGCGCGTAGTGCAGCACGATCGCGGACGGGTCCAGCTGGATCGGGCCGTACGGGATGACCCGCGCGTTGTGCCAACCTTGGTCCTCGGCGTAGTCGATCGAGACCATGTGGTCGGTGAAGTATTTGCCGAAACCAGGGTCGGCCAGAATCGCCGCACGTTCGGCGTCGCTCGCCGGATTCGACGCGCGCATCACCGTGAACTCATGCGAGCCGCTGGTCATGGCGCCGATTGTATCCCTGCGCGCGAACGGGTTTGTGCCACGGGAATCGGTGCCGGCTAACGAGTTTTGACGGCGACGAAGGGCGGACGCACGACTTCGCACTCGGCCGCGCGGCCGCGGATGTCGACGGTGATTTGCTGGCCGTCTTCGATTCCCGCGTCGGTGTCGATCAGCGCGAGCGCGATGCCGGCCTGCAGCGTCGGCGAGAACGTGCCCGACGTGGTGATCCCGACCGGCGCCTCGTGATCGAGCACCGTCAGCCCGGGACGCAACACCCCGCGACCGACCATCCGCAGCCCGCGCAGCAGCCGTCGCGGCCCGGCTTCCTTTTCGGCCAGCAGCGCGTCGCGACCGAAGAACGCGTCCTTCTTCCATCCGATCGCCCAGCCGCATCGGGCCTGCAGCGGCGAGATGTCGAGCGAAAGTTCGTGCCCATGCAGCGGGTAGCCCATCTCGGTGCGAAGCGTGTCGCGGGCGCCCAGCCCGGCGGGCTCGCCGTCGGCGGACTTGACCGCCGCCGCCAGCGCGTCGAACACCACGCCTGCGGAATCCCAGGCCGGCAGCAGTTCGTAGCCATGCTCGCCCGTGTATCCCGTGCGGCACACGCGCACCGGCACACCGGAGAAGGCGGCGTCGGCGTAACCCATGTAGTCCATGTCGGTCGGCAGCCCCAGCTCGCCGAGCACGTCGGCGGATCGCGGGCCCTGCACCGCCAGCACCGCATACGAGCGATGCTCGTTGCTGATGGTCACCCCGGCGGGCGCGGCCGCCCGCAGCGCGTCGACCACCGCGGTGGTGTTGGCGGCGTTGGGCACCAGGAAGATTTCGTCGTCGTCGACGTAGTAGGCGATCAGGTCGTCGATGACACCGCCGGATTCGGTGCAGCACAACGTGTATTGGGCCTTGCCCGGGCCGATGCGGCCCAAATCGTTGGTGAGGGCGGAGTTGACGAACTTCGCCGCGCCCGGCCCGCGCACCAGCGCCTTGCCGAGGTGACTGACGTCGAACAGGCCGACGGAGTTTCGGGTGGCGTTGTGTTCGCTGACGGTGCCGGCATACGACACCGGCATGAGCCAGCCGCTGAACTCGGCGAAGCTGGCACCCAATTCGCGGTGGCGGTCTTCCAGCGGTCCGTGCTGCGCGTCGTCGGTCACGGCGTCTCACCCTAATCCAGCGGTATTGCTGGCACACTTGGGTAGGTGTCCGATCACCTGGACTTCGACGCGCTCGAGGCCGCCGGAATCGCAAACCCGCGCGAGCGAACCGACCTGATCAAGTACCTCGATGGACTGGGCTTCAGCGTCGAGGAGATGGTCGAGGCCGAGCGCCGCGGCAGGCTGTTCGGGCTCGCCGGTGACGCCCTGTCGTGGTCGGGACGCCCCATCTACACCGTGCAGGCCGCGGCCGAGAAGCTCGGTTTGTCGGCCGACGACGTGGCGCAGGCGTGGGGTTTGCTCGGTTTGACCATCGCCGGTCCTGACGTTCCGGTGCTGAGCGAGGCCGACGTCGACGCCCTATCGACGTGGGTCGGGCTGAAGGCGGTGGTGGGCGAGGACGGGGCGTTCGGCCTGCTGCGGGTGCTCGGCGCCGCGATGGCCCGCCTCGCGGAGGCCGAGGGGACGATGATCCGCGCCGGGACGCCGGACATCCAGATGAACTACACCCACGACGAGCTCGCCACGGCGCAGGCCTACCGCGCGGTCGCCGAGTTCATTCCCCGCATCGGCGCCCTGATCGACGTCGTGCACCGTCACCACTTGATCAGTGCCCGAACGTATTTCGAGGGCGTCCTGCTCGGCACGTCGGCGAGCGTGATCTGCGGCGTCGGTTTTGCGGATCTGTCCGGTTTCACCGCGTTGACCCAAGCGCTCACGCCGGCGCAATTGTCGCTGCTACTCACCGAATTCGGCGGCACCGTCGCCGACGTGGTGCACGCCGACGGCGGGCGGCTGGTGAAGTTCATTGGCGACGAGGTGATGTGGGTCAGCGCGTCGCCCGAGCAGCTGGTCACGGCGGCGGTCGATCTTGTCGAGCATCCGCGGGCGCGCGAGGAGGGCCTGCACGTTCGTGCCGGCCTTGCCTACGGCAGCGTGCTGGCCACCAACGGGGACTACTTCGGCAACCCGGTCAACCTGGCCGCGCGCTTGGTCGCCGCGGCGGCGCCCCGGCAGATCCTCGCCGACTCGGCGCTGCACGACGAGTTGCCGGATTGGCCCGCGGTCGCCCACCCTCCGCTGACGCTCAAGGGTTTTGACGAGCCGGTCACCGCCTTCGAGTTGCGCGCTAAGGGCGGTGCCGGCCCCGGGCCCGGTCCCGGTGACTAGGGTGATTGCCCGTGACCACCGAACCGAGTTACCAATCCCCGTCCGTCCAGGTCGCCACATCGCTGCCGAAACGTGGCGCGGGTTCTTCGGTGTTGGTTGTGCCGGTCGTCTCGACCGGCGACGAAGACCGGCCGGGGGCCGTCGTTACCGCCGCCGAGGCGTTCCTGTCCGCCGCCGCGATCGCCGAGATCGAGGCCGGCCTGCGGGCGCTCGAGGCCACCGGCGGCAGTGATCAGGTGCACCGCCTGGTGGTGCCGTCGCTTCCGGTGGCCAGCGTGCTCACGGTCGGCCTGGGCAAGCCGCGATCGGAGTGGCCCGCGGACACGATCCGGCGCGCGGCCGGCACGGCGGCGCGCGCGCTGAACAGCGCCGAGGCCGCAATCACCACGCTGACCGAATTGGATCTGGAGGCAGCCGTCGAGGGGTTGATCCTGGGCAGCTACCGATTCACCGCTTTCCGCAGCGACAAGACCGCACCGAAGGACCAAGGCCTGCGCAAGATCACCGTGCTGTCCAGTGCCAAGGGCGCCAAATCCCAGGCGGCCCATGCCGCGGCCATCGCGACCGCGGTCGCGACCGCCCGCGATCTGGTCAACACCCCGCCGAGCCACCTCTTCCCCGCCGAATTCGCCAAGCGCGCAAGGGCTTTGGGCGAGTCCGCGGGCCTGGAGGTCGAGGTGCTCGACGACAAGGCGTTGCAGAAGGGCGGCTACGGCGGGGTGATCGGCGTCGGCCAGGGCTCGTCGCGCCCGCCACGGCTGGTGCGGCTGATCCACCGGGGTTCGCGGCTGGCCAAAAAACCGAAGCAGGCCAAGAAGGTGGCGCTGGTGGGTAAGGGCGTCACCTTCGACACCGGCGGCATTTCGATCAAGCCTGCCGCGTCGATGCATTACATGACCTCGGATATGGGCGGGGCGGCCGCGGTCATCGCGACCGTCACGCTGGCCGCGCAGCTCGAATTGCCGATCGACGTGATCGCGACCGTCCCGATGGCCGAGAACATGCCGTCGGCGACCGCGCAGCGCCCCGGCGACGTGTTGACGCAATACGGCGGTACGACGGTCGAGGTGCTCAACACCGACGCCGAGGGCCGGCTCATCCTGGCCGACGCCATCGTCCGCGCGTGCGAGGACAATCCCGACTATCTGATCGAAACCTCGACCCTCACCGGCGCCCAGACCGTGGCGCTGGGCGCACGCATCCCCGGAGTGATGGGCAGCGACGAGTTCCGCGACCGGGTCGCGGCGATCTCGCAGCGGGTCGGGGAGAACGGCTGGCCCATGCCGCTGCCCGACGAGCTCAAAGACGACCTGAAGTCCACCGTTGCCGACCTTGCCAACATCAGCGGGCAGCGCTTCGCCGGCATGCTGGTGGCCGGCGTGTTCCTTCGCGAATTCGTCGCGGACGGAGTGGCCTGGGCGCACATCGACGTGGCCGGCCCGGCCTATAACACCGGCAGCCCATGGGGATACACGCCCAAGGGAGCCACCGGCGTTCCCACCCGGACGATGTTCGCGGTGCTGGCCGACATAGCGGAAAGTGGCTAGCAGAAAACGGCTAGCTGAAACGGGCTCGCGGTAAACGGCTAGCGGAAAACGGCCATAGCACCCACGGTCGGTGATAGTTGCCACCGAAGGCAATTGGGCCGCGTCGCGCAACCGATGAGCAAATTTCTGTTTAGCCATGCGGCGCAGCGGATAACCCTCTCACGGGTCGGTGTTCGACAGGAGGCAAACTGTGACTGCGCGACGGTTGATCATGGCGCTGGGCGCCGTGCTTTTGCTGGCCGGTGTCATCGGGCTGCTCGTGCCGGTGTCGGTGTCTGACAGCAGCGGCACATCCATTTCATGCGGCAACGGAATTGCCCCGGATTCCTCCGCGGCACGCAACGCCAACGACAAGAACGGGGCGAACATCCCGATCCTCAACCAGGTCCTCCCGCACACCGACTTTGTGGCGCAATGCAATTCGGCGGTGCACGGTCGGCAGATGTGGGCCATCCCGCTGGCGGTTATCGGGATCCTCGGGATCGGCGGCGCGCTGCTGGTATCACGCGGTCCTCGAGCGGCAACCGGCCCGTGAGCGCGGTCTAGATCACCCGCATCCGGGCGGTGCTGCGCAGCGCCTGCGGCAGTACCCTCGAAATGCCGTAGAGCGCATAGGCTTCCGGTGCGACGGGGCGGATCGGTTTGTTCTTCTTGACCGATGACAAGATTGCGTTGGCGACCTTGTCAGGCCCGTAGTGGCGCAGCGCGAACATCTTGCCCAGCTGGCCCCGCCGGCCGTCGACATCCTCCTCTTGCTTTCCGGCGGGCGCGTCGAACCGGGTGGTGTTGATGATGTTGGTGTCGATCACCCCGGGGCAGATGGTGGTCAAGCCGACACCGGCGGCGTCGAGTTCGGCCCGCAGGCAGTCGGAGAACATGTAACTCGCGGCCTTGGACGTGCAATAAGCACTCAGCGACTGCAGCGGTGCGTAGGCGGCCATCGACGACACGTTAACGATGTGCCCGCCGGTGCCGCGCTCGACAAGGCGCCGCCCGAACGACCGGCAGCCGTTCACGACGCCGCCGAGGTTGACGTCCAGGACCCGGTCGAATTGCTCGGCCGGGGTGTCCAGGAAGTTGCCCGCCTGCCCGATGCCGGCGTTGTTGACCACGATGTCGGGCACGCCGTGGTCGGCGCTGACCCGCGCGGCGAAGGCCTCGACCGCCTCGGTGTCGGACACGTCGAGCACGTAGGGGTGGGCGACGCCGCCCCGCGAGGCGATCTGGGCCGCGGTTTCCTTGACGGCCGCCTCGTCGATGTCGCTGACGACCACCTCGGCGCCCTCGCGCGCGAAGGCGAAGGCGGTCTCGCGCCCAATGCCGCTGCCCGCGCCGGTGACCGCGACCAGCATGTCGCCGAAGTACTCGCGCGGACGCCCGACTTGGGCGCGCAGCAGCGCGCGGCTGGGTTGCTTGCCCTCGGCCAGGTCGGCGAAGTCATGCACCGCGGCGGCCATCACCTGTGGGTGCGACATCGGTGAAAAGTGACCGGCCTTGATGTCGCGTCGCCACAGCCGTGGCACCCAGCGCGCGGTCTCGTCGTAGGAGTAGGGCCGCACGTACTTGTCCTGGGTGTTGACGATCAGCTGCACCGGTACGTCGACGATGTGGATGGCCTCGCGGCGTTTGGCAAACGAGCGAAAGTAGTTGGCGGGATACGTTTTAACCGACTGGGAGGCGTCGCGGGCCAGGTTCTCGGAATGGTGGATCAGCTCGTCGGGGATGTTGTCGACCACGTTGCGCCGCAGCGCGGGGACCGACATCGTCAGCCGCAGGAACAACGGCGCCAGCACCGGGATCGAAAGAAACACCATGTAGCTGAAGCGCAACGTTTGGCTGATCGCGCGCGCAAACCTGCGCGGCCGCCACGGTCGCCGCAGGCCGCTGAAGATGTAGTCGACCAATTGCTCATGGCTCGGACCCGACACCGAGGTGAACGAAGCGACCCGATCACCGGCACCGGGTCGTTTCAAGTACTCCCACACCCCCACCGATCCCCAGTCGTGGGCCAGCACGTGGACCGGGCTGCCGGGGCTCAGCTCACCGGTCACCGCGGCGAAGTCGTCGGCGAACCGGTCCATGGTGTACGCCGAAACCGGCTTGGGCACCGACGACAGCCCGACTCCGCGGTTGTCGTAGCGGATGACCCGGAAGCGCTCGGCCAGGTGCGGGACGACGCCGTCCCACAGCACATGCGAGTCGGGAAAGCCGTGCACCAGCACGACGGGCGGCCCGTCGGGGTTGCCTTCTTCGTAGACCGCGATGCGTGCGCCGTCCGCGCTGTCGACGAACCGCTGGGGTACCTGTTGAATTGCCGGCATCGGACCTCCCCGCTCTTACTGGCAGTGGCCACACCGTAGCAAGCGGGCCGGGGCTGACCTGGCGCCGAGCGCGGTCCGCCCTGGATGTGTGCCGGTGCGGGAGCAATGACAGGATAGTTTCGAAACTTGGCCTCCACGCCGCCTACACCGCGGTGTGGTAAGCCAGATGTCGACCTGCGCCGACAACCGATCGAGGAGTCAATAGAGATGGCCTTCTCCGTGCAGATGCCGGCCCTCGGTGAGAGCGTCACCGAGGGAACGGTCACGCGCTGGCTCAAGCAGGAAGGCGATACGGTCGAGCTCGACGAGCCGCTGGTCGAGGTGTCGACCGACAAGGTCGACACCGAAATCCCGTCGCCCGCCGCGGGTGTGCTGACCAAGATCATTGCCCAGGAGGACGACACCGTCGAGGTTGGCGGCGACCTGGCGGTGATCGGCGACGCCGGCGAGCAAACCCAGGGCCAGCCCGAAACCCAGCCCGAGGCCCAACCCGAAGCCGAAGCAGAACCCGAAGCCCAAGCAGAACCCGAAGCGCCCAGCCAACCCGAGCCGCAGGCCGAGCCGGAACCCCAGGCCCAGCCGGAACCCGAACCCGCGGCGGCGGCTCCCAAAGCGCCCAGCGGCGACTCGGGTGACGGGCAGCCGGTACTGATGCCCGAGCTCGGCGAGTCGGTGACCGAGGGCACCGTGACTCGGTGGCTGAAGAAGGTCGGCGATTCCGTGCAGGTGGACGAGCCGCTGGTGGAAGTGTCCACCGACAAGGTGGACACGGAGATCCCGTCGCCGGTGGCCGGCGTGTTGGTCAGCATCACCGCCGACGAGGACGCCACGGTCCCGGTGGGCGGCGAGTTGGCGCGGATCGGCGTCGGGACCGAGGATCGCGCCCCGGCGGCTCCCGCTCCCGCTCCCCAACCCGAACCCAAGCCCGAGCCCGAGCCGAAACCCGAACCGAAGCCCGAACCCGCCGCCAAGCCGACCCCCGCACCGGAGCCCAAGCCCCAACCTGCGCCGCCGCCGAAAGCCGAGCCCGCCGCTCCCCAGCGGCCGGCGGCGGAGACCTCAACCGACGGCGTCCCGTACGTCACCCCGCTGGTACGAAAACTGGCCAGCGAGAACAACATCGACCTCGCCGAGGTCACGGGCACCGGCGTGGGCGGGCGCATCCGCAAGCAGGACGTGCTGGCCGCCGCCGAGAAGAAGGAAGAGGCGCAGAAGGCGCCCGCCCCGGCCGCGGCGGCCCCCGCCGCCGCCCCGTCCGCACCCGCCGCGCCCACTCCGGCGCCCGCGCTGGCACACCTGCGCGGCACCACGCAAAAGGCCAGCCGGATCCGTCAGCTCACCGCGGCCAAGACCCGCGAATCCCTGCAGGCCACAGCGCAACTCACCCAGACCCACGAGGTCGACATGACCAGGATCGTCGGGTTGCGGGCCAGGGCCAAGGCCGCGTTCGCCGAGCGCGAGGGCGTGAACCTGACGTTCCTGCCGTTCATCGCCAAGGCCGTGATCGATGCGCTGAAGATTCACCCCAACATCAACGCCAGCTACAACGAGGACACCAAGGAGATCACCTACTACGACGCCGAGCACCTGGGCTTCGCCGTCGACACCGATCAGGGCCTGCTCTCCCCCGTGATCCACAACGCCGGTGACCTGTCGCTGGCCGGGCTGGCGCGGGCAATCGCCGACATCGCCGCCCGCGCCCGGTCGAGCAACCTGAAACCCGACGAGTTGTCCGGTGGCACCTTCACGATCACCAACATCGGCAGCCAGGGAGCCTTGTTCGACACCCCGATCCTGGTCCCGCCGCAGGCGGCCATGCTGGGCACCGGCGCCATCGTCAAACGCCCGCGCGTGGTCGTCGACGAAAGCGGCAACGAGTCGATCGGCGTGCGCTCGGTGTGCTATCTCCCGTTGACCTATGACCACCGGCTGATCGACGGCGCGGACGCCGGACGTTTCCTCACCACGATCAAACACCGGCTCGAAGAGGGAGCGTTCGAGGCAGACCTCGGGTTGTGACGACGTGTCCCGAGCTGGTCATCACGCCGTCATCGCGATAGCGGGGTCGTCCGGCCTGATCGGCTCGGCCCTGGCGGCGGCGCTGCGCGCGGCCGATCACACGGTGCTGCGCATCGTGCGCCGCACACCGGCGAATTCCGAAGAACTGCACTGGAATCCGGAAAGCGGCGAGTTCGATGTCGACGCGCTGACCGACGTCGACGCGGTCGTCAACCTCTGCGGCGTCAACGTCGGCCAGCGCCGGTGGTCGGGCGCCTTCAAGCAGAGCTTGCGCGACAGCCGGATCGCCCCCACCGAGGTGCTGGCCAACGCGGTCGTCGACGCCGGGGTCGAAACGCTGGTCAATGCCAGCGCGGTCGGTTTCTACGGCGACACCAAGGACCGAGTGGTCGACGAAAACGACCGTGCCGGAACGGGTTTCCTGGCCCAGCTGTGCGAAGACTGGGAAGCCGCCACGCTGCCGGCCCAATACGGCGGCGTCCGGGTTGTGCTGGCCCGCACCGGCCTGGTGCTGGCCCGCGCGGGCGGTGCGCTGCGCCGGATGCGGCCACTGTTCTCGGCCGGGCTCGGCGCCCGGCTGGGTAGCGGCCGCCAATACATGTCGTGGATCAGTCTCGAGGACGAGGTGCGGGCGCTGCTGTTCGCGATCTCAAACCCAACCCTGTCCGGCCCGGTGAACATGACCGGGCCGGCGCCCGTCACCAACGCCGAATTCACCACCGCCTTCGGCCGCGCGGTCAACCGTCCAACGCCGTTGCTGTTGCCCGGTTTCGCGGTGCGGGCCGCGCTCGGCGAATTCGCCGACGAGGGACTGCTGATCGGTCAGCGGGCCATCCCCGCCGTGCTGGAGCGCGCCGGTTTCCAGTTCCATCACAACACCATCGGCGAAGCGCTCGGCTACGCCACCGCCCGGCGTGAGCGCGATTGAGCCACATCACCCGACCGTCGCGTCGCAAACCGCACCAGGCCCGAGTACCGTCACGAGCGTGATGGATTCCATCCGGTCGACGCCGACCGCGATCGACGTCCGCCAGCTGGGCACGGTCGACTACCGCACCGCCTGGCAGCTGCAGCGCGACCTGGCCGACGCCAGGGTCGCCGGGGGCCCGGACACGCTGCTGCTGCTCGAGCACCCGTCGGTCTACACCGCCGGGCGCCGGACCGAGCCGCACGAACGGCCGGTCAGCGACGCTCGCGTCGCAGATGTCATAGACACCGACCGCGGCGGCAAGATCACCTGGCACGGCCCGGGACAGTTGGTCGGCTACCCGATCATCAGGCTGGCCGAACCGCTCGACGTCGTCAATTACGTTCGGCGCCTTGAGGAATCGCTCATCATGGTGTGCGGCAACCTCGGTCTGGACACGAGCCGAATCGAGGGCAGGTCTGGGGTGTGGGTACCCGCCGGCGCCGGCCGGCCCGCGCGCAAGGTCGCCGCCATCGGGGTGCGGGTGGCGCGTGCGACCACCCTGCACGGCTTCGCGCTCAACTGCGACTGCGATCTCAACGCGTTCAAGGCCATCGTGCCGTGCGGCATCAGCGATGCCGGCGTGACGTCGCTGTCCGCCGAACTCGGCCGCACGGTCACCGTCGACGACGTCCGGGCCGCGGTCGCCGAAGCCGTCTGCCACGCGCTGGACGGACGCCTCGCCCTTACCTGGCGACCAACCCCCGCCCGCGTAGCATCGACATAGTGAGCTCGCCTAAGTCTGTGGCGCCCGAAGGGCGCAAGTTGCTGCGCCTCGAAGTGCGCAACGCGCAGACCCCGATCGAGCGCAAACCGCCGTGGATCAAGACCCGGGCCCGGATGGGACCCGAGTACACCGAGCTGAAGAGCCTGGTCCGGCGGGAGGGCCTGCACACGGTCTGCGAAGAGGCCGGCTGCCCCAACATCTTCGAATGCTGGGAGGACCGCGAGGCCACCTTCCTGATCGGCGGTGACCAGTGCACGCGCCGGTGCGACTTCTGCCAGATCGACACCGGAAAACCCGCGCCGCTGGACCGCGACGAGCCCCGCCGCGTCGCCGAAAGCGTGCGCACCATGGGGCTGCGCTACGCCACCGTCACCGGCGTCGCCCGCGACGACCTGGACGACGGCGGGGCGTGGCTGTACGCCGAAACCGTGCGCGCCATCAAGGAATTGAACCCGTCGACCGGCGTCGAGCTGTTGATCCCGGACTTCAACGGCGAGCCCGCGCGACTCGCGGAGGTCTTCGAGTCGCGCCCAGAAGTGTTGGCGCACAACGTCGAAACCGTGCCCCGGATCTTCAAACGGATTCGGCCCGCCTTCACCTACCAGCGCAGCCTTTCGGTGCTCACCGCGGCGCGCGACGCGGGCCTGGTCACCAAGAGCAACCTCATCCTCGGCCTCGGCGAAACGCCCGACGAAGTGCGCACCGCCCTGGCCGACCTGCGTGAAGCCGGCTGCGACATCGTCACCATCACCCAGTACCTGCGGCCGTCGACGCGTCACCATCCGGTCGAGCGCTGGGTGCGGCCCGAGGAGTTCGTCGAGTTCGCGGGGCACGCCGACGGGTTGGGATTCTCCGGGGTGCTGGCCGGGCCGCTGGTGCGGTCGTCGTACCGGGCAGGCCGCCTCTACGAGCAGGCCGCACGCACCCGGGCCTCGGGCGCCTCGGCACGCTAGCCGACTCCGCACGTACGTATCCTTGGTGACTATGGCTAAACCCCGCACTGCCGCCGAGAACAAGGCCGCCAGGGCGCAGGCGCAGGCCGCGCGCAAAGCGGCCGCGCGGGAGCGCCGCACCCAGTTGTGGCAGGCGTTCAACATTCAGCGCCGGGAGGACAAGCGCCTGCTGCCGTACATGATCGGCGCGTTCGTGCTGATCGTGGGCGCCTCGGTGGCGGCTGGCATCCTGGTCGGCGGATTCACCATGATCAGCCTCATCCTGCTCGGCGTGGTGCTGGGCGGTTTGGTCACCTTCATCATCTTCAGCCGCCGCGCGCAGCGATCGATCTACCGCAAAGCCGAAGGTCAAACCGGCGCCGCGGCGTGGGTGCTGGACAATCTGCGCGGCAAGTGGCGGGTAACCCCGGGTGTTGCCGCGACGGGTCACTTCGATGCCGTGCACCGGGTTCTCGGCCGGCCCGGCGTCATCTTGGTCGGCGAGGGCGCGGCGGCCCGGGTCAAACCGCTCGTGGCCCAGGAGAAAAAGCGCACCGCTCGACTGGTCGGCGACGTGCCGATCTACGACATCATCGTCGGCACCGGCGAGGGCGAGATTCCGCTGGGCAAGCTGGAGCGCCACCTGACCCGGCTTCCGGCCAACATCACGGTCAAGCAGATGGACAACCTGGAGTCGCGGTTGGCGGCGCTGGGAACGCGTGCCGGTGCCGCCGTCATGCCGAAGGGGCCGCTGCCGAACGCCGGCAAGATGCGCGGCGTGCAGCGCACCGTGCGCCGCAAATAGCCCTGCGGTTTCAGCGCCGCACGACGGCCGTGCCGGTCACCCGATCCTGCAGCCCGCGGCCGTCCCAGTCGGTGAACAACGGCGGGACCACCAACCCGACCAGGAGCCCCCGCGCCACCAGCCGGCCCAGCCCCAGCCGGCCGTCGAGAGCCACCACGCCCAGCCCCAGCACCAACTGCCCCGGTGTGAAACCGAACAGGCGGACTGCGACGACGCCGAGCACCAACCAAACGACCAGCACCGACGTCGCCAACATCTCCTTGGAGATGACACCGAAACCCATCGCCAGGGCCGCCAGGCCGTAGGAGATCAGCCAGTCGATGAGCAGCGCCACCAGCCGACGTCCCATCGGCGCCAGCGATCCCGGCCCGCGTTCGGGCAGCCCGAGCGCCTCGCCGGGATAGGCCGGGCGCGATCCCGGTGTCCCCGCCGTCATCGGCCGGCCGTCTCGGTCCGAAAAGAGGACGGCCCGACGCTGCGCCGCGGGGCGAGACCAGTTACGATCTTGCGGTCCATGGGCCCCACAATAGAACCCGACCTGTGCTCCGCTTTCTGTCGTGGGACGCGTGGTCACGTAACCTCCGTGCAACACGTGGTTGACGGGTGGGCAATATCGTCTCCATAGCGTCAGGCCGCGGATTACCAAGGTAAAGGAGCATTCAGTGACGGAAAAGACGCCCGACGACGTCTTCAAACTCGCCAAGGACGAGGACGTCGAATTTGTCGACGTCCGGTTCTGTGACCTGCCCGGCATCATGCAGCACTTCACGATTCCGATTTCGTTCTTCGACGAGAGCGTCTTCGAGGATGGTTTGGCCTTCGACGGCTCGTCGATTCGCGGCTTCCAGTCGATCCACGAATCCGACATGCTGCTCCTCCCCGATCCGGCGACCGCGCGCATCGACCTGTTCACCGAAGCCAAGACGCTGAACCTCAACTTCTTCGTCCACGACCCGTTCACCCTCGAGCCCTACTCGCGCGACCCCCGCAACATCGCGCGTAAGGCGGAGAACTACCTGATCAGTACCGGCGTCGCCGACACCGCGTACTTCGGCGCGGAGGCGGAGTTCTACATCTTCGACTCGGTGAGCTTCGACTCGCGCACCAATGGCTCCTTCTACGAGGTGGACGCGATCTCGGGGTGGTGGAACACCGGCGCTCCCAACGAAACCGACGGGAGCCCCAACCGCGGTTACAAGGTCCGCCCCAAGGGTGGGTACTTCCCCGTTGCCCCCGTCGACCACTACGTCGACCTGCGCAGCCGGATGCTGCACAACCTGATCGCGTCGGGCTTCAGCCTGGAGAAGGGCCACCACGAGGTGGGTAGCGGCGGCCAGGCCGAGATCAACTACAAGTTCAACACCCTGCTGCATGCGGCCGACGACATGCAGCTGTACAAGTACATCGTCAAGAACACCGCGTGGCAGGCGGGCAAGACAGTCACCTTCATGCCGAAGCCGCTGTTCGGCGACAACGGCTCGGGCATGCACACGCACCAGTCGCTGTGGAAGGACGGCAGCCCGCTGATGTACGACGAGACGGGCTACGCCGGTCTGTCGGACACCGCACGCCACTACATCGGTGGACTGCTGCACCACGCGCCCTCGCTGCTGGCGTTCACCAACCCGACGGTGAACTCCTACAAGCGGCTGGTTCCGGGCTTCGAGGCGCCGATCAACCTGGTGTACAGCCAGCGCAACCGTTCGGCGTGTGTCCGCATACCCATCACCGGCAGCAACCCGAAGGCCAAGCGGCTGGAATTCCGTTGCCCCGACTCGTCGGGCAACCCGTACCTGGCGTTCTCGGCGATGCTGATGGCCGGCCTGGACGGCATCAAGAACAAGATCGAGCCGCAGGCCCCGGTCGACAAGGACCTCTACGAGCTGCCGCCCGAAGAGGCCGCCAACATCCCGCAGGCGCCCACGCAGCTGTCCGCGGTGATCGACCGGCTGGAAGAGGACCACGAATACCTCACCGAGGGAGGGGTTTTCACGCCCGACCTGATCGAGACGTGGATCAGCTTCAAGCGCGAGAACGAGATCCTGCCGGTCCAGATCCGGCCGCACCCCTACGAATTCTCGCTGTACTTCGACGTCTAGAGACGTGTAAATCCGCGAAACCCCTGACCCGCGGCCCAGCCACGGGTCAGGGGTCCGCGAGAACTTGGGATCGGTAGCAGCGCGGGCGGTGTCCACTTGCTTCGAGTCCGACTACGGGCCGAAGGGAAGCAAAGGGACCACCATGAATGCCGGCTCGGAGATTAATCCCAGGTTAGTGAAGCGAACGATCGTCGGCTTATCGACCGCGGCGCTGCTGTGGGGCGGCGTCGCGGGCGTGGTGGCGATGAGCGCCGGAACCGCCCAGGCCCAGCCCGGTCCCGTGCCGCTGGATAACCACGCCTGGCCGGGCTGCCCCGATGACCATCCCGCGGGGCCATGCCGCTGGTGCCCCGGGATGGCGCCGGTGCACACCGGAAATCAGCGCGTCAACCCAGTCATTTGGGACAACAACGTCTGCCACACCTACTGGTATGTCACGCCTGGGCAGGGAAATGTTGCTCAAAACATTTTCGAGGGCGACAGTCCGCCGCCACCGCCGCCGGCACCACCCGGCCTCAAATTCTGCCCAATCCCCCCTTGGTGTCCGTGATCTAGCGGTAGCGGTGTCAGCCGCAAAGTTGGCCCAGCTGTCCGTGATTGGAGCTCGCATCGCACTGGGTCTGCTCGCGTCTGGTGATGTAATCGCTGATGCAATCCTGGTAGGCAGCGGGATTGGTGATGCCGGCACAGGGGTCGTCGCCGGCGTGTGCTTGTGCCGGCGGAATGCCGACGGGCGCCAGCGCTACGGCTGCTCCCGCCAACACGGTCAATATTGCCCTCTTCATGGTTTTTCCTTTTTCTCACGGGCCCTACGGGTCCGGTTCCAACAGCCGCAGTGGGTGCAGGCCGTCGACCGCGCCGACGAACGGCGGGTGGATGCTGTAGCCCAGCATGCGGCGGAGGTCATCGGAGACGTTGCGAGCGATATCGCGCGATATGGACAGCGTGAAGGCTTCCATTGGCCGCAGCCACGGTTGGCAGTACTGCGCGGTGACCGCAAGGCGCTCCCGATCACTGTTATTGGCTCCCCCGCCGTGCCACAGGGTGCCCACGAAGAAGACGCACGAGCCGGAGGGCATGACGACCGGTAGCGCGTGATCGCCCGGGCCGGGCCGGCGCTTGCCCCAGCGGTGGCTGCCGGGGTATAGGACCGTGGCGCCGTTGTCGGCGGTGAAATCGTCGATCGCCCAAATCGTTGCCGCCGCCAGCGGTGCCCGTGGCCGCGGGATCGGGTAGAAGCCGTCGTCATGGTGAGCCAGCTGCGCGGCCTCGCCGGGCTGAATGTTGATGGCCTGCAACGCCGAAAGTAGATAGTTGGGCATCAGCAGCCGGTCGAGCACGGCGAGTACCCGGGGATGATCGACGAGGCGATCGCACACCCGGGTCCTGCTCAGCACGCTGTAGATGCGCTGGGTGCGACGGCCCTCGAACGAGTTGCGTCCGGTGTGCCTGAGCCACGGCCGCACGACCTCGCGGATCTGTGCGCACTCCTCGGCACTGAGCAGGTTCTCCCAGATGACGTAGCCGTCGCGCTCGAGTGCCGCCATGTCGGCCTCGGCAAGCGACCCGTCGACCGTGCTCCCGCCGGTTGGTGTCCGCTTGTACCGTTGCGCGAGATCTCCCCTGAGATCCTCCAGCGTGGTCACGGAGTCGTCGTCGAGGTTCATCGGTCCTGGCCCTTCGTTCCTAGGGGCCCGCGGTCGGCTCCGCGCTGCGCCTGCGGCGGTTGATCACCCAGGCGACGAGGCCCACGACCAACGCGAAGCCCCCGAACCGAAGCGGAATGGGCCACCAGGGCTCGCTGGGCTGGGCGGGTGCGTCGTGTTGAGAGGTCAACGCCACCAGGTAGCTGCCGTTGTCGGTGGGACCGACGCCGGGCAGTGACTGCGTCTTGGTCACCTTGATCTGGGCGCTGCTGCCGGGATCGTTGATTTGACCCCAGGCCAACGTGGTGTCGTCGAGCAGGAAGGTGTCCTGGCTGCCCGCGGATTGGCTGGGGTCGTGCCCGACCAGCACCACCTGGCCGACCTGCACGGTCTGGGCGGCGGCGGGGACAGCCACCGAGACGTCCTGGTACACCTCCGGCGCGGGTGGCGTGTAGCTCGGCGGCGGCGGACCGCCCCAGCCGTCCGGTGGTATCCACGCCCCGCCGTAGAAACTGCCCGACGCCACATAGCTGTCGCCGACCGCGGTGAACGGGAACAGGCCCGCGGTGGCGACGTCGAGCACGACGCGGCCGCCGGCTGGCACGTACGCCTCCCGGGCGGCGCCGTTGTAAGTGAAGCGGAAGGTCATCGCCTGGTTGAGCGGGTTGTACAGGCTCGGGCGATGGTAGGTGTCGTAGTCGAGGTAGTCCCAGTGCCGCGGGCGGGCCAGCGTCTGGTTGTCGGCCTTGACGACATCAACGTTGCCGCCGTGGGCGTTGACCACGTTTTGCACCTGGCGGTTGAAGTCCACCAGCTGTTGCATCTGGTGCGCGGTGCCGGGATTGACCCTGGTCGCCGGGGCGTCCTTGGCGGCGGCGATCGCCTGCGGCGACGCCTCCAGACCCTTTGGCGGTGTCACCACCGCCGCGCCTCCCGGCACGCCGGTGTTGGGCGGGATCTTCGGGGTCTGGACGGCTGCTGTGGTCGGGGGCGCCGGGCTGGGCGGAACGACCTCCGGGGTAGGCACCGGCGGCACATTCACCGGCACGGGGGGCGCCGGGGCCGCCGGAAGCGGTACCGGCACCCTGCTCGGCGGCGCCTGGGCCGGGCGGGGCGGCGGGTCTTCGCTGCACACGCCCCCGTTCGACGTGTGGTAAGCGCCAACCAGAAACTGGCAGTACTGGCAGCGTCCGGGGTCCGCCCCGGCGCCGGCACACGGCGCCGCCTGCGCCACACCTGGCGCGGTGGCTATCACCGAGAACGGGGCGAACGCCAAGACGGCTGCCACCGCAATCCCGAGTGCTTTCATCGTGTGACCTTCCGGGAACCGCACCGGCTGGGAGGGCTGCTACCACCGAGAGTTGTGGTGCGGACGGGTAGCGGCGGTTTTACCGCTACTTCAACCAGTGTCGCACTTTTGTTTTCCGGAATTGAGCTGGACCACGCCGCAATGCCCCCGAGGATTCGAACGGGACGCCGTCTCGTCAGTTCATCGGCCGCCGCGGCCGCAGTCGGTGTTGGTGGGCTGTGATGGCCATGCGCAGGCGTCGACGTCGGTCGTGCCGCCGTAGCCGCCACCGGCGAACACGCCGTAGGCGTTGCCGTTGATGCCGGTGATGGTCGCGCCGCCGCCTCCGCCGCTGCCACCTGCACTCTGGACGGACACTGACCATTGCATGCCTTCGAGCGCAGCCTTGTACACACTCATCACATCCTTCGGCGATCCGTTGACGAAGAAATGCAGATGGATGCCGTTGTCGTGTATCGAGTCGGGACCGTCGGTCCTCGTGGCGTTGGCTGGTGTGGGGATCAGCGATTTCAGGTCCCCGCCCGTGCTGGCGGTCGTCGTCGCTTGTGACACGGAGGCCGTGGCCGTCTTGGACGCCGTCGTAGTCGTGGCCGTGCTGGAATTCGGCGAACTGCTGCACCCGGCCAAGGCCAAACCCATGGCGATCGCCGCGACACCGGTTCGGTATTTCATGATCCCTCCGATCGTCCTTGGATGACGCGAACTATGTTGTGGGGCAAAGTAATTAGGGGTTTTGGCAGCCCATTATCCCGCGTGACATCTTGACGGGCTGTCCTTCGGCCATCTCGACGACCTCTAGCCAACCACCGGGAGCTACATAGTGCCTGCTGACATCCTGGCGCTGCATTCGGATCAGTAACACGCCCGCGTCGGTGATCTCGAAGCTGTCGAACACGCCATAGTCCCGCGGCACACCGTTTTTGAACACCACCGTGAATGACATGGGTCCGAGTATGGCGTGGTCGAAACTTCGCGTCTAGCCGTCCAGCGCCAAATCCTTACGGAACCGTTGCATCCCGTCGATCTTGTCGGCCAGGGCCGCGTCGGGACCGGTGTAAAACATCCACGGCATGGTGATGATGCCGGTGATACCGGCCTCGGCGGCGCGCTGGTAGTCGGCGGTGGTGAATGCGTCGGTCAGCGGCGTCAGGATGGTGAAATCGTCGAGGGACAAGCCGTTTTCGACGCGCAGTTCGCGCAGCCGGCCCACCGCCTCGATGGCGCGATCGGTCTTGATCAGGTCCCCGATCCAGCCGTCGTTGCGAGCGGCGCGGCGCAATGCCGCCTCGCTGAGCCCGCCGACGTAGACCGGTATCGGCGGCGGCGTGGGCTGCATCTCCAGCCGCGGCGTCGGGTAGAACTGACCCCCGAACTCCGTCCAGCCCGGCTGCCACAGCGCCCGCATCAGATCGATGATTTCGTCGGTGCGTTTGCCCCGGGCGCCGAACTGCTCACCCATCAAAGCGAATTCCTCTTTGCACCAGCCGACCCCGATGCCGAGCTCCACCCGTCCCGAGGCCAAAACCGCGGCCGTGCCAATGGCTTTCGCCGCGGAGTACGGATTGCGCATCGCGGGGATGTACACGGTGGTGACGAACCGCAGCCGCTTGGTGACCTGCGCCAGCGCGCCGACCAGGACCCATGGATCGGGCCAGTCGGTGAAGGGCTGCCATCGCCGTTGCCCGTCTTTGGTGTAGGGGTACGGGGTCTCCAGGGTCTCCAGGTTGACGACGTGGTCGGGGATGCCGATGCCGTCATAGCCGAGTTCGTCGGCGGCCTTGGCGATCTCGACGATCTCGCGGGTGTTCAAGAAGGCACTGCTGATATAGAACTTCATTCGGTTCCCCGTGCCCAGGCTGGTTCGATGAAGATGCCTTCGGCCTCCACGGTTACCCCGTCCGCGTCCGAAATGGTGCCGCGCGCAAAGACTTTGACGCCCTCGCTGCGGTCGATCCACGCGTCGCAGCGCAGCGGTCCCAGCGGAGTGCCGCGCAGGTATTTGACGGTGATGGTCCCGGTGAAACGCGCCTTGGACAATCCGTCGCTGGCCGCCTCGCCGAGCATGTGATCGAGCACCAGGGCGCTGACGCCACCGTGCACCCGCCCGGGCGGACCCTCGTATGCGGACCCGAGGGTGAACTCGCTCCAGCAGCGCCCGTTGCCGTCGTGACGGACGACGATGGGCGGGGCGATCGGGTTGCACACGCCGATCGCGGCGTTGCCCAACGGCAGCGGGCGATCCTCGACGCGGTAGCTCACTCCGACCGGCCGGGTCCGTTGCAGCAGCGTCCGGGTGACGGCCTCGATCGCGGTCCGGGCACTGGCGACGACGTCGTCGTCGGCCTCGGTCCGAATGGTGGCATCGACGAGTTCACGCACGGCGTCGGCCAGCGGCGCGTACAGGGACGTCACCCGGTCGGCCTCGGCCGCGCTGAGCACTTCGAACACGGCGTCGAAGTTGGCCCCGAACGCGCCGGCGTCGCTCAACTCCCGAACACCTTGCGTACCACGGCTTTTGCGCGCCTCGTCACCCTCAGGTAGTTGTCCAGGAATTCACTGCCGTCTTCGGTTCCCCAGCCCGCGGCGACAGCGACCGCGTTGAGCTGGCGTCCGGGTCCCGGCAACTGGTCTGTGGGCTTGCCGCGGACCAGCACCAGCGCGTTGCGGGCCCGGGTCGCGGTCAGCCAGGCGTGGCGCAGCAGCTCCACGTCTTCCTCGGGCATCAGATCGGCCGCGGCGGCGGCGTCCAGGGATTCCAGCGTCGAGGTGTTGTGCAGGGCGGGAACCTCGTGCGCGTGCTGCAGTTGCAGCAGCTGCACGGTCCATTCGATGTCGGCCAGTCCCCCGCGGCCCAGCTTGGTGTGCGTGTTGGGATCGGCGCCGCGCGGCAGCCGCTCGGAGTCCACCCGTGCTTTGATCCGGCGGATCTCGCGCACCGCCTCGGCCGACACCCCGTCGGACGGATACCGCGTCCGGTCGGCCATCAGCAGGAAGCGCTGGCCCAGGTCCGCGTCACCGGCGACGGCGTGCGCGCGAAGCAGCGCCTGGATCTCCCACGGCTGCGCCCACTGCTCGTAGTAGGCGGCATACGACGCCAACGTGCGGACCAGCGCGCCGTTGCGTCCCTCGGGCCGCAGGTTGGCATCGACTTCCAGCGGCGGGTCGACGCTGGGGGTCCCCAGCAGCGCCCGGATCTGCTCGGCGACCGACGTCGACCATTTCACGGCCTCGGAATCCTCGACACCGCCGGCCGGCTCGCAGACGAACATCACGTCGGCGTCCGACCCGTAACCCAGCTCGGCGCCGCCCAGCCGGCCCATCCCGATGACCGCGATGGCCGCCGGGGCTTTTCCTTTTTGGGAGCCGTCGTCGGGGAGGTTGGCCTTGATCATCGCGTCCAACGCGGCCTGCAGCACGGCCACCCATACCGAGGTGAGTCCTTTGCACACGTCGATGACATCGAGCAGGCCGAGCAGGTCCGCGGAACCGATGCGGGCCAATTCCCGGCGCCGCAGCGAACGCGCGGCGGCGATCGCCCGCACCGGGTCGGAGTGCCGCGCCGCCGAGGCGACCAGCGCGCGGGCCACCGTGTCGGCATCGGTCTCGAGCAGCTTCGGGCCGGCCGGCCCGTCGCCGTAGTCCTGGATCACCCGCGGCGCACGCATCAACAGGTCCGGCACATACGCGGAGGTCCCCAGCACATGCATGAGCCGCCTGGCGACCGCGGGCTTATCGCGCAGGGTGGACAAATACCAGGTTTCGGCGGCCAGCGCGTCGGACAGGCGCCGGTACGCCAGCAGCCCTCCGTCGGGGTCGGGCGCGTACGACATCCAGTTCAGCAGCCGGGGCAACAGCACCGACTGCACCCGGCCGCGCCGCCCACTCTGGTTGACCAACGCCGACATGTGCTTCAGCGCGGTCTGCGGTCCCTCGTAGCCCAGCGCGGCCAGCTGCCGCTCCGCGGCCTCGGGCGTCATGCCGTGCGAGATCTCCACGCCGCCGGGCCCGACCGACTCGAGCAGCGGCTGATAGAAGAGCTTGGCGTGCAGCTGCGACACCCGCAGGTTCTGATGCTTGAGCTCCTCGCGCAGCACCCCCGCGGCGTCGTGGCGGCCGTCCGGGCGGATGTGCGCCGCGCGGGCCAGCCAGCGCACCGCCTCCTCGTCGTCGACCTCGGGCAGCAGATGGGTGCGCTTGAGCCGCTGCAGCTGCAGCCGGTGCTCGAGCAGCCGCAGAAATTCATAGGACGCGGTCAGGTTCGCCGCGTCCTCGCGCCCGACGTAGCCGCCGTCGCCCAGCGCGGCCAAGGCGTCGACCGTGGACGCCACGCGCAGCGATTCGTCGTTGCGGCCGTGCACCAGCTGCAGCAGCTGGACGGCGAACTCCACGTCGCGCAATCCGCCGCTGCCGAGCTTGATCTCGCGGGCGCGGACATCGGAGGGCACCAGCTCCTCCACCCGGCGCCGCATCGCCTGCACTTCGACCACGAAATCCTCGCGATCGCAGGCGACCCAGACCATGGGCGTCAGCGCGGTCAGGTAGCGCTCGGCCAGTTCGGCGTCGCCGACCGCGGCGCGGGCTTTCAGCAGCGCCTGGAACTCCCAGGTCTTCGCCCACCGCTGGTAGTAGGCGAGGTGCGACTCGACGGTGCGGACCAGTTCACCGCTGCGGCCTTCGGGCCGCAGCCCCGCGTCGACGGTGAAGAACGCGTCGGAGGCCACCCGCATCATCTCGCCGGCCACCCGGGTGCTGAGCGTGTCCGCCTGCTCGGCGACGAAGATGACGTCGACGTCGCTGACGTAGTTCAGTTCGCGGGCACCGCATTTGCCCATCGCGATGACGCTCAGCCGCGGTGGCGTGCGCTCGCCGCACACGGTTGCCTCGGCCACCCGCAGGGCGGCCGCCAGCGCCGCGTCGGCGAGGTCGGACAGCTGTGCGCCGACGACGGGGAACGGCAGCACCGGCTCGTCTTCGACGGTCGCGGCCACGTCGAGCGCCGCCAGCAGCAGCAGCTGATCGCGGTAGAGGGTGCGCAATGGCGGGATCGCCGAACCCGGCGCAGAACCGGGTCCCGCCAACGCCTCGTCGGCGCATTCGGTGAACGCGCGCCGCAGCTCGTCGCGAGTCGGCAGTTTCGCGGTGCCCCGCAGCAGTTTCCAGGACTGCGGATGGATGGCGAGGTGATCCCCGAGGGCCAGCGACGAACCGAGGACGGCGAACAGGCGCCCGCGCAGCGGTCGCTCGGTGAGCAGCGCGGCGCAGAGCTCGTCCCAACCGGCCTCGGGGTGCTCCGATATTCGGACAAGCGCGCGCAGTGCGGCGTCGGGGTCCGGTGCGCGTGACAACGCCCACAACCGGTCGATGTGCGCCTGGTCGTCGTGGTCGTACCAGCCGAGCCGCTCCAGCCGCTCACCCGCGGCGGGATCGACCAACCCGAGCCGTCCGACGCTGGGCAGCCGCGGGCGCTGCGTCGCGGGTTTGGTCACGATCAAGACGGTAGCGCAAGCCGCCGATCGTTCGGACCGACCGGGCGACCCGGTGGCCTACAGCGACAGGTAGGTGCTCAGCTCGTACGGCGTGACGTGGCTGCGGTAGTTCGCCCACTCCGTGCGCTTGTTGCGCAGGAAGAAGTCAAACACGTGCTCTCCCAACGCTTCCGCGACGAGTTCGGAGGCCTCCATGCTTTTAAGGGCGCTGTCGAGGCTGGTGGGCAGCTCACGGTAGCCCATCGCGCGGCGTTCCTCGGGCGTGAGGTCCCATACGTTGTCCTCCGCCTGCGGTCCCAGCACGTAGCCCTTCTCCACCCCGCGCAGCCCGGCGGCCAGCAGCACGGCGAATGTCAGGTACGGGTTGCACGCCGAGTCGGGGCTGCGCACTTCGACCCGTCGCGACGACGTCTTGTGCGGCGTGTACATCGGCACCCGCACCAGGGCCGACCGGTTGGCCGCGCCCCAGGACGCGGCGGTCGGCGCCTCACCGCCGACCACCAGCCGCTTGTAGGAGTTGACCCATTGGTTGGTGACCGCGCTGATCTCAGAGGCGTGCTCGAGAATTCCGGCGATGAACGACTTGCCCACGTCCGACAGCTGCAGGGGATCGTCGGCGCTGTGGAAGGCGTTGACGTCGCCCTCGAACAGGCTCATGTGGGTGTGCATGGCCGAGCCGGGGTGTTCCGCGAAAGGCTTGGGCATGAACGAGGCCCGCGCACCGTTTTCGATCGCGACTTCCTTGATGACGTAGCGAAATGTCATGACGTTGTCGGCCATCGAGAGCGCATCGGCGAAGCGCAGGTCGATCTCCTGCTGGCCGGGCGCCCCTTCGTGGTGGCTGAACTCCACCGAGATGCCCATGAATTCGAGGGCGTCGATGGCTTCCCGGCGGAAGTTGGACGCGGAGTCGTGCACCGCCTGGTCGAAGTAGCCGGCGTTGTCGACGGGGATGGGCCGCGACCCGTCGTTGGGGCCCGGCTCGAGCAGGAAGAACTCGATCTCGGGGTGCACGTAGCAGGAGAAGCCCAGATCGTTGGCCTTCTGCAACTGGCGCCGCAGCACGTGCCGCGGGTCGGCCCAGGACGGCGAACCGTCGGGCATCGTGATGTCGCAGAACATCCGCGCCGAGTGGTGATGGCCGGAGGGGGTGGCCCAGGGCAGCACCTGGAAGGTCGACGGATCCGGGTTGGCCACGGTGTCGGATTCCGAAACACGCGAGAAGCCCTCGATCGACGATCCGTCGAAGCCGATGCCCTCCTCGAACGCGCCCTCGAGTTCTGCTGGGGCGATGGCGACCGACTTCAGGTAGCCGAGCACGTCGGTGAACCAGAGCCGCACAAAGCGGATGTCCCGTTCCTCCAGCGTGCGGAGGACGAATTCCTTCTGTCGATCCATACCCCGACAGTAGGCAACAGCTGTTAAATCCGTGTTACCGATGCCCGCTCAGAACCATTGCGGACCGCTCAGACGGGGGGCTGTGGGTCGGCTGGGAGCCGGCCTTAGGGCTTGCACCGCAGCGTTGGGGGCGGGGCCGTCCCCGCAACGAAATAGCGCGTCACCGCGGTATCGACACACTGGTCGCCGTTGAAGACCGCGGTGTGCTGGGTTCCGTCGTACGTGATCAGCGGGGCGCCCAGCTGGCTGGCGAGATTTACCCCGGCCTGATACGGCGTGGCGGGGTCGTGGGTGGTCGAGACCACGACGACCTTGCCCGGCCCTACCCGCGCCGCGCTGTGCGGCATCGACGTCGCGGGCACCGGCCACAGCGCGCACAGATCCCGGGGGGCGTTGCCAGTGAACTGCCCGTAGCTCAGGAACGGGGCGGCCTGACGGATCTGCTGGTCGGCGGACACCCAGCTCGCGGCGTCCGTCGGCGTCGGCGCGTCGACGCATCGGACAGCGTTGAACACGTCCTGGTCGTTGTTGTAGTGGCCGTTTTTATCACGGCCTTCATAATCGTCGGCGAGGGCCAGCAGGTCGTCCGCGTCGGTGCCGTGCTGCAGCCCGAGCAGACCGCTGGTGAGGTACTTCCAGTGCTGCGGGGTGTACAGCGCGTTGATGGTGCCGGTGGTCGCGTCGGCGTAGCTCAGGCCGCGCGGATCCGACGTATGCCCGGGCTTGGCGACCAGCGGATCGACCAGCGCGTGATACCGGTTCACGAATTGGGCCGGGTCGGTGCCCAAGGGGCAGGCTTTCGAACGGGCGCAGTCCGCGGCGTAGTCGTTGAAAGCGGTTTGGAATCCCGCCATTTGGTTGACGTTCTCCTGGACCGGCCCGACGGTCGGGTCGATGGCGCCGTCGAGCACCATCGTGCGCACGTGGTCACCGAATTTCTCGAGGTATGCGGTGCCGAGTTCGGTGCCGTAGCTGTAGCCGAGGTAGTTGATCTGATTCTCACCCAGCGCATGCCGAACCATGTCCATGTCGCGAGCCACGGACGCGGTGCCGATGTTGGCCAGGAAACCGTTGCCCATCCGGGTCACGCACTGCTGGGCCAACTGCCGGTTGAGCTGTTCGATGTGCGCCACACCGGCCGGGCTGTAGTCGACCATCGGTTCGGTCCGGAACGCGTCGAACTCGGCATCGGTGCGGCAGCGCAGCGCCGGGGTTGAGTGACCCACCCCTCGAGGGTCAAACCCCACCAGGTCGAAATCGCGCCTGATGTCGGTGCCTTGTAGGTCGGATGCCATCGCCGCGACCATGTCCACCGCGGACGCGCCCGGTCCGCCGGGATTGATCAACAGCGATCCGATCCGCTGGCCCGTCGCGGGCACCCGGATCACCGCCAGCTTCGCTTGCGCCCCACCGGGATTGGCGTAGTCGACCGGGACCGACACGGTCGTGCACTTGGCGGTGGGGAGATCGCTGCTGTCGACGTCGAATTGCTCGCAGCCGCCCCAGTTCTGCGGCGCCGCGGCGACCGGTGGCGGAGCCGGGCTCGGGGTCTGTCCCGCACCGGGTTCCGGAGTCGCGCCGGCCAGCGGCAGCGCGGATTGCCCCGCGACCAGCAGCCCCATCGACAACAGCGCCGAGCTCAATGGTCTGCGGCGCGACATGGCTGTCATCGTTGCATCCACGAATACCCGTCGCAGCGCGAAACGGTTACGCCTTGATCTCTTCGCCGAGCGTGTACTCAGTGCGAGAAATCCGCCGAAATTTCGCAACCAGTACACGCTCGGCGCGCGAAGCCGGGCCTCAGCACTTCGCGCCGCTGGGTGGCGTGTTGCCTCCGATCAGATACGCCGTCACGTAGTCGTCGATGCAGCTGTCGCCCTGGAAGACCACCGTGTGCTGGGTTCCGTCGTAAGTCAGCAGCGAGCCGCGCAGCTCGTTCGCCAGATCCACCCCGGCCTTGTACGGTGTCGCCGGATCGTGGGTGGTCGACACCACAACGGTCGGCGCGAGGCCGGGCGCCGTAACGGTATGCGGCTTGGTGGTAGGCGGCACCGGCCAGAACGCGCATGTCCCCAGCGGCGCGTCGCCGGTGAACTTCCCGTAGCTCATGAACGGGGCGATCTCCCGGGATCGGCGGTCTTCGTCGATAACCTTGGCGCGGTCCGCAATTGGCGGTTGGTCAACGCAATTGATCGCCACACGTGCGTCGGTCGCATTGGTGTAGTGGCCGTGCGGGTCACGGCGCATGTACATGTCGGCCAGCGCAAGCAGGGTGTCCCCGTGGTGGTTGACCAGTTCGGTCAGGCCGTCGGTCAGGTGATGCCACAGCGTCGGCGAGTACAGCGCCATGATGGTGCCCACGATGGCGTCGCTGTAGCTCAGCCCGCGCGGGTCGTTGGTGGGTATCGGCCTGCCGATCAGCTGGTTGTTCGGGTCGACCATCGGGTCGATCAGGCTGTGGTAGACGTCGACGGCCTTGGCCGGGTCGGTGCCCAGCGGGCAGGTCGGCTGCTTGGCGCAATCCGCGGCGAACGCGTTGAACGCGTCCTGAAATCCCTTGGCCTGACGCAGGTCCGCCTCGATCTGGTCGGCGTTGGGGTCGACGGCGCCGTCGAGGATCATCGCCCGCACGTTCTGCGGGAAGGCCTCGGCGTAGGCGGAGCCGATCCGGGTGCCGTAGGAATATCCGAGGTAAGTCAGCTTGTCGTCGCCGACCGCCTTACGGATGGCATCCAGATCCTTCGCGACGTTCACGGTGCCGACGTTCGCCAGGAAGCTCTTGCCCATCTTGTCCACGCACCGGCCGACGAACTGCTTGGTCTCGTCCTCGATGTGCGCCACACCCGCCGGGCTGTAGTCGACGTTCGGTTCCGTCCGCAGCCGGTCGTTCTCGGCGTCGGAGTTGCACCACAGCGCCGGTCGCGACGAGCCCACCCCGCGTGGGTCGAACCCGATCAGGTCGAACCGCTCGCGCACCCGCTTCGGCAGCGTCTGGACGAGGCCCAGCGCGGCTTCGATGCCCGACTCGCCGGGGCCGCCGGGGTTGATCACCAGCGACGCGAGCTTGTCACCCGTCGCGGGGAAGCGAATCATCGCCAGGGTCGCGAGGTCGCCGTTGGGATCGTTGTAGTCGACCGGCACGGCCAGCTTGCCGCACAGCGCGCCGGTGGGGATCTTGGCTTTGGGGTTGGACGAACGGCACGGCGTCCATTCGATCGGCTGGCCCAACTTTGGCCCGGCCATGACCGGACGCCCGCCCACCACATGAACACACCCCGCGAGGAGCAACGCCACGGCAGCAATCGCCGTCCAGATCAGCAGCAAGCGCGCGATCATGTCGCGGCGAGACGAACCCATGCCAACATATGCTGCCAGAGCAGCACCGAGTGCCTGATCAGCGGCCGGACGTCGGCCCGCTAGCCAGCGGCCTCGAGCAGCTCTTCCATCCCCACCGCGAACTCGTCGGCCATCTCCCACAAGTCGGGCAGTAACTCGGGGCAGGAGATCAGCCCGACGTCCAAATTTCCGCACAACGACATCACGGTGATGTTGAGACCCGAGCTGTGAAAGATCGGCCCCAACGGGTACATCGCCTTGACGGCACAGCCGAGCAGGTACAGCGGAACCTGCGGACCCGGCACGTTAGAGACGACGAGGTTGTGCACCGGCATGCTCTCGGTCAGCCGGGAACTGGCATAGAGCCGCATCGCCACGCCGAACACCGCGGGCGCCGCGAACTGCGACCAATCCTGCAACAGCGAAGCGCCGATAGCCGAACTATGTTGCTTGGCAACCGAATTCGCTTCGGCGATGGCCTTCAGGCGCTGCACCGGATCGCTGATCTGGGTGTGCAGACTGGCGAACATGCCCGAAACCTTGTTGCGGCCAGGACGATCGGACTTGCCGTGCACCGAGACCGGCACCATCGCCACCAGCGACGCCTCGGGCAGGTCGTCGCGCTCGGCCAGGTATTGCCGAAGCACCCCGGAAACCAACGCCAACACCACGTCGTTGACCTTGACGTCGAAACGGTTCTTCACCTTCTTGATGTCGTCGAGATCCAATGTGGCGTAAGCGATGTTGCGTCGGCCATTGATCCGGGCGTTGAAGACGGTCCGCGGCGCGGCGAAGGGACGCGCCATCGTCTGACCGTGGCGGGCTTTGCGCAGCGTCGAGACGACCGACGACACCGTGTCGGGCACCGCGTTGGCCAAACGCAACGGCCGGGTGGCGAAGCGGTACAAGCCGCCCGCGGCGATCTGCCAGGCGCTGGCACTGCCGACCCCGTCCACCGGGTCCGGCGGGGGCGCGTCGGCTTCGGTGGCGCACAGCTGCGACATCAGGTTGGCGCCGGTGACCCCGTCGACTCCGGAATGGTGCACCTTCGTCATCACGGCCACGCGCCCGTCGCGATGGCAGTCGGTGCCCGCCACGCCCTCGATGACCCACATCTCCCACAGCGGCCGCTGCCGGTCCAGCGGCAACGACGCGATGTGCCCGCAGATTTGCGACATTTCGTCGCGTCCTCCCGGCGGTGGCAGCCCGATCCGGTGCAGGTGGCGGTCGACGTCGAAGTTCTCGTCGTCCACCCACACCGGGTGATCGAGGTTCAACGGACTGTTGGCGAGCTTTTCGCGGAATTGCGGCATCGCTTTCAGGCGCAGCGACAGCGCGTCGCGCAGCCGGTCGAAGCTGTAGCCGCCGGGCATCGTCGAGGTGTCCAGATCGACGATCGAGCAAACATGCATGGGCTGAGAGGGGGTCTCCAGGTACAAGAAACTTGCGTCGAGTCCGCTGAGCCGCTGCATGGCCTGAATGGTATGTCTCACACCGCCGGGGCGGTGCAATTGCGCAGCCGAGATGGCACAATGGCACCGTCAAGCGAACCCGGGGACCCTGCGGGGCCACGAGGATCGACCGACCACTACCAGGGACAATGATGTCTGAGCACAACGTTTACGGTGCAAACTCATCCGCAAACTCGGCGACCGACGCCAAGCCGCCGGCCAAAATCCGCACTCATCACTTGCAGAAAATGAAGGCCGAGGGCCACAAGTGGGCCATGCTCACGGCCTACGACTACTCGACCGCTCGCATCTTCGACGAGGCCGGCATCCCGGTTCTGCTGGTCGGTGATTCCGCCGCCAACGTCGTGTACGGCTACGACACCACGGTGCCCGTCTCGGTCGACGAACTGATCCCGCTGGTTCGCGGCGTCGTCCGGGGGGCTCCGCACGCGCTGGTCGTCGCCGACCTGCCGTTCGGCAGCTACGAAGCCGGACCCGACGCCGCCCTGGCCACCGCCACGCGGTTCATGAAGGAGGCCGGCGCGCACGCCGTCAAGCTCGAGGGCGGCGAGCGGGTAGCCGAACAGATCGCCTGCCTGACCGCGGCGGGCATCCCGGTGATGGCGCACATCGGCTTCACCCCGCAAAGCGTCAACAGCCTCGGCGGTTTCCGGGTGCAGGGCCGCGGTGACGGCGCGGAGCAAACCATCGCGGACGCGATCGCCGTCGCGGAAGCCGGAGCCTTCTCCGTCGTGATGGAGATGGTGCCCGCGGAGCTGGCCACCCAGATCACCGGTAAGCTGACCATCCCGACGATCGGGATCGGCGCCGGCCCCAACTGCGACGCGCAGGTCCTGGTCTGGCAGGACATGGCCGGGATGAGCGGCGGCAAGACCGCGCGGTTCGTCAAGCGGTTCGCCGACGTGGGCGCCGAATTGCGCCGGGCCGCAACGCAATACGCCCAGGAAGTGGCGGGCGGGGTTTTCCCGGCCGACGAGCACAGCTTCTAGCATCGGGCGGACGCCCACGTAACCCCACCCGGAGCGCTTCTGCTGAAAATCGTTGTGTGACAACGGTGGTAGGATTTCTCCTGTATACAAACGCGACTCCGTGGGCGGGGGGTTGAACATATAGTCGGCAATCGTGGTGGCTTCGTGCACCGCCGAACGGTCTTGAAGTTGCCGCTGCTACTGGCAGGAGGCACCGCCCTGGCGCGAGCGCCTCGCGCCGCCGCGCAACCGCCCCTTGACCCGCCGGACTCGAGCCGGTGGTCGACCGACCGCGCCGACCACTGGTATCGAGCCCAAGGCTGGCTCGTCGGCGCCAACTACGTCACGTCGAACGCCGTCAACCAGCTGGAGATGTTCCAGCCCGACACCTTCAACCCCCTGCGGATTTATCTCGAGTTGGGCTGGGCCCGCGCCGCGGGATTCAACACCGTGCGGGTGTTCCTGCACGACCAGCTTTGGACCGAGGATCGGCGCGGGTTCCAAGGCCGTCTGGCCCAGTTCGTCGCCCTCGCGGCCGACCACGGCATCAAGCCGCTCTTCGTCTTGCTCGACTCTTGCTGGGACCCGATCCCGAAAGCGGGCCCGCAGCGCGCCCCGACGCCCGGCGTCCATAACTCGGGCTGGGTGCAAAGTCCGGGCGCCGAACGCCTCGGCGACCGCGGCTACCTCGATACGCTGCGCGACTATGTGACCGGTGTGCTGACCCAATTCCGCAATGACGACCGCGTTTTGGGTTGGGATCTGTGGAACGAGCCCGACAATCCCTCGCGCCACTATGCGTCAGTCGAGCGGCCGGACAAGTTGGAGCTGGTCGCGGACTTGCTTCCGCAGGTTTTCGCGTGGGCGCGTTCGGTGGACCCCGCTCAACCGCTGACGAGTGCCGTCTGGCAGGGCGAGTGGCCGGACGCCGGAAGTACCGACGCCATCAGCCGGATCCAGCTCGACAACTCCGACATACTCACGTTCCACTCCTACGGCGAACCGGCGGACTTCGAGAGGCGCATCGACGATCTTGCCTCGGGGGACCGACCGATCCTGTGCACCGAGTACCTGGCCCGGCCCCTGGGCAGCACCGTTGCGGAGATCCTGCCAATCGCCAAACGCTACAAGGTTGGTGCGATCAATTGGGGACTCGTCGCGGGGAAGACTCAGACCTACTTCCCGTGGGACTCGTGGGATCACCCGTATACGGCGTTTCCGGACGTCTGGTTTCACGATCTGCTTCAGCCCGATGGACGGCCGTTTCAGGACGACGAAATCCAAGCGATTCGTCAGCTCAACGGCCTGGCGATGCACCTGCGCCCTTAGGGCTGCTTAAGCGCGGCACCGCGGTGTGGCAATCTGTGTGTGCCCGGCCGCGAGCACCGACGACCTTTTGACAGCGCAGCAACGCGCAACGGAGCCGAAAATGCCTGCAGAAGCGCAAAACACCTCCCGCTATCTGGAGGTCGAGCGCAAGTTCGACGTCGTCGAATCCACGGTGTCGCCCTCGTTCGAGGGCATCGCGGCGGTGGCCCACGTAGAGAGGTCGCCGACCCAATCGTTGGATGCGGTGTACTTCGACACGCCGTCGCACGACCTGGCGCGCCACAAGATCACGCTGCGGCGCCGCACCGGCGGCCACGATGCGGGCTGGCACCTGAAGCTGCCCGCTGGGCCCGATGCGCGCACCGAGGTCCGGGCACCGCTGGGCGACTCGGCGGACGACAACACCGTGCCGAGCGAGTTGCTCGACGTCGTGCTCGCGATCGTCCGCGACCGCCCGATCGAGCCCGTCGCGCGGATTGCCACCCAGCGGGAAAGCCAGCTGCTGTACAGCGTCGACGGCACCGCGCTGGCGGAGTTCAGCAATGACCACGTCACTGCCTGGTCGGGCGGCGCGGCCGCGGACGCTGGCTCCGCCCCGGCCGAACAGGAGTGGCGCGAGTGGGAGCTCGAACTCGTCGCCGGGAACGGGGCCGCCGACGCGTCATTGTTGAGCCGGCTGAGCAATCGGTTGCTCGACGCGGGCGCCGCGCCGGCCGGTCACGGCTCGAAGTTGGCCCGCGTGCTCGGCGCGACGTTGCCGGCCAACGGCAGCCGCCCGCCCGACGACCCCGTGCACCGCGCGGTGGCCGAGCAGGTTGACGAGCTTCTGGCGTGGGACCGTGCCGTACGCGCCGACGTCGACGACGCCGTGCACCAGATGCGGGTGACGACCCGCAAGATCCGCAGCCTGCTGCGGGAATCGCCGGAGTCCTTCGGGTTGTCCGACGGCGCCTGGATCCTCGACGAACTGCGCGAGTTGGCCGGTTTGCTGGGCGTGGCGCGCGACGCCGAGGTGCTCGGGCAGCGCTACGAGCAGGAGCTGAACCGGTTGGCGCCGGAGCTGGTGCGCGGACCCATCTGGGAACGCCTGGTCGAGGGCGCCCGCCGCCGCTATCAGACGGGGCTGCGGCGATCGTTGATCGCGATGCGCTCGCAGCGATACTTCCGTCTGCTCGACGCGCTCGATGCGATGGTGGCCGAGGTCCCGGCGCCCGCGTCCGGTGCGGAATCGCATGCGATAACCATCGAGCGCGCCTACAAGAAGGTGCGAAAGGCGGCCAATGCCGCGGCCGAACTCGACCAAGTCGATCAGACCGACCAGGAGTACGAGCATCATCGCGACGAGGCGCTGCACCGGATCCGCAAGCGCGCCAAGCGACTTCGCTACACCGCGGCGGCCACCGGCGACGACGAGGTGTCCAAGCAGGCCAAGGCCATCCAGACGCTGCTCGGCGATCACCAGGACAGCGTGGTCAGCCGCGAGCACCTGAACCAACAAGCCAACGCCGCACACGTCGCCGGCGAGGACACCTTCACCTACGGTCTGCTCTATCAGCAGGAGGCCGAACTCGCCGAGAGTTGCCGCCAGCAGCTCGACGACGCGCTACGCAAGCTCGCCAAGTCGGTGCGCAAAGCCCGGGAATGAGCCCCAAAGGGGGCGGACGAGTTGGCCTGTAAGCCGGATTCTGTTCCCCGCCGCCGCGCTTGAGCAACGGCGACGCGGCGGCGACCATCCATCTGGACACACCGTTGCCGGGTGCCTCGAGCGGCCTACCCGCAGGCTCGGGCGAGCAACCCTCGGACGCCTGCGCGGCCACACTTTCGTGCGGCCTTCTTGGCCTTGCTTCGGGTGGGGTTTGCCAAGCCACTCCGGTCACCCGGAATGCTGGTGCGCTCTTACCGCACCGTTTCACCCTTACCACCGCGAGGGTGGCGGTCTGTTTTCTGTGGCACTTTCCCGCGAGTCACCTCGGATTGCCGTTAGCAATCACCCTGCTCTGTGAAGTCCGGACTTTCCTCGAACCGCCTTGCGACGGTCCGCGGCCGCCCGGCCAACTCGTCCGCGACGATCCACGGTACCCGCAGCGGAATCTGCTGGCCAGCGGCGTTTGTCCATTACGCCATTTATTCAATCATTGCCTAATTAGCGACGTTGGTGTCACGCTGACCGGATGACAGAAACCGAAGGGTATGTCGATCAGGCGTACATGGGAATCGCCGAGCCCCAGCCGATGTACAAGGCGTTGCGCGAATCCACCCCGGTGTTCCGAGGCCCGACGGCGGTGGTTCTCAGCCGCCTGGCCGACATCGAGATGGCGCTCAAGCACACCGAGCTGTTCTCGTCGAACATGGACGCCGTCGACCTCGGCAACGTCCGACCGATGATCCCGCTGCAAATCGACCCGCCCGACCATGCGAAGTACCGCCGCATCCTCGATCCGTTGTTCACCCCGCGAGAAATGGCCCGGCGCGAGCCCCGCGTCAGCGAGCTGGTCAACGAGATGATCGACCGCTTCGCCGGCCGGGGCGAATGCGACTTCCACGAAGAGTTCGCCGTTCCCCTCCCCTGCACCGTCTTCCTGCAATTGCTCGGCCTGCCGCTGGAGGACCTCGACCAGTTCCTGGAGTGGAAGGACGGTATCATCCGGCCGGAGGGCGACTCGGGCTTCGACCGCCGCCACGACACCTGTGCGGGCACGGCGCAACAGATCTACGACTATTTCGACCGCGCCATCGACGACCACATCGCCAGCCCGCGCGACGACGTGCTCTCCGCCATGATCGCCGCGAACGTGGAAGGTAGACCGCTAACGCGCGAGGAGCTCCTCGACATATGCATCCTGTTCCTCATCGCGGGGCTGGACACGGTGACCGACTCGCTCGACTGCTTTTTCGTGTACCTGGCGTGCCATCCCGACCACCGTCGTCAGCTCGTCGAGCAGCCCGACATCCTGCCGAGCGCCATCGAGGAGTTGTTGCGCTGGGAGACCCCGGTGCCGGGTGTGGCCCGCGTCTGCATCCAGGACACCGAAGTGGGCGGCTGCCCGATCAGCAAGGGCGAAAGGATCAGCCCGCTGCTCGGTGCGGCCAACACCGACCCTGCCGAATTCCCCGACCCCGAACTCGTCGACTTCAACCGCAGCCCAAATCGGCACCGCGCGTTCGGCGGCGGACCGCACCGCTGCCTCGGATCGCACCTGGCCCGCATGGAGCTGCGGGTGGCGCTGCGCGAATTCCACCGGCGCATCCCGGATTACGAGATCAAGCCGGGCGCGCAGCTGACCTACACCGCAGCGCTGCGGTCGGTGGAGTCGCTGCCGCTGGTATTCCCGGTGTCATGAGTCGCGTGTCGGTTGACGCCGAGCGCTGCACGGGGCACGGCCGCTGCTACACGTTGGCGCCCAACGTCTATGACGCGGACGAGGTGGGTCACTGCGTCGTGCTCGTCGACGAGGTCTCCGGTGAACTCGAAGCGCAGGCCGCGGTCGGCGAGCAGAACTGTCCGGAGCAGGCAATCACGTTGTCTCGCTGAGCATTTCGGCGAATTTAGGCGAAGCAGACGACGCTGCGCGCCCCGCGCCCGGCGGCCATGTCGGTGAAGGCCGCCTCGACGTCCTCGATGCCGATCCGCCGCGTCACCAGCGCCTCGAGGTCGAGGCGGCCGCGCCGGGCGAGCTCGGCGAGCACTGGGATGTCTCGCACCGGATCGCTGGCGCCGTAGACGCTGCCCTGAATCGTCTTGCCGTCGGCCATCAATGACAGCGCGGGAAACGTCACCTCCTCCGCGATCCCGGCGGCGCCCACCAGGGTGACCCGGCCGCCGCGGCGGGTGGCCTCGTAGGCGGCGCGCATCGTGGCGGGCTTACCGACCACCTCGATTCCGTGATCGACCCCGGCGCCGCCGGTGAGGTCGAGCACCGCCTTGGCCAGGTCGACGTCACTCGCGTCGACGGTGTCGGTCGCCCCGTTGGCCACGGCGGCCGGGAGTTGGGCGGTCACCCGATCGGCGGCGATGATCGGCGACGCGCCCGCCAGCCGCGCCCCTTGGATCGCGGCCAAACCCACACCGCCGCAACCGATCACGAGCACGCTCTCCCCCGGCCGCACAGCCGCCGTGCGCATCACGGCGCCGACCCCGGTGGTGACACCGCAGCCCAGCAGCGCGGCAAGGTCGAGCGGTAGCGACTCGTCGACCGGCACCACCGCCGCCGCCGGGAGCAGAGTCTGTTCGGCCAGCGACCCCACGCCCATGCCAGGCCACACCGGCCCGCCGGCGCTCTCCGCGTACGGATCGCCGTAGGCATGGTCGTAGCCATGCGCGCACAGCTGGGCCTCGCCGCGCAGGCAATACGGGCAGGCCCGGCAGGGCACGTTCCACGTCAGCACGACGTGGTCACCCGGGCTCACGGTGGTGACGTCGTCGCCGACCTCAGCGACGATTCCGGCGCCCTCATGTCCGAGCGTCGATGGCAGCAGCGTCGGTATCGACCCGTCGCGCAGCGACAGGTCGCTGTGGCAGACGCCGCTGGCGCGCAGTTGCACCCGCACCTCCTGCTTGCCGAGGGGCCGTAGCGAGAGTTCCTCCACCGCGGTGGGCTGGCCGACCTCGCGCAGCACGACGGCTTTCATGGGACGGCCGCCGGTGTGATCCACGTCATATCGACTTACGATGGCGGGACATGCGCACCGGGTCAAGGGAGACGGGCATGACGGGATCAACGACGATCACGCGGGAAACCCACGCCGATCAGGCGGTACTGACGATTGGCGGCCAGGCGCAGCCGGGTGCCGCGGGGACCTACCCCGTCCACAACCCCGCCCGCCCGGCCGAGATCGTCGGTTACGCGCCCGCCGCCGACAAGGCCCAGCTCGACGCCGCGGTGTCGGCCGCACGTCGGGCCGCGCCCGGATGGCGAGCCCTCGGCGTCGCCGAACGCATCGCCGCTTTCACCGCCGCGGCCACCACTGCCGCCGAACAATTGGCCGCACGCGATGGCGCACGCCGGTACACCCGCGAGCACGGCAAGGTGCTCTCCGAAGCGAATTTCGAGATCGACACGGGACCCGGGCTCGCCGCGCTGATCGGGTCGATGGCCGAGGCCGCGCTGGCGCCCGAGCAGATCGATCCGCACTCGAAATACCCGCGGCTGCACCGCGAGCCGTTCGGCGTGGCCGCGCTCGTGCTCCCGTTCAACTGGCCGCTGGCGCTGACGATGACGAAGCTGGCGTCGGCGCTGACCGCCGGCAACACCGCCGTCGTGAAAGTGCCGCCGAGCTGTCCCCTGGCGGCGCTGCAACTTGCCGGGGCGCTGGCGCAGGCACTGCCGCCGGGTGTGGTGAACGTGCTTGCGGGCCCGGGCACCGAGCTCGCCCAGGCGCTGGTCACCCACCCGGGCATCGACCTCATCTCGCTGACCGGCGGCGTCGCCACCGGGCGGGCCGTCATGGCGGCCGCCGCACGCCGGCTCACCCCGGTGTTGCTCGAGCTGGGCGGGAACGACGCCGCGATCGTCGCACCCGACATCGCGGTCAGCGACGAGCTGGTCGACCGGCTGGTGACGGCGACCTACACCACCGGCGGGCAGGTGTGTATGGCGATCAAGCGGCTGTATGCGCCCACCGATCGCGTCGGTGAGCTGGCCGAGGCGGTGCTGGCGCGCTGCGAGCGCGAGGTGCTCGGCGACGGCCTCGCCGACGAGGTGACGCTGGGGCCACTGCACACGGCCGCCGGCCGCAACCGCGTCACCGCGCTGGTCGCCGAGGCCGAGACGCAGGACGCGACGGTGCGGACCGCGGGACACATCCGCGACGAGGACGCCGACGCGGGCGGCTACTTCGCGCTACCGACGGTCGTCACCGATCTGGCGCCGGACTCGAAGCTGGCCACCGAGGAGCAGTTCGGTCCGGTGCTGCCGATCTTCGGCTACGACAGCATCGATGACGCCGTAACCGCCGCGAACGCAACCGAATTCGGCCTCACCGCGTCGGTCTGGACCGGTGATGACGCCCTCGCCGACCGCGTCGCCGGGCAACTCGTGGCGGGCACGGTCAGCGTCAACTGCCACGGCCTGGCCGCCCAGGACCCGCGGCTGCCGTTCGGCGGCTGCGGCCAGTCCGGCATCGGGCGGGAACTGGGCGTCGAGGGGATCCGGGCATTCACCCAGCCGCGCACCTTCGTCCGCCACCCGGCGCCGGGTTAGCGTCTGCTGGCGTTGGTCTGGAAGGGATTTGCGCTCGGTCGCATTTCCGGGCGGCCGCGCGACGCCGACTCGAATATGGTCTATTTGTGCGAGGCCCTGAGTTGGCCGCTCGCCCGGCTGTCGGGTTTGGGGTCGATTCGTCGCCGCACTGAATCAACGGCCTCGCGCAGCGCCGGCACGAACTGCTCGGACTGCAACACGCTGCATGAATGGCCGGCATCGACGGTCACCACGTGCGCATCGGGTATCTGCTTAGCCAGCCAGAACTGTTGTTTTGGCGGAATCGCCCTGTCGCGCAGCGGAATCAGCACCGACGTCGGAACATCGATCTGCCCAACCCACGAAGTCGAGTCGAACCGCGTCATCTCGGCGACCGCACGGGCGATTCCACCCGGCCTGGTGCTTCGGAACTGGCCCAGCAGCCACTTAAGGTCACTGCGGACGAGGGTTTCGGCGTCGGCCGCCGCGGGCCGCGCCAACCCGGGACGCGGGCTGAACGCCTCAATCAGCCCCGCCAACACTCCGGCTCCCATCCGTTCCCACGTCACCCCATTCCACCATCCGGTTGGCGCCGCCCCCAGCACCAGCCCATCGAGTCGCTGCGGGTGCCGACGCCAAACTAGCTGGGCCACAGCCGAACCCATCGAATAACCAACCGGGACGAATGTATCCACGCCGAGCGCATCGGCGAGCGCGGCGACGTCATCGGCGCAGTCCTCGAGCAGAAACCGGGGCGATGAAATGCCCTGCCCGTGGAAGCGTTGATCGAACACCACCACGCGGCCAAACCCGCGCATCATCTCCAAGACCGGATACCACATCATCAGCCCGGTACAGGCGAGCCCATGCAGCAGCATGAATGTCGGCGCCCCGGCAACCGGCCCGGAATCGACCACATAAGTGCAACCGCGGCCAGGCAACTCCACCGTCCGGCCGCTGGGCACCTGACCGACCCGAGCAAACCCGGGCAGCCGAGGCGGTTGCCACTGAAAGCCAAGCGGGCGGCGATAGCCAGCCATACCGCCATTACAGCACAGCAACCCCGATTGCGCCGTCAGCCCGCCGGACGGGAACCGGCCGCCACCTCCTGGGCGTATTCGTCGTAGAAGGGCACGTAGCCCTCTTCGCGACCTTCCAGCACGTACAGAGGGTCGGAGACGTCTGATCCGTAGCCCTGACTGCGCAGATCACCCTTCTTGCTCTTGAACGTCGAGGTCTGCTCCAGCGAGTCGACCACCCGCACGAACAGCGGGCGAGCGTAGCTCGGCAGGCCCTCGGACACCGTGTTGGCCAACGACACACCGTCGAACTGTTTACCTTCGTGCAGCACCACGGCGGCCATCCCGGCGCGTCCGTCGGTGCCGGGCACCTCGACGCCGAACACGGTGGCGGCTTCGATGTTCGGGTCAGCCAACACGGCCGCTTCGACGTCGGTTGTGGCGACGTTTTCACCCTTCCACCGGAAGGTGTCACCGAGCCGGTCGACAAACGCGGCGTGGCGCCAACCCTGAGGTCGCATCAGGTCTCCGCTGTTGAGCCACACGTCGCCCTTGCGGAAAGCGTTGCGCACCAACTTCTTTTCGCTAGCTTCGGCATCGGTGTAGCCCTCGAACGGCTGAACGCTGGTGACCTTGCTCAGCAGTAGCCCCGGTTTGCCGCCGCGCACCTTGCGAACCCGACCTTTGGAATCACGAACTGGCTCACCGGTTTCCGTGTCGTACTCGACGAAGGCCACCGGCGTCGGGCACATCCCGGCGGTCCTCGGAATGTTGAACACGTTGACGAACCCGGTGTTGCCCTCGCTGGCTCCGTAGAACTCGAAGACCCGCGGAATATTGAACCGAGTGGTGAACTCGTCCCAGATGTCGGCGCGTAACCCGTTTCCGGCGATTACGCGCACCTTGTGCTGGCGGTCGGTGTCCTTCTCCGGTTGGTTGAGCAAGTAGCGGCAGACCTCGCCGATGTACACGAACGCCGTCGCGTCATACCGGATCACCTCATCCCAAAACCGCGACGCGGAAAACGACCGCCCCAAAGCCAAAGTGGCACCGGCGCCGACCACCGCCGACAACGCCACCGTCAACGCGTTGTTGTGATAGAGCGGAAGGCAGCAGTACAGCGTGTCGCTGCTCTTCAGCCGCATGCCGAACGCGCCCGACCCACCCAGTGCCCACAGCCACCGGAAATGCGTCATCACACTGGCTTTGGGCGCGCCGGTGGTTCCGGAGGTGAAGATGTAGAAGGCGTTGTCCTTGGCCCGCACCGATGTCGTCACCGCCGGATTGTCCGCGGGCGCGTCGGCGGCGAGCCGGTCCAGTTCGTCCACGGAAATCATGTCTGCGACCTGCGCCCCGGATTCCTTGGCGGCAGTGAGCAACTCATCGCTGCCGATCAACACCTTGGCATTAAGCAGGCCGATGCTGTGGGCGAGCACCTGGTCGCGCTGGTGGTAGTTCAGCATGCCGGCGATCGCGCCCAGTTTCACGGCCGCGAGCATTACCAGCACCATCCGCGGCGAGTTCTTCAGCATGACGCCCACGACATCGCCTCGCCCGACGCCGCGCTCAACAAGCACCGCCGCGTAGCGGTTGACCGTCTCGTTGGCCTGGCGATAGGTCCAGCTTTCATCGTCGAACCGGATGAACACCTGATCGCCGTGACGTGCCGCGCGGTCCTGGAAGACCTTGCCGATCGAGGTCTTGATCGATCGATGGGCGATGAAGCCGGTCAGCGCGCCACGCAAGATGGTGGGCGCATCCTTGATCAGACCGGGTAATCCGGCAGCGATATCGGTCAGCCCAACGGTGTCTTCAGTCATCGATACACATTCCGCGCCCGATCGGAGTCTTCTGAGTGCCGGTAGACCAGCCCTGCCCCGCGTTCTAACACTGGGGCCAGTAGCACCGATGCGAGTTCACCGGGCAGGGTCCAGCGCGGCTGAACCTTGCGCGGCCGGTGGATAATCGCCTTCGCGACGACATCAGCAGCCTCATCCGGTTGCATGCCAGGCATTCTGCGCAGGCTGGGGGTGGGCTCGCTCATTCGGGTGTGGATCAACCCCATGTACACCGAGGTGACATCGATGCCGACGGCGCGGAGCTCGGGGGTGACGCTGCGCAACCACAGGTCGAATGCGCCCTTGGATGCCAGGTAGGTGCCCCAACGCGGGGTTGGCATCATCCGCACACCGATGCTGGACACATTCACGATGTGTCCGCTTCCCCGCTCCTGCATCGCCGGTAGTAGTCCGAGCAGCAGCCGGATCGGCCCGAGATAGTTGGTGTCGATCGTGCGCTCGAAGTCGTGCGGCCGGTCGTACTGCAGCTTCAGCGATCGGCGAATCGACTTGGCGGCGTTACTCACAATGATGTCCAACGGCCCGTACGTCTCGGTCAGTTGGGTTGTCAGCGCGGTGATCGCCGCTGCGTCGGTCAGATCAGTCGGGAAGGCGACTGCGCGCCCACCGTCGGCAGAGATCGAGTCGCGAAGCTCGTCGAGTTTGTCCGCGGAGCGAGCGACAAGCAAAACCGTTGCCCCTGCGGCGGCGAGTTTGCGGGCAGTCGCCTCCCCCAGGCCGTATGACGCGCCTGTCACCAGCACGCACTTGCCGGACACCGCTCTCCGGAGCCTGCCTTGATCCGCCACTCGCGGCGGGCTTACGAGTGCATTCATTACCTTGCTGGCCAGACTCATTGGCACCTAAGTACCCGTTTCTCCGCGATGTTCCTCTGATCATGGCCGGCGCTAGACTCGACGGGTGGCGAAAGCCGCAAACCCGCGCGAAGCGGTCCCCGACGCCCCGTCCGCCAAATCATTCGCGCCGGTCGTAAAGGCCTTGGCGCCCTTGCGCCGCGTCATCAAACCCAAGGTCTACGGCATCGAACATGTGCCCAAACGCGGCGCGCTGCTGGTAGGCAACCACACCTTGTACGGGGTGTTCGACCTGCTGTTGTGGACTGCGGAGTTGATTGAGCGGGGAATTATGGTTCGCGGGCTCGGAGAGCATGTCCTGTTCCGGGTGCCGGGTAGCGGTGAGCTCTTGAAAGCCTGCGGTATCGTCCCGGGAACCCGAGCCAACATGCGTGAACTTATGCGCCGTCGCGACTTGATCCTGGTTTTTCCGGGTGGTGCTCGCGAGGTCGCCAAACGCAAAGGCGAACGGTATCAACTGATCTGGAAGAACCGTCTCGGATTCGCCAAGATGGCGATCGAAGGCCGCTACCCCATCGTCCCGTTTGCCTCGTTGGGCATTGAAGACGCGTTGGACATCGTCTTGGACAACGATCATCCGCTGATGGCTCCGCTGCGCAAACTGTGCGAGAAGCTGCTGAACGTTGAACCGTTGCCGATCGTGCGGGGCATCGGACTGACACCCGTACCCCGGCCCGAGCGGCTGTACTTCTGGTTCGGTGAACCGATCTCGACACTCGAATACAAGGGTGTCGCCGACAAGGCCAACGCACAGGACCTGAGGGCCCGCACGGCCGCTTCGATCGAGGGCGGGCTCGATTTCCTGTTCGACGAACGCGAAAAAGATCCAGAGCGGTCGCTCCTCAAACGCCTCAGCCCGTGGGGTTCTGAAGGCAGCTGACCGGCGAGGGCCGGGTAAACACCACCTTGATCAAGGGGAGAAATAGCTCGTCAACGGAGTGTACGGCCTCGTCACCTGGGCAAACGCTGGTTTGAACCCCGGCGACCTGGCTATTCTCGCCTGGTCATGACAGATCGAGCGCGTTCACCGACGCACCAGCGACGACATCGCCCAAACGGGAGGGCGCTGGGCGCCAAGGTGATCGCCGCGCTGATAGCGGTCGTGGTGGTTGTCGCCATTGGCATCGGATGGATCACTTACCGCAGGGCATCGGCGGGCATCACCAAATCCGAGGCGTTGGCCGGTGAACCCGCGTCGACCGGAAGTGATCAGAACATCCTGATCATGGGGTTGGATAGCCGTCGCGACCAGCACGGCCGGCCGCTGCCGCCCGACATCTATGACGCGCTGCACGCAGGCAACGAGGATTCCGCTGACGGCGACGCCGATGCGCTCATCGTCGTGCACTTGCCCGCCGGGGACGGCCCGGCCACGGCGATCTCAATCCCGCGGGACGACTATGTCGATCTGGCTGGATGCCCGGCCTCGGAATGCCGCGGCAAGGTCAAGGAGGCCTACAGCCTCGCCTACGAGCGCGTGATGGAGGGGCGCGGCTCCTACAAGCCGGAATCCGATGCCGCCTCGCCCGCAAGGCAGGACTCCGCGGCGAAAGAACAGGCGGCGCGCGAGGCGGGCCGCAAAGCGGAGATCGGCACGGTCAGGCGTCTGCTGCAAATTCCGATCGACCACTTCATTGAGGTCACGTTGGCCGGGTTCTTTCAGATCGCGCGGGTGGTCGAACCCCTCACCGTGTGCCTGAAAGAAGACACTGCGGATCGCTACTACTCCGGCGCGGACTTTCATCGAGGCATCCAGCAGATCAACGCGACCCAGGCAATGGCGTTCGTCCGCCAACGCCGCGACGCCAACGACGCGATGTTCACCGACCTCGATCGAACCCGCCGTCAGCAGGCCTTCATCGCCTCGCTGGTCAGTGCGCTGCGCCGCGGCGGAGCGTTGTCGGACCCCATCCGACTGCACGGCTTGCTGGAGGTCGCCAAGCAAAACGTCGCCGTTGACGCCGGCTTCGACCTTGACGAACTCGCGCGTGACGCGTCCGCGTTCCAGAGCCGGTCGGTCTCGCTCTACACGCTGCCGGTCACCGGTTTCGGCGAAATCTCAAACGGTGCATTCGTCAATTTCATCGACGTATCCGCAGTGCGCTCCATCGTGCAGAACCTGGTCGCCGCCGATCCGTCGGCGGCCACCTCGACCAGCATCCCCAGCACAACAGCGCAACCGGGCGACGACACTTCGCTGGCCGCCGGGGGCGTCGCGCTCGACGTGGTCAACGCCTCAGGCAGGCAAGGCGAGGCCGCGGACCTCGAAATGGCCTTGGCCACAGGGCACTTCAGCAAGGGAAAGGTCAGCACCGCGGACTCCACCAGCCAGACGAGCACCATCGCCTACGGGCCGGGAGCGAAGATCGCCGCCGCCGAGCTGGCCGATGAATTCGGCATAACTGCCACGGCATCCGACGGCGTCGACCGCAACACGGTGCGACTGACCGTCGGGACCGATTTCGCCAGATTTGACAATTTCCACCCCACGTCGGCATCGCCGGCCACCACCTCCGCGGCGCCCGTCAGCACGGTACCGGCCACCGGCACAGGCACGCAGGAACCGGCGGCGACCAACCTCACACGGATGACCGCCGATGGCATTCCCTGTGTGAAATGACAAGGGCCCCAAGAGCCTTTCCACGCGCAGTCGTTGCGGTGAGTGCGAGTACAGTGGG
The DNA here is from genome assembly GCF_001954215.1 of Mycobacterium sp. IS-2888. Classification (NCBI taxonomy): domain Bacteria; kingdom Bacillati; phylum Actinomycetota; class Actinomycetes; order Mycobacteriales; family Mycobacteriaceae; genus Mycobacterium; species Mycobacterium sp. IS-2888. Next base: position 54,883 of record NZ_MBET01000056.1, read on the forward strand.
TCGATGGTCGTCGGCCCGTCCAATGCGCGGATGCTCGCGGGGCTCGCCGCCGCGTCCGTCTCGCTCGGGGTGGCCGAGCTGGTGGGCATCCCGTTCGGTGCGCGCGCCGATGCGCGTGCCGCTATCGGCTCCGCGGCCGTCGACCTGACACCGGGATCCATCAAAGAGGCGGCCATTCAGGCCCTAGGTTCTCAGGACAAATTCTTCGTGGCCGCCGTCGTGCTCGTGACGATCGCCGCGGCCGGGGTCCTCGGATGCATTGCGGTGCTGTCGCGCCCGGGTGCGACGGCGCTCGACACCATCCCCACCGTCGCGGGCGCCGCCTGCGGCGTGGCGACCCTTCGCTTGCTCATTCGTCGATTCTGGCCCGAACCGGATGCCCCAGATGACACAGCCAGCCCCGACGAGCCGGACACCGTCAGACGCAGGTTGGTCGTGTTGGGAATGCTCGGACTCGGAGCGGTCAGCGCGGTTGCGGGCGCGGTCATCACGCGGTTGGTGCATTCGGTGGCAGCTGACCGCACCACCTTCGCATTTCCCCGACCGCGCGTACCGTCACCACCGATACCCGCAGACGTGCAACCGAACGGTGTTGCGCTGCCCAGCTTTATCACCGCCAGCGCCGACTTCTACCGGGTGGACACCGCGCTCATCGTTCCCCAACTCAGCCACGGCGACTGGCGGCTGCACATCCACGGCATGGTGGACCACGAAGCGACCTACACCTTCGACGACCTCGCCCGCTTCGACGTCGTCGAAACGGTGACCACGTTGACCTGCGTGTCGAATCCCGTTGGGGGCAACCTGATTTCGACGGGAGTGTGGACGGGCTACCGGGTGGCCGACCTGCTGGCGGCGGCCGGGGTGCACGCCGACGCCGATATGGTGCTCTCGACGTCGATCGACGGATTCACCGCGGGCACACCGGTGCAGGCGCTCACCGACGGCCGCGCCGCGCTGTTGGCGGTCGGCCTCAACGGTCAGCCGCTGCCGATCGAGCATGGCTACCCGGCCCGGCTGGTGGTACCCGGGCTCTACGGGTACGTATCGGCCACCAAGTGGGTCGTCGAGATGGAGCTCACCCGCTTCGACAAGGCGCAGGCGTACTGGACGCGGCAGGGCTGGGCACCGCGCGCACCCATCAAGACCGAGTCGCGGATCGACGTGCCGAAAGACGGCCAGAAGGTGCCGATGGGGCCCGTGGTTTTCGGCGGTGTTGCGTGGGCGCAGAATCGCGGGGTGCGGGCCGTGGAGGTCCGCATCGACGATGGCCCATGGCAACCCGCGCAACAGGGCACGAGCTATTCCAACGACACGTGGCGGCTGTGGAGCTTTCCCTGGCAGGCGAAAAGCCTTGGGAGACACACCATCACCGTGCGCGCCACCGACAACACCGGAGCTACCCAGACGGCGGATCGGGTTAGTCCCGTCCCGGACGGCGCCACCGGCTGGCACACGGTGAATTTCACCGTGGCGGCGGCGTGAGCGTTACTTCGACGAGAGTTTCCGCCAGCTGAACAACGCGATCACGAGTCCGACCAGCGCGGTGATCGGACCGATGATGGACCAGGTCGTGGTGTTGCTCATGGGGCTACCACCAAGCACTCCGAATCCCTGCAGCGCCCAGATCAGCCCGAACAGCGCGACGACCAACCCAAACGCGAACGTGGCGACGAAAGTCCTTCTCATATATGGATGCTAAGCCCAGGTATCAAGGACCCGCGAAGTCACCGACGGCCGTCATCTTGTTGCCATCCGAGGCGGTGGCGAAGCCGGCCGCGGTGAACGCGCAGTTCAGGATGATCGCTCGGTGCGCGGGACTTTGCATCCACATGTCCAGCGCCAGGTTCGGGTTCGCAGCGGATCCGGTGCCCCAGTAGACGATCTCACCGGTGTAGGTGGGCCGGTAGCCCGCATCGGTGATACGCACCTGCGGTGACGAGCCGTCGGATCCGATATGGCCGCCCACACCGTTTTTCAGCATGTCGTCGGCGTGCCGCTGCGCCGCGACCGTCAAGCGCGGGTCATCACCGAGCGCCCCGCATGTGTCGCGAACCCGGCTGACGCCGCTGTACACCGCGGCCCCCGAGTCGTCCGCGCGCGCGGCGGAACCAGCAACTGTGCCGAGCGCCGTAGTGCAGACAGTGCAGATCGAGAAGGCGGCGACGATCGTGACTTTCCTCGTCATGTTGCCTCTTGCCACGCGCTCGCGTCGTTAGTTAGCAAACAAATGCTATCCACTTTCGACAATGAAATGTCGAGAATCGGCGCGAAGTTTCGAGACGGCTATCAGCGCGCGCCGACGAAATCGCGGAACTTCTGCGGTACCGCGGATGCCTCGACCTTCGTCAAGAAGTCGGGCGTCGTGATGGCGCTGTAGGTTTCCTCGCCGACGATGAAACCCTCGGCATCGAACGGCCACACGATCAGCATGCGCAACCTCAGGACGTAGAAGCCCTCTTGATCGTCGACGGGAAAGCCCCTCGATGCCGCGTCAGCGCCGTAGTAGAGGGAGCGGAAACAGCCTTCGGTGACGATCGCGTCGTCGTCGACGACGATTCGGTCCATATCGAACTCGAGGTGCCACTGGCCGCCTTTCACGATCGTGTCCTCGTAGAAGGTCCGAACCGCTTGCCGCCCCACCGGGCTCATGTCCGCGGGTGCGCCCCACGCGACGTAACGCGGGTTCGGGGCCAACGTTGACATGACGCGGTCGAGATCCTGCTCGGCCTCGCCCTTGGCGTGATCCAGCAGCCGGTTGAGCATCAGGACATGCCGTGGATTGGTCGTCTTGGCGATCCGCTCTTCGATAAGCCGGAAAGTCTTGGTCGGATCGATGAGGTCGGTCATGTCGTTCCTTCCCGCGGGCCGCCTGCCGAATTTTTCCACGCCGGCGCCAGACGCTGGGGCTTCCGTCCCACTGGGCGGAAGCGGCTGCTCGAGTGTGCGCTGAGGGCGACCTAGACGCACATCCGCGACCCAGGTCGCACACTCGACGCCTGGACCCTTGCCAAACGGATAGGAAACCCTTCCCTTTCGGGAGTGGAATCTGGCTTTGCGGGTGATTACCAAACCATCGCGCATCGCCGAGCATTTCAGTCATGACATTGATGACCGCACCGCCCAACACCGACATCCTCAGCGACGCCGAACTGGCCCGCGCTGCCGCAGCGGGCGATCGTGCGGCGTTGGCGGGCCTCTACAACCGCTACGCCGGACCGCTGCATGCCTATTGCGCCGGGATGGTGCGCGATCAGCACACGGCCTCCGACTGCGTGCAAGAGGTCTTCTGCATCGCCGCGGCCGAGTTGCCGAAGCTGCGCGACGCGGAGAAGCTGCGGCCGTGGCTCTATGCCATCGCCCGCCGCAGGGCGCTGCGGGTGCTGTCCGAACGCCGCCGCGAACGCGCGTTCGACGAGTTGCCGGACAACGCGGCGACCGGCCCGGGGCCATTTACGTTGACGGCCCAGAATGAGCTCGCTCAACTGGTCGCGCGTGCGGCCGAGGGTCTGTCAGAGCGCGACCGCCACGTGCTGGAGCTTGTCTACCGCCGCGGGATGACCGGCATCGACCTCGCGCACACGCTGGGCATCAGCTACGACTCGGCCAAGAAACTGCTGCAGCGGCTGCGCGACACCGTCGAACGCTCATTGGGTGCGCTGTTGGTGGCCCGGCGCGCCACCCAGAACGGGTGCCCGCAGCTCGCCGCGGACCTGGCCGGGTGGGACCAACAGTTCACGGTCCTGATGCGGAAACGCATTGCGCGCCATATCGACTCGTGCGACACATGCGACGAATACCGCCGTCGCGTCCTCAACGCCGTCGCCATGCTCGGCGGCGGGATGCTCGAAAAGGTGTCCTCATGACGACGCGGCCCGACAACCCGACCGACGGCTCACTACCGCTGCGGACGGCGATCACGCAACATGGCCCGGTTGACGGCCCCGAGCCGGACGGCCGCGTTGGCCAGCCGGACTCGGCGGTCCCCTTCTGCGTGGATCCCGAATTTGTCGTACAGGTGCTGCAGATGCTGTTTGACCGCTGCCTCGGTCACATATAGCTCCTGGGCGATCCGACGGACCGACGCAGGCTCGGGAAACGGGTCGTCGGTGACGAAGGGACGACACAGGACCTTGAGGACCTCGAGTTCGCGCGGCGTCATCCGCGGCGGTCGCAGGATGGATTTACCGGTTTCCGTTTCTTGATCATGCGGTGCTTCGTCGGCTTCGGCGCCCATCCAGAAGACCAACCGCGAACTGCCGAGCCGAAGTTCGTCGCCCGACCGCAGGATGCGTTCCGCGGCGATCTTTTCGCCGTTGACGTAGGTGCCGTTGCGGCTACCCAGGTCCCGCACGGACCAGGCCTGCCCGAAATTCTCCAGGACGGCGTGTACGCGCGACACCGTCGGGTCGTGTTCGAGCGCCACGGCGTTGGTTAAGGCCTTGCCGAGGGTCGCTCGTTGACCGCTCAGCGCGATGAGCTCCCGTCCGGATGGTTTCCAGACTTCCAAATGGGAAGACATACAGACCTCCTATCAGCCCATTCTGACGCTCACGAGCTCGCTCATGCGCTAAGGGCGCCAAAATGGCCCAATCCGCGCCTTGGACGACCACGCAAAGCCCAGGCCTCGACGCCCGCGGCGGCAACTTTGCATTGATTGCATAGATAGCATTGACAGCGGGCAAAAACCGACCATAGTCATCAGGTATGGCGCTGCTGCCAGACCCAGATCCACGGCGGCGACAGCACGCGGTGATCTCGGTCGACGACCACGTCATCGAGCCGCCGGACATGTTCGTCGGCAGGCTTCCCGCCGCGCTGGCCGACCGCGCACCGCAAGTCGTCGAGACCGACGACGGGCGCCAGGTGTGGCGCTACGAGGACCGCGAGTACCCGAACATCGGGCTCAACGCGGTGATCGGGCGGCCGCACGAGGAGTGGAGCATGGAGGCCGCCCGCTTCGACGAGATGCGGCGCGGCTGTTGGGATATCGACGCCCGCATCGCCGACATGGACCTCGCGGGCATCTGGGCGTCGTTGAACTTCCCGTCCCTGATCGCCGGTTTCGCCGGAACCGTGTTCTGGAAGAGCGACGATCTGGAGCTGGGGCTGGCGACGCTGCGGGCCTGGAATGACTGGCACCTCGAGGTGTGGGCCGGGAGCTACCCGGAACGGATCATCCCGCTGCAGCTGCCGTGGCTCGCCGACCCGCAGCTGGCGCCCGAGGAGATACGACGCAACGCCGCGCGCGGCTTCAAGGCGGTGAGCTTCCCCGAGCTGCCCGCGCAATGCGGCCTCCCCAGCCTGCACAGCGGCGTCTGGGATCCCTTCTTCGCCGCCTGCGAGGAGACGAACACGGTCGTGTGCCTGCATACGGGTTCCGCACAATGGGCGCCGATTCCCGCCCCGGACACCCCGTTCGAGACGATCACCACGCTCTTCCCGGTCAACGGCCTGGTCGCCTGCGCCGACATGCTCTGGTCCGGCATACCGGTGCGGTATCCGCGCCTGAACTTCACGCTGGCCGAGGGCGGGCTGGGCTGGGCGGCCATGCTCGGCGACCGGGCCGATTACGTTCTGGCGCACTCGGCTTCGGGACATGAGGGCGGAGCGTGGCAGGGCGACCTGCTGCCCAGCGAGGTGCTGCGCCGCAACTTCTGGTTCTGCTCGATCGACGACCCGCACGCGTTCGGCGCGCTGGACGCGATCGGAACCGAGCGGATCCTCGTCGAGAGCGACTATCCGCACGCCGACTCCACCTGGCCCGACACGCAACAAGTCGTGGCGCGCAACGTCGCCGGCCTTTCGGCGGACGACGCGGCCCGAATCACCCATCGCAACGCGGCACAGCTGTTCCGCCACCCGCTTCCCGACGACGGGTGGCTGGCCGCGGTAGTGTAGGAGGCTCCCAATGCTGGACCTGTTGATACGCGACGCCGAGATCGTCGACGGCACCGGCGCACCCGCCCGCCACGGCGACGTCGGCGTGAGCAACGGCCGGATCGTCGCGGTCGGTGAGGTCGATGATCTAGCAGCGAAAACCGTTGATGCCCAAGGGCAGACGCTCGCGCCGGGCTTCGTCGACCTGCACACCCACTACGACGCGCAGCTGTTCTGGGACCCGACCGCGAGCCCGTCGGTGCAGCACGGGGTCACCACGGTCTTCGGCGGCAACTGCGGATTCACGCTGGCGCCCGCGGCATCCGACCAGCACGACTACCTCACCCGCATGCTCGCGCGGGTGGAGGGGATGCCGCTGGACGCGCTGCGGGCCGGGCTCGACTGGGGATGGGCATCTTTCGGCGACTGGCTGAACCGCCTCGAGGGCGGCATCGCCGTCAACGCCGGCTTCCTGGTCGGTCACTCGGCGCTGCGGCTGGCGGCGATGGGCGACGACGCCTTAAGCGGCGAGGCGACGCCCGAGCAGATCGAGAACATGGTCGCGGTCCTGCACGACGCGCTCGCCGCCGGGGCGCTCGGACTCTCCACGAGCCAGTCGCCGACCCACAACGACGGCTCCGGCCAGCCGGTGCCGTCGCGTGGTGCGTCGCGCGACGAGCTGGTAGCGCTGGCGGCCGGCCTGCGCGACCATCCGGGCACCACGCTCGAGGCCATCATCGCCGGCTGCCTGTCCGGCTTCACCGACGAGGACATCGCGCTGCTCACCGACATGTCGAAAGCCGCCGACCGGCCGCTGAATTGGAACCTGCTGGGCGTGTCGGCGGCGAACCCGGACGGGCACCAGAGGCAGTTGCGGGCCTACGAGGCCGCGGCTCAACGCGGCGGCCGGGTGGTGGCGCTGACCCTGCCGCAAGCGATGAAGATCCGGCTGTCGTTCCTGTCCGGCTTCGTGCTCGACGGGCTGCCGGGCTGGCGCGACACGATGCATCTGCCCGTGCCGGAACGCCTTGCCGCACTTGCCGATCCGCAGGTGCGTCGCCTGCTGGCCGACGGCGCCGCATCGAAGGAGGCGGGTATGCTGCGCGGCCTGGCCCAATGGGATCGGCTGATCATCGTCGAGACGTTCGCCCCCGAGAACGCCGATGCGACGGGTCGCAGCGTCGGCGAGGTGGCCGCCGCTCGCGGTGGTGAGCCCTTCGACACGTTGCTGGACATCGTGATCGCCGACGAGCTGCGCACCGGGCTCAGCCCGCCGCTGACTGGCGACGACAGCGCGGACTGGCGCTTGCGCGCCGAGGTGTGGCGCCACCCGGGCGCGGTGATCGGCGGCTCGGACGCCGGAGCCCACCTGGACATGATGTGCGGGGCGATCTACACCACGGCGCTGCTGGGCCGCGGCGTCCGCGAGCATCAGGTGGTGACGCTCGAGGAAGCCGTCCGGTTGATCACCGACGTGCCGGCCCGGTTCTACGGGCTGACCGAACGCGGCCGCATCGCGCCCGGCTGGCACGCCGACCTAGTGATGTTTGATCCCGCGACCATCGACCACGGCCCCGAGCGCACCCGCTACGACCTGCCCTCGGGCGCGCCCCGGCTGGTCGCCGACGCCCACGGCATCACCTCGGTGCTCGTCGGCGGTGTGGAGGTATGCCACGACGGCGCCGCCACCGGCGCCATGCCCGGCACGGTGCTGCGCTCCGGACGTGACACCCAGACGGTCACGGCCTCATGAGCCACGTGACCGACGAATTCGACCCGGCCGAGCTGCAAACCGGGCTGCTCATGCAGGTCGAAAACGTGCACGAGCGGCTGCGCGAGGCCCGTGAGCGGCACCGCGTGATGTGCGGAAATCCCTTCGGGGAGACCAGTTCCGGGCAGGTTGGCGAGCTCGGGGTAACCGTGCTCGGTTACGACGAATGCCAGACCGTGCTCACGCATCCCGACACCTTCTCGTCGTCGATCTACGACCAGATCATGGGCCCGGTCATGGGCCGCACCCTGCTCGAACTCGAGGGAGCCGAGCATCGGGCCAGCCGGGCCCTGGTTTCGCCGTCGTTCCGCACGGTGTTGCTGGAGCGGTGGCGCGGCGAGCTGGTGGAGGTGGTGGTCCACGAGCTGATCGACCGGTTCGCGCCGCGCGGGCGGGCCGAGCTGGCCCGCGAATTCACCTTCGCGTTTCCCGTCCAGGTCATCGCCCGGATCATGGGGCTGCCGCGGGAGGACTATCTGCGCTTTCAGCGACTGTCGATCGAGTTGCTCAATGTTGTCTACGACTGGGATCGGGGCGTCGCCGCGTCCGCTGCGCTGAAGGCCTATTTCGCGGAGGTCCTCGCCGAGCGGCGCCGCCGCCCACAGGACGATCTGATCAGCACGCTGGCGGAGTCGGAGATCGACGGCACGCGCCTCACCGACGACGAGATCTTCGCGTTCTTGCTGCTGATCCTGCCCGCGGGCGTCGAGACCACCTACCGGGCGTCGGGCAACCTGCTGGTCGCGCTGCTCACGCAGCCGGCGCTGCTGGATGCGCTGCGTGCGGACCGCGGCATGCTCCGCGGCGCCTTCGAGGAAGCGTTGCGCTGGGAGCCACCGATCACCACGGTGGTGCGGCGAGCGGTCCGCGACTGCGAGCTGGGCGGGGTCGCGATCCCGGCGGGCACGCACGTCAGCGTCAGCGTCGCGGCCGCCAATCGGGACCCTGCGCGCTACCCGGACCCGGACCGATTCGATCCCACCCGCAGGAACATCGCCCACCTGACGTTCGGCGGCGGCCCGCATCTCTGCCTGGGCATGCATCTCGCGCGGATGGAAGCGATCGTGGCTATCGACGCGCTGCTGAATCGGCTGCCGGACTTGCGGCTGGACTCCTCCGCTCCGACACCACACATCGTGGGCGTGGCGTTCCGATCGCCGGCGACACTGCCCGCCGAGTTCACGCCCGCCTAGCGCCGCCTATTTGCGCGCCAGCGCGTGCCACGCCATGTCGGCGATGGCCTCGCAATAGCGGTCGTCGACGGGCACGTCGGAGTAGAGGACACGAACATTGAGCGGCGCCATCACGATCTGCACCGCGGCCAGCGTGTTGACGCCCTCGCGCAATTCACCACGTTCCCTGGCACGGTCAATGACCGTGCGGCCGAGTGCAAAACGCGCCCGCCACAACATCCTTCGGGTCTCCTCGTCGTGATGTCCACCATGGTCCATGGCCAAGGCCCGCAGAAACGTGCGGCCCTGCTCGGTGTTGATCCGATCGGTCAGCTTCCGGGCCAACATCAGCAGGTCTCCGCGCAGCGAGCCGGTGTCCGGCACCGAACTGAAGGTCTCCGCATCGGCAAGGGCCGCATCGACGATCAGTCGTTGCCGGTCGCCCCAGTAGCGCTGGATCATTGCGGGATCGAGGTGGTGACGCTCGGCCATGGCCTCGATGCTGAACCGCTCGACACCCCAGCGGGCCAACTCGTCGAGCGCGGCCGGCATCACCCGCGCCCGGATGTCGGCCGGAACAGGCTCATCGAGTGATCGAGACGGCTGCATCGATGTCTCCCTACCGCCTAAAGATAGCCGGTTTGGTTCACCAGCCGCACCGAAGAAGCGCCGTCGGAATAGAACTCGGCGATGCTCAGCGACGCGAGGTCGAGATGCAGCCGATACAGAATACCCGGCCCGGCGTCCAAAGCCAGACGCAGCAGCATCTTGATCGGCGTCACATGCGACACCACCAGCACCGTCGCGCCCTCGTGCGCCGCGACGATCCGGTCCCGAACCCGGCACACTCGATCCAGCACGCGATCGAAGCTCTCGCCGTCTGGCGGCATCGTGCTGGTGTCACGCAACCAGCGGCGGTGCAGCTCCGGATCATGTTGGGAGGCCTCGGCGAAAGTCAGCCCCTCCCAGGCCCCGAAGTCGGTCTCGATCAAATCGTCGTCGACGGTGACATCCAGGCCCAGCGCTTTGGCGGCCGTCGCCGCCGTGTCGTAGGCGCGTTGCAGCGGGGACGACAGCACGGCGGCTATCCCGCCGCGCTCCGCCAAATATCGCGCCGCGGCCTGCGCCTGCCGGCGCCCCACCTCGGTCAGCGCCGGGTTGCCGCGCCCCGAATATCGCCGCTCCACCGACAGCTCGGTCTGCCCGTGCCGCAACAACAGCAGGCGGGTCGGGGTGCCGCGGGCGCCGGTCCACCCCGGCGCCGTCGACGCTTGGGCCGTAACGGTTTTCGCGGGTTCGACCACCGACGGTTCCTCGGACTCGATGCCGGCCGCGGCGTCCATCGCCTCGTTGGCCAACCGATCCGCATGGGTGTTGCGGGCGCGCGGGACCCACGTGTAGCTGATCCTTTCGAACCGCGCTGCCAGCTGTCGGGCCTGGGCGTGCAGCTCGATGAGGTCGGGGTGCTTGACTTTCCACCGCCCCGACATCTGCTCGACCACCAGCTTGGAATCCATGAAGACGGTGGCCTCGGTGGCCCCCAGCTTCGCGGCGTCGTCCAAACCGGCTATCAGGGCCCGGTATTCGGCGACATTGTTGGTGGCCCGGCCGATGGCCTGCTTGGTCTGGGCAAGCACAGCCGAGCGGTCTTCGGCCAGCACCACCGCGCCGTATCCGGCCGGCCCGGGATTGCCACGCGACCCGCCGTCGGCTTCGATGACGACTTTCACTGCTCGAATCCCTTGACCCGCAACAGGATCGCACCGCATTCCGGGCACCGCACCAGTTCGTCCTCGGCGGCCGCCGAGATGCGCGACAGCTCACCGCGGCCGATCTCGATCCGGCACGCGCCGCAGCGGTGACCCAGCAACGGCCCGGCACCCGGCCCGCCCCCGGCACGCTGCCGCTCGTACAGCGCCGTCAGCGCGGGGTCCAGCGCCGCGGTCAACGTGTCGCGCCGCGACGAATGCTGCTGGCGGGCCTCGTCTATTTCGGCCAGCTCAGCATCCAGTTCCCGCTGGACGCTGACCAGGTCGGCCTGCAACGCCTCGATCGCCCGCTGCTCGGTGGCCAGCTGCGCCTGCAACTCCTCGCGGCGCTCCATCACCTCCAGCAGCGAATCTTCCAGGCTGGTCTGGCGCCGCACCAGCGTCTCCAATTCGTGCTGCAGATCCGACAATTGCTTCGCATCGGCCGCACCCGATTTGAGCAATGCGCGATCGCGGTCTTCGCGCTGGCGGACGGCCTCGATCTCGGACTCGAGTCGCGAGACCTGGGCGTCCAAGTCCTCCACGGCGATTCGGATAGCGGCCAGCCGGTCGCTGGCGGCCTCGTGCTCGGACTGCATCCGCGCGTACGCCTCCCGCTGCGGCAGATGCGACGCGCGGTGCGCAATCCGGGACAGCTCGGCGTCTAGCTTCGACAACTCGAGTAGCGAAAGCTGCTGCGCTACTTCGGCTTTCATGAACCATCTCCCCCAAGATTCCATGGGTCGGTGCGCAGGGTGCTGACCCGCACCGGCAACTCCGCACCGAAACGGGACCGCAGCAGGTCGGCGGCCTGCTCGCACCACGGGAATTCGCTGGCCCAATGCGCGACGTCGATCAGGGCGACGTCCGAGGCCCGGCGATGCTCGTCGGCCGGATGATGCCGCAGATCGGCCGTGACATAGGCCTGCACGCCCGCGCCCGCCGCGGCGGCTAGCAGCGAGTCTCCGGCGCCGCCGCACACGGCGACCCGCCTCACCGCCGTGTCGGGGTCCCCCGCGGCGCGCACACCCGAGGACGTCTGCGGCAGCGCCCCGGCGACGCGGGAGACGAAGGCGCGCAAAGGTTCCGGTTGTGGCAGCGTGCCGATGCGGCCCAACCCGGCGTCGCCGGGCGGGGGCACCAGCGCGAAGATGTCGAACGCGGGCTCCTCGTAGGGGTGGGCGGCGCGCATCGCCGCCAGCACCGCCGCCCGGGCGCACGCGGGCGCGACGACCTCGAACCGGTCCTCCTCCACCCGCTCGACCGTGCCGACGCTGCCCACCGCGGGCGTCGCCCCCTCGTGCGGCAGGAACTGCCCGATGCCGCTGACGCTCCAGCTGCAGTGCGAGTAGTCGCCGATGTGGCCGGCGCCCGCGTCGAACACGGCCGCCCGCACCGCGTCCGCGTTCTCGCGCGGCACGTAGATGACCCACTTGTCGAGATCGCCCGCCAGGGACAACGGCTCGAGCACCGCCTCGACGGTGAGGCCGAGCGAGTCGGCCAGCGCGTCGGACACGCCCGGCGACGCCGAGTCGGCGTTGGTGTGCGCGGTGAACAGCGAACGCCCGCTTCGGATCAGCCGGTGCACGAGCGCGCCCTTCGGGGTGCTGGCCGCGACCGTATCCACCCCGCGCAGCAGGAGCGGGTGATGGGCCAGCAGCAGGCCGCCGTCGGGAACTTCGTCGACGACCTCTCGCGTGGCGTCGACGGCGACAGTCACCGAGTCCAGCGCATCGTCGGGGTCGCCGCACACCAGGCCAACCGAATCCCACGGCTGGGCAAGCCGCGGCGGATAGGCCTCGTCCAGCACCTCGATGACATCGGCCAGCCGCACGCTCACGGCCGCACCTCGTCGATCGTCTCGACCAACCGCGGCCATTCGGGACGCACCGCCGCCCGCAGATACTCCTCGCCTAGGCCCACGAAGGTGTCGCACCGGCGTATCGCAATCCCCTTGTGCTGCAGATGCTTTCGCAGTGCGACTGCATCCGGCCTACGGAACAGGACGAACGGCGCCCTGCCGTCGACCACCTCGGCACCCACCGATGTCAGACCGGCCACCATCTGTGAACGCAGCCGCGCCAGCCGGAGCGCATCGGCCGCCGCGTCGGCGACGGCTTCCGCGGCGCAGCACGCCGCGATGGCGGTCAGCTGCAGCGTGCCCACCGGCCAGTGCGCACGCCGGGCGGTCAGCCGCGCCAACACATCCGGCGGGCCGAGGGCGTATCCCACCCGCAATCCGGCCAGCGCCCAGGATTTGGTCAGGCTGCGCAGCACCACCACGTCGGGCAGCGCGTCGCCGGCCAGCGACTCCGGCTCACCCGGAACCGAGTCGGCGAACGCCTCGTCGACCACCAGAATGCGGCCGGGCCGGCGCAACGCCAGCAGCCGCTCGCGGGTGTGCAGCACCGAGGTGGGATTGGTCGGATTGCCCACCACCACCAGGTCGGCGTCGTCGGGCACGAATACCCCATCCAAACCGAACGGCGGCTCGAGCACGACGTGATGCACCGGCACCCCGGCGGCGGTCAGCGCCACCGCCGGCTCGGTGAACGACGGCGCGACGATCACCGCCCGCGCCGGACGCAGGTTGGGCAGCAACGCGAACCCCTCCGCCGCACCGGCCAGCGGCAGCACCTCGTCGCGCGCCCGGCCATGGCGCTCGGCGACGGCGTCTTGCGCCGCGTGCAGGTCCTCGATGCCGGGATAGCGCGCCAGATCCGGCAGCCGCGCGGCAAGCCGCCCTATCAGCCATTCCGGCGGTTGCGCATGACGAACGTTGACGGCGAAATCCAGCATCCCCGGCGCGACGGCCTGATCACCGTGGTAGCGCCCGGCACCAAGCGGGCTCGGATCCAGACTCGCCATCAGTGAAACACTAGTGCGCCGCCACGGGAGCGTGGCGGGGAACACCGTCACACCAGCACATGCCCATCTAGGACAATGGTGACGTGACAGGCACAGTCCCGGCCGATTGCACGGCGCCGCAGCTGGTGATCTTCGATCTCGACGGCACCCTCACCGATTCCGCCGAAGGGATCGTCGCGAGCTTCCTGCACGCGCTGAGCCACATCGGCGCCCCGGTGCCCGAGGGCGACCTGGCCGCGCAGATCGTCGGCCCGCCGATGGACGACACGTTCCGCGCGATGGAGCTCGGCGAGCACGCCGACGCGGCGATCGCGGCCTTCCGCGCCGAGTACGGCGCCCGGGGCTGGGCGATGAACACGTTGTTCGACGGGATTGCCACCCTGCTGGCTGATCTGCACGCCGCCGGTGTCCGGCTGGCGGTGGCCACCTCGAAGCTGGAACCGACGGCGCGACGCATCCTCGCCCATTTCGAGCTCGACCGGTATTTCGATGTCATCGCCGGGGCGAGTCCCGACGGATCGCGCAAGACCAAGGAGGAGGTGCTGGCGCACGCGCTGGAGCAGCTGCGGCCGCTGCCCGGCCGGGTGCTGATGGTCGGCGACCGCAGCCACGACGTGGACGGCGCGGCCGCGCATGGGATCGACGCCGTGGTGGTGGGCTGGGGCTACGGGCGGGCGGACTTCGCGGAAACGGGCGCGCCCGCCGTCGGCGTGACGCACGCCGCCACCATCGCCGAACTGCGGAGGGCGTTGGGTGTCTAAACCGCTGCACGTCACCTTCGTCTGCACGGGCAACATCTGCCGCTCGCCGATGGCCGAGAAGATGTTCGCCGAGCAGTTGCGGCGGCGCGGTCTGGGCGACGCGGTGCGGGTGACGAGTGCGGGCACCGGCGACTGGCACATCGGCAGCTGCGCCGACGAGCGAGCCGCCCGGGTGCTGCGCGCGCACGGCTATTCCACCGACCACTGCGCGGCCCAATTTGGCACTGATCATTCGGCGGCCGACCTGGTGGTGGCGCTGGGCCGCAACCATGTCTGGATGTTGCAGCAGCTGGGAGTCGAGGAGAGCCGGATCCGACTGCTGCGGTCGTTTGACCCGCGCTCGGGCGCCTATGTCCCCGACGTCGACGACCCCTACTACGGCGACCACGCGGACTTCGAAGAAGTCTTTGCCGTGATCGAGGCCGCCCTCCCCGGCCTGCACGAGTGGGTCGACGAGCAACTGGCGCGAAACGGGCACGGTTGATGCCCCGCTTGGCGTTCTTGCTGCGGCCCGGCTGGATAGTGCTGGCGCTGGTCGTGATCGCCTTCACCTACTTGTGCTTCATGGTGCTCGCGCCGTGGCAGCTGGGGAAGAACACCCGCACGTCGCGGGAAAACCACCAAATCGAGTATTCCCTCAACACCGCCCCCGTTCCGCTGAAAACATTGTTACCGCAACAGGATTCGTCGGCCCCGGATGCGCAATGGCGCAGGGTGACGGCAACCGGCCACTATCTGGCCGATGTTGCGGTGCTGGCCCGGCTGCGGGTCGTCGAGGCCGAGCAGGCGTTCGAGGTGCTGGTGCCGTTCGTCGTCGACGACGGGCCCACCGTCCTGGTGGACCGCGGCTACGTGCGACCCGAGGAGGGTTCGCATGTGCCGCCGATCCCCCGGCCGCCGGCTGAGACCGTGAGCATCACGGCACGCCTGCGCGATTCGGAGCCCCTCGTGCAGGGCAAAGACCCCTTCACCAGAGACGGCTTCCAGCAGGTGTATTCGATCAACACCCAACAGGTTTCGGCGCTGACCAAAGTCCCGCTGGCCGGCTCGTATCTTCAGTTGGTCGAAAACCAACCCGGCGGGCTCGGCGTGATCGGAGTGCCGCGCCTGGACGCAGGGCCGTTCCTGTCCTACGGCATTCAGTGGATTTTGTTCGGCATCCTGGCGCCGATCGGGCTGGGCTATTTCGCCTATTCCGAGATCCGGGCCCGCCGTGCGGAAAAGCACCAAGCGCCCGTCACCGAAACCTCCGAAAGCCCGACGACCATCGAGGAGAAACTCGCCGACCGCTACGGCCGGCGACGCTGAAACGCTTTCAGTGTGCGCCGAGGGCGCCGTACGTACACACTCGACGCCGCTGACGCACACTCAATGCGATCACCCCAGCGGCCGCGGCCACCTGCACTGCCCGAGACAGTGTGACCGCGCGCCGCAGGTCCGCGACAGTGGGCTGCGGGCCGTCGCCCAGGGTCGGGCGGATCTGCAGCTCATGGCGGTACTGGGTGGGCCCGCCGAGCCGCACGCGCAGCGCACCCGCGAACGCGGCCTCGACCACACCGGCGTTGGGGCTGGGATGACGGGCCGCGTCCCGCCGCCATGCCCGCAGCGCGCCCGCCGTCGACCCGCTGACCAGCGGCGCGCACAACGCCACCAGCGCGGCGGTCACCCGGGCCCCCACGTAGTTGGCGACATCGTCCAAGCGCGCTGCGGCCCAACCGAACCGGATATAACGCGGGGAGCGGTGGCCGATCATCGAATCCAGGGTGTTGACGGCGCGGTACGCCAGCACCGCGGGCACGCCACCCGCCGTCGCCCACAGCAGCGGCACCACCTGGGCGTCGGACGTGTTTTCCGCGATCGATTCCAGCGCCGCGCGCGTCAAGCCCGGGCCGTCCAGCGCCGCCGGATCGCGCCCGCACAGCGACGGCAACAACCGTCGCGCGCCCTCGACATCGCCGCGTTCCAGCAGCCGCGACATCGCCGCGCCGGTGCGCGCCAACGACGTGCCGCCCAGCGATATCCAAGTAGCCGCGGCGGTGGCGGCGATCGGCCACGGGCCGCCCAGGCGCACCGCGGCCCTCTCGACCGCCGCCCCGAGCAGCGTTGCGGCGCCGACCATCAGCCCCACGTGCATCGCGCCGGCGAGCTTGCCGTCGCGGTAGGTGAGTCCCTCCACCCGCGCGGCCGCCGCGCCGAACAGCGCGACCGGATGCCCCCGCTCCGGGTCGCTCAGCGCGAGGTCGGCCAGATAGCCGGCCAGCACGCCGGCGACGCGGGTCCGAGTCGCAACCATTCCGGCAGCGTCTCACACGTGGTCTACTCGATTGCATGAGGCGAGTACCGCGATGAAGCGGCCCGCGACCCGGATCGCCGACCTGCTGAATCCGGCGGCGATGCTGTTACCGGCCGCCAATGTGATCATGCAGCTGTCGCTGCCGGGCGTCGGTTACGGCGTGCTGGAAAGCCCGGTGGATAGCGGCAACGTCTACAAGCATCCGTTCAAGCGGGCCCGCACCACCGGCACCTACCTGGCGGTGGCGACCATCGGCACCGAGTCCGATCGGGCGCTGATCCGCGATGCCGTCGACGTCGCACACCGGCAGGTGCGGTCGACATCGTCAAGCCCGGTGTCCTACAACGCGTTTGACCCCAAGTTACAGCTGTGGGTGGCCGCGTGTCTGTACCGCTATTTCATCGACCAGCACGAGTTTCTGCACGGCCCGCTTGACCTTCATGATCCAGCCACCGCCGACGCCGTCTACCGCGACGCGAAACGGCTGGGCACCACGCTGCAGGTGCCCGAGCGCATGTGGCCGCCGGACCGGGTCGCGTTCGACGAGTACTGGAAACGCTCGCTCGACGAACTGCGCATCGACCCGCCGGTGCGCGAGCATCTGCTCGGGGTGGCGTCGATGGCATTCCTGCCGTGGCCGGTGCGGGCGCTGGCGGGGCCTCTCAATTTGTTCGCGACGACGGGATTTCTGGCCCCCGAGTTTCGGGCGATGATGAAGCTGGACTGGTCGGAGCGCCAGCAGCGCCGATTCGAATGGCTGCTGACAGCCCTACGGCTGGCCGACCGATTGATCCCGCACCGGGCGTGGATCTTTGGATACCAGCTCTACTTGCGGGACATGCGATCTCGCGCGCGACGCGGCCGGCGCATCGTCTAGGGCTAGAGTCAGCGCATGGCCTTCCCCGCACTCAACCACGTCGCGATCACGGTGCGCGACCTCGAAGTAAGCAGTCCCTGGTACCGCCGCCTTCTCGGCTCCGACCCCCTCACCGACGAGCACGACGACGCCGGCTACCGGCATCAGGTGTGGTTGCTCGACGGCGGCACGGGGTTCGGCCTCCACCAGCACGACCGCCCGGCCCCCGAGGAGAAGTTCAGCGAACATCGCGTCGGCCTCGACCATGTCGCCTTCGGCTGCGCCAATCGCTCCGAGCTGGAGAACTGGGTCACGCGGCTGGACGAGCTCGGGATCGAGCACGGCGGCATCGTGGACGCGGAGTACGGCTCGGGCCTGAGTTTCCGCGACCCCGACGGCATCGCATTGGAATTCTTCGCGCTTCCGGGGTGACCCGTCAGCGCACGGTCGCAAAGAACGCGCGCAGGTCGTCGACGAACAGCTCCGGTTGTTCGAACGCGGCGAAATGCCCGCCGCGCGGCATGTCCGTCCAGTGGGTGATGTTGTAGACCGGCTCGCACCAGCTTCGCGGCGCCTTGAGCAGCTCATGCGGGAAAGCCGCTACGCCGGTTGGCAATTCGACCCGATCTATCTGCCCCCAGACCCGAAAGCTCTCCCAATACAGCCGCGCCGAGGAGGCGGCGGTTTCGGTCACCCAGTACACCATCACGTTGTCGAGCAGCTCGTCGCGGCTGAACACATTCTCGGGATGCCCGTCGCAATCCGACCAGGCCCAAAACTTTTCGACGATCCACGCCAGTTGCCCCACCGGCGAATCGACCAACCCGTAGCCCAGCGTCTGCGGCCGGGTCGACTGCTGCTTGGAATAGCCGGTGCCCCACTTGCGGTGCTCCGCCAGCGCGGCCATCGCAGCCTGCTCCTCCTCGGTGGGGTTCGCCAGCGCTTCGGGCGTCGGCCTGCCAAGCGGCATGTTCAGGTGAATGGCCGAGCAATGTCCGCCGTTTCGGCCGATCTGGTTGGTGACGGCCGCGCCCCAGTCGCCGCCCTGGGCGCCGTAGCGGTCGTAGCCCAGGCTGCTCATCAGCGTCTCCCACGCCGCGGCGATCTTCTCCACACCCCATCCGGTGCGGGTGGGCTTACCGGAGAAGCCGTATCCCGGAAGTGACGGGCAAACAACATGAAAGGCGTCTTCGGCGCGTCCCGACGCTGGATTGGTCAGCGGCTCAATGACCTTGTGGAACTCCACAATTGAGCCCGGCCAGCCATGCGTGATCACCAGCGGGAAGGCGTTCTCGTGCGGCGATCGTTGGTGGATGAAATGGATGTCCAGCCCGTCGATCTCGGTCACGAACTGGTCGAATCGGTTGAGCGCGGCTTCCCGCGACCGCCAGTCGTATTCGTTGGCCCAGTAGCCGGCGAGCTCCCGGGTGTAGGCCAACGGAATGCCCTGGCTCCAGTCGTCGACGCACTCGGCTTCAGGCCAGCGGGTGCGCGCCAAACGGGATCGCAGGTCGTCGAGAACGTCATCGGAAACGTCGATGCGAAACGGCTTCACCCGTTCATAGTGCCGCCGGGTCCGAAAGCCGCGTCACGGACCCCGACATCTCGGCTCACGCCGGCCCCCAATGCGAGGGCCGCTCGTCGCGGTTCGCCTGCGGACCGGGCGATCGTGAGTTTAGGGTTGACAAATGAACTGGATGACGTTAATAGGCAACGCGCTCGTACCTCTTGCGTCCGTGACTTCGAGCGCCGCCGTCGCGATCTTTACGAAGCGCATCGATGCCAGGAACAAGGAAGAAGACCGCCGCCACGAACGTGTGCTCGACTTCGAGAAGCGTGCGGCCGATGACAAGAAGGCCGTGTTGAAGGCCCTGATCTCCGCGACCATATACGTCAAACGCGCGGCCCAATACGAGGGGACCGGCACCGCCGAGGAGGTCGCCAACCAGCGGCGCGCCGAGGCCATCCGAGAGCTCTATGACTTCCGCATGCGCCTGGGACTCGACGACGGGATAGCCGAGCTGTTGGTCTACGCCGCACCACCGGTGCGCGACCTGGTAAGTCTCCTACTCGATGAGTGGGATCGTCAGTTCCGCGAGCACGGCTACTCGTTGACCCAATTGGATTCGTGCAAGCGGCAATTGGCGGCGAGCACGGCCTGCCCCGCCCCGCAGGAGGATCCCACCGTGTACTACGAGGGCGAACTCAAGTGGTCCGAGCTGAGGAAGCAGGAGACGGTGTTTCTGGACAGGCTGGGCAGGGAATCGGAGCTCGACCTCGATGCACTCGTGGACCTATGCGACCGCACCCTGGAGGCCGCGCACACGGACCTGCGCGGCGGCTACGGGCTCGACTACTGACACCAGGAATCGATGTCGCGACCCCCTCGAATTGCATGAAAAGCGAGACGCCCTCTGGTTCCCCCGAATAGCCTCGATCGGGGGCTGCGACCACAAAAGGAACATCATGGCCACCACCGATCGCCTCGACCGCAGCACTGAACCCAAACTGACAAAATCGGCCGCGAGAATCGTTCTCGCCGCTGGGTTGGGGATGGCTGTTACGGGCCTGACCGCGGCCTTGGCCAACGCAGACCCCGCACCACCCAGAGCGCCCATGTCGCCGGTGCCGGCGCCCATCTCCGGCAACCAAAACCGTTGCCGCTGAAAGG
>NZ_MBET01000057.1:0-27734 GCF_001954215.1 Mycobacterium sp. IS-2888
GTTCGCCCGAGCCCGGGTATCCGGCGCGGCCGGGAGCCTGCTGCGTGAGGGCCCGGGCGAAATCGACGCAGGTCGGGATGTTGTCGTTCCATTTGATCCCGTATGAACCACCAGACAACGGGCCTGCGAATGTTCCGGTCGAAATTGAAACTGATCTCGTGGCGGGCCAGCTCGCCGATGGGGATGAGGTCGAGGTCAGCGGCGTCTGGGACGGCGACATCCTCGATGCCGACAAGATCGTCAACCTTTCAGCCGTAGCCCGTCCGAAGCAACGCTGGTCCGCGGCCCGCACCCAACCGCCGCGAGAAAAGGCATCGGAAGCAGCGAAAAGCAGAAAGGGGTGGATCGCCGCACTCGTCGCCGCTGCCGCTGTGATCCTGTTGACCGCGGGTGCGGTGATGTGGTTCACCGACGGCTTCGGCCATTGGACTCGTCCCGGCCCCATCGTCAGGCCAGCGAGCGCAACGGTGTTTTCACCCGACGGTGCCCCCGACAATCCGCAGAAGGCCAATTTGGCAATTGACGGGAACCCAAACACGGCGTGGTCCACCGTGACCTATAGGGACGCCGACCCTTTCCCGAAATTCATCGAAGGAATGGGTCTGTTGCTACACCTGTCAGAACCGACCGCGCTGAGCGCCGTGACGATCGACGTATCCAGCACGGGAACCCAGGTGCAGATTCGCTCGTCACCCACCGATGCCCCAGCCAAATTGGCCGACACCGTCGAGCTGACACCAACCACGTCACTGCAATCGGGGCACAACCGCATAGAAGTGCATAACCAGACCAAGACGTCCAACGTGTTGGTGTGGATCTCCACCTTGGGCAGCACCCACGGCGAGAGCCGGATGGAAATCTCCGAGATCACCCTGCAGGCGGCTGCGTGAGGTTGTCGTACTGATGGGCGACCGCCGTAATGACCGCATCCGGCGGCCAGCGGCTATTCGGTGGAGCTGCCGGGAATCGAACCCGGGTCCTACGGCATTCCCTCAAGGCTTCTCCGTGCGCAGTTCGCTATGCCTCTACTCGGATCTCCTGGTCACGCGAACCAGCCAGGATGACGATCCCAGTCGCTGTGTATGTCCCGATGAGTCCCGCGACCGGACTCACCGGTGGATCCCTCTAGCTGACGCCAGGGTCCGGGCCGAGGGCGTTCCCGGTCTGACGGACTAGCTGTCGCTTAGGCAGCGAGAGCGTAGTCGCGCTGATGTGAATCGGCGCTTATATATTTGCAGCGACGCTTACGGTGGTCTCTTGCCTGCACCGGCACGCTTCCCTTGATTCGATGCGCGAAGTCGAAACCGTTCAGCCCCTTGTCTATGCGTTCTTCGCTCATCCCCGCCGACTTTCGGCAGGACAATCCATGGTACGCCGTGTTCAACCAGCGGCAACGGAATTATCTTCCGTTGCAGGCTGCGGTCAGATCACAAAGTTCAGGTGCTCGACGACCTGCGTGGCCACGTCGTTATCGCCGTCGAGTTCGATGTCCTGGCTGCGGGCGGGGCTCATCGGGCGCCCGCCCGAAAGCCTGGTGAACTGCAGCCCGTCCATCCGGATCGTCGCCGTCGGTTCCTGGCCGCCGAAGCCGTCGACCACCTGAGCGCGACCGTCCACGCTGACGTGGATGTTGCGGGCCACCGGGCCGGTCAGCTCGAACAGAATGCGTGACCCTTCGGGCGCTTTGGCGAGCTTGCCCACCACGTATCCCATGGTCGCCGCGACCTCGTCGAGGGAAAGCTGCGACGCGGCCCCGTCGAGCTCGTTGTCGGATGCTGGCCGCGACAGCGCCTCGCGCATGTCCTGCTCGTGCATCCAGCAGTCGAACACCCGCACCCGCATGAATCGCCCGTAGCTCTCGGGGCCCACCGGAGTCGCGGTGACCGCGTTCCACTCCTCGTCCGAGAGGGCGGTCAGTGCCGCGCGGCGATCCTTGGTCACCGAACGGAACCGCTCGAGAACCTCTGAGCCGGGCAGACCGCTGAGATGACGCACCCAGCACTCGTTCATCACACCGATGTCGTTGCGCACGTGGTCGAGCGCGGACACGTCGACGTCGGGTTGCGGAGGCGCGATGCCGGCCAGGAACGACTCGGTTCCGATGATGTGCGACACCAGGGCCTTGACGTCCCACGCGGGCAAGGGACTGGCCGCCTGCCATCCGCTCTCGGGCACCCCGTCCAGCAGCGCATCGATGTCGTCCCACACGGCGAAAAGCCCGGACAGGACGTCGGATTTATCGAGTTCGGTGATCTGACGAGTGGCCATGGACGGATCCTAGGCCGACCAGTGCCTAGCTTGCGGCGATCATCGCCACCGAGCCCATGGCCAACACCATGCCGACCCCCTGGCAGCGGCTCAGCCGCTCGCGCAGCACCACCATGGCCAGCACGACCGTCGCCGCCGGGTACAGCGAGATCAGGATGCTGGCCAACGACAGCAGCCAGGTGTGCAGCGCGAGCAGCATCGTGATGTTGGCGCAAATGTCCAGCAGGGCGACACCCAATGCCAGCTTCAGCGGCTGCCCGCCCGGCAATCGCAGATTCTTGCTGATCGCAGCCATGGCGAACACCACCGCGGTGGCCGACACCCGGGCGAACAACAGTGGCCAGAGCTTGGACTCCTGGGGCGCCTGATGGAGGAACACCAGGTTCAGCCCCATCGCCGATCCCGCGAGGAGCGTGAGCCAGCCCACCTTCGGGGTGAACCGATACGGCGTGATGCCGTCGACAGCGGTTTCGCGGCTGACCAGCAAGACCGCGACCAGGGCCAGTACGACGCCCAGCGATGCCGCCTGGCCTGGCCGCTCCCCCAGGGCTACACCGACCGCAACGGGCACTGCCGCATTGAGCACGGCCGCCAGCGGCGAGACCACCGAGATCGGCCCGGCCGCCAGCGCGGCGAACAACGCCCACACGCCGAACGCCATGCCGATGCCGTACAGACAGCCCCACACGACCGCGCCCGTCTGGATTGGTCCGCCCACGGCGATGGCCAGCGCGGCGGTCAACACTGTCTCGATCGGGTAGGCCACGAGCATCACTCGCAGCGCAGCTACCCGTCGAGCGGCTACTCCGCCCACGAAATCGCTGACGCCGTAGGTAACGGCCGACAGCTGGGCGTAAGCCGCCCCGATCAGTTGATGCCCTTGGCTCGCCGGCCCAGCTCGCGATGGACTTCGCGTTGCGCGTCGCGGCGGGCCAAATCCTGGCGCTTGTCGTACGCTCGCTTGCCACGTGCAAGCGCGAGCTCGACCTTGACCTTTCCTTCGGAGAAATACAGAGACACCGGCACGAGGGCGAGGTTACCATCACGTATCTTGCCGACCAGCCTGTCGATTTGTTGCCTATGTAACAACAACTTTCGATTGCGGCGTGGGTCATGGTTGGTCCAGCTACCATGCTCGTACTCGGGAATGTGCAAGTTGCGCAACCACACTTCGCCGTCGTCGACGGTTGCGAACGCATCGGCCAGCGACGCGTGGCCCTCCCGCAGGCTCTTCACCTCGGTGCCCTGCAAAGCCACTCCGGCCTCGAAAAGTTCGATGATCGAATAGTTGTGTCGCGCTTTGCGATTGGTGGCCACAATCTGTTTGCTGCCACGCTTGCCGCCCGCGGCCTTGTCCCGGCCGGAGTTATTGGCCACAGCTACTACCGCCGCACGTAGAGCCGCAACGTCGCGTAGGCGGTCAGGCCGGCCATCGACACGCCGAGCAAAAACAGAATCGGCGAGATGTAAAGGATGTCGGCGTAGTCGACCCGTGCGATCAAATTGGCTTGGTAGAACTGATTTAGCGCGTTGTCGAGGAAGAACGCGCGCACCACGATCAAGCCGAGGATCGCGATGCCCACACCGACGGCCGCGGCGACCATCGCCTCCACCAAGAAGGGCAGCTGGGTATACCAGCGGCTGGCCCCGACCAGTCGCATGATCCCGATCTCGGTGCGCCGGGTATACGCCGCCACCTGAACCATGTTGGCAATCAACAGAATCGCGCCAACGGCCTGCACCAGGGCGACGGCGAAGGCGGCGTTGCTCAATCCGTCCAGGACCGCGAACAGCCGGTCGATCAGATCCTTCTGGTTGAGCACCGAGAGCACGCCGGGCTGGCCCTGCATCGCGGTGTCAAAGTCCTTGTGCTGCTCGGGGTTTTCCAGCTTGACGATGAACGACGCTGGGAAGGAATCCTTTCCCGCAACGTCCTTGTACTGCGGGAATTTCCGGATGGCGTCGTCGTACGCGTCCTGGCGATTGAGGAATCGCACGGACTTGACGTCCTGGCGCTTCTCGATCGTCTCCCGCAGCGCCTTGCACGGGTTGGCTCCGCAGCCCGGGTCGTTGGCGGAGACGTCTTCGGTGAGGAAGACCTGCGTTTCGACGCGGTCGAGGTAGATGGCACGCGAGTGGTCGGCCAGCAGGACGACCAAGAGGCCACCGCCGAACAGGCCGATCGAGATGGCCGTCGTCAGGATCATCGCGACCGTCATGGTGACATTGCGACGAAGACCGGTCAGGACCTCGTTGAGCAGGAAACCGAAGCGCACTTAGCGATCCATTCCGTAGATGCCGCGCTGTTCGTCGCGAACCAGCCTGCCCAACGACAGCTCGACGACGCGCTGCCGCATCGAGTCGACGATGTGGTGGTCGTGCGTCGCCATCAGCACCGTCGTCCCGGTGCGGTTGATCCGCTCCAACAAATCCATGATGTCCTTGCTGGTGTCCGGGTCGAGGTTGCCGGTGGGCTCGTCGGCCAGCAGCACCAGCGGCCGGTTGACGAACGCGCGGGCAATCGCGACCCGTTGCTGCTCGCCGCCGGACAACTCGTGCGGCAGCCGGTTGGCCTTGCCGGACAGGCCGACCGTCTCGAGCACCTCGGGCACCACCCGATTGATCGCGTCCCTGCGTTTGCCGATGACTTCCAGCGCGAAAGCGACGTTTTCGAACACCGTCTTTTGCTGAAGCAGCCGGAAGTCCTGGAAGACGCAGCCGAGCACCTGCCGCAGCTTCGGCACGTGCCGGCCCGGCATCTTGTTGACGTGGAACTTCGAGACCCGGATGTCGCCGGTATTGGGCGTCTCCTCGGCCAGCAGCAGCCGCATGAACGTCGATTTGCCCGAACCCGACGGGCCGATCAGGAAGACGAATTCACCCTTGTCGATTTTGACGTTGATGTCGTCCAACGCCGGGCGGGCCGACGCTTTGTACTTCTTGCTGACATGGTCCAGGGTGATCATCACGGCACGCCAGTGTAGCGGTGAATTTCGCTGGCCCGGACGATCAGCTGGCCGGTGGCGCCGATGTCGGCACCGGACCGGGCCCCGGCTGGGGTTGCTGCGGCGCCGGTGACGGGCTCGCGCTCGGCGGGCAGAAGGGCGGCGGCAGCAAACACGGCGGCGTCGGCAGCACGAACGGGGGCGTCGTCGTCGTGGTGACCGGCGGCGGCGGTGGCGGGGGCGCCGGGGTGGACGTGGTCGGCGTCGGCGTGACGGTCACAGTGGGCGTCGGCTGCTGCACCCTGCTGCGCGGCACCCAGGTGTAGTTGGGGTCGGGCACGAACCCGGGCGGCACCACCTGCGGCGCGGCCGGCTTGGGAGGCGGCTCCGGGCGGTAGGTGTCGTAGACCCACCACACCGCCAGGAAAGCCACGATCAACACCACGGTGGAGGTGCGAACCCGACCGCCGAACAGATGGCTCAGGGGCCGGCGCTGCTGGACCTCGTCGTCGCCCTTCTCGAAGATATTCAGGGTCAGCTTCACCGCTGATGCACCCGATTCTCGGTCCTGTCCTGCGCCGCGGCGACCTCGGCGTCCGGGATCGCGGCGTCGTCAACGACGCCGACCCTCGCATCGGCCGAAGTCACGATCCCGACCCGGGCGAGTGCTCGAATGACGAGGACACGCAGCTGGCGGCCGACCTCGAACTGCTTCCCGGGCAGCGTGCGGGCCACCATGCGCAGGGTGACGGTGTCGACTTGGATGCTCTCCACGCCCATCACGGTGGGCGCGTCCAGCAGTAGCTCACCCAACACCGGGTTGTCCAGAGCGCGCTCGCATTCCTGGTGCAGGACGTCGTTGACCTGGTTGAGGTCGGCGCTGGTCGACACCGGGATGTCCACCACTGCGCGTGCCCAGTCCTTCGAGAGGTTGGTCGCCTTAACGATCTGGCCGTTGGGGATGGTCAACACCTCGCCGTCCGGTGAGCGCAGCCGTGTCACCCGCAGCGTCACGTTCTCGACGGTGCCGCTGGCTTCCGTCGTGGAAACGATGGTGAGCGTGACCAGGTCCCCGAAGCCGTATTGCTTCTCGACGATGATGAAAAACCCGGCAAGCAGATCCCTGACCACTTGCTGAGCCCCGAAACCCAGCGCCGCACCCAGCACCGTGGCCGGCGCGATCAGCCCACCCACGGAGAACTGCAGCACACCAGCAACCTGAACGAGGACCCAGATCGCGATGACCACGATCGATACCCACTGGATCACCGACGCGACGGCCTGGCGGTGCTTGGTTGCCTCCGAGCGCACCAACGCGTCGCTTTCGGTGAAGCCCACGTCGAGTTGCCGGGTCACCTGCTGCGCGATCCAGCTGACGAAGCGTGCCGCCAGCACCGCCGCGATCAGCAGCATGATGATGTGCAGGCCTCTGCCGAGGATCCATTCGCCGATCGCACCGCGCCAAAAGCCGTGCCAGCGATCCGCCATCGATGCAGCGAGAACAGTTGTGTTAGTCGTCATCTTTTCGGTTGCGCCACCGGATTCCCGCTTCCAGGAATCCGTCGATGTCTCCGTCCAGAACGGCCGCCGGATTGCCCACCTCGTACTCGGTTCGCAGATCCTTGACCATCTGATACGGGTGTAGTACGTAGGAGCGCATCTGGTTTCCCCAGGAACTGCCGCCTTCGCCTTTCAAGGCGTCCAGCTCGGCGCGCTCTTCTGATCGCTTGCGCTCCAACAACTTTGCTTGGAGCACTCGCATTGCCGAAACTTTGTTCTGCAGTTGCGACTTCTCGTTCTGACAAGTCACGACGATACCCGTTGGGATGTGGGTTAAGCGAACCGCGGAGTCAGTGGTGTTCACCGACTGGCCGCCGGGCCCGCTGGAGCGGTAAACGTCCACTCGCACATCGCCTTCCGGAATGTCGATGTGATCGGTGGTTTCGACCACCGGAAGCACTTCGACTTCGGCGAAGGATGTCTGACGCCGGCTTTGGTTGTCGAACGGGCTGATTCGCACCAGTCGGTGGGTGCCCTGTTCGACGGACAACGTGCCGTAGGCGAACGGCGCATGCACCGCGAACGTAGCGCTTTTGATGCCCGCTTCCTCGGCGTAGGAGGTGTCGAACACCTCGACCGAATACTTGTGTTGTTCGGCCCACCGGATATACATCCGCATCAGCATCTCGGCCCAGTCGGCGGCATCCACCCCGCCGGCGCCGGAACGAATGGTGACCAGCGCCTCGCGCTCGTCGTACTCACCCGAGAGCAGGGTGCGCACCTCGGCGGCTTCGATGTCGGCGCGCAGGGCCTTCAGCTCGGCATCGGCCTCGGCCAACGCTTCGGCGGCGCCTTCGCCCTCCTCGGCCGCCAGCTCGTAAAGCACCGGCAGGTCGTCCAGGCGCTGCCGCAACTCCTCGATCCGGCGTAGCTCGCCCTGCGTGTGGGATAACTCACTCGTGACGCGCTGCGCGCGGGCCTGGTCGTCCCAGAGGTTGGGGTCGGACGCCTCGTGCTCGAGTTTCTCGATTCGGCCGCGCAGACCGTCGACATCGAGCACCCGCTCCACCGTGGTCAGGGCGGAGTCAAGGGCGGCGATGTCGGCTTGACGGTCGGGTTCCACAGCCGCCCACGTTACCGGGGGCTTTGCGCTCGGCGAGTGCTCAGGTCACGACCAGCGGTCATGCGTTTAGCATCGAGTCACGATCATGTGCAGCCCCCGACTGCGCCGCGACAGCCCCTCTGCGCGCAGGCCGGGCACTAAACAGAAGGCTGGAGTATGCGCCCATACCATGTCGCCATCGTCGGCTCCGGACCGTCGGGGTTCTTCGCCGCAGCATCGTTGCTGAAAGCCGCCGACACCTCCGACGAGATCGACGTGGCCGTCGACATGATCGAGATGCTGCCGACGCCGTGGGGGTTGGTGCGCTCCGGTGTCGCTCCCGATCACCCGAAGATCAAATCGATCAGCAAACAATTCGAGAAGACCGCCGAGGACCCCCGCTTCCGCTTCTTCGGCAACGTCGTGGTGGGCGAGCACCTCGAGGCGTCCGAACTCGCCGAGCGCTACGACGCCGTGATCTACGCCGTCGGGGCGCAGTCGGACCGCTCGCTCAACATTCCCGGTGAGGACCTGCCCGGCAGTGTCGCGGCCGTCGATTTCGTGGGCTGGTACAACGCCCATCCCAACTTCGAGCAGATATCGCCCGATCTGTCGGGCAGTCGCGCGGTAGTGATCGGCAACGGCAACGTCGCGCTCGACGTCGCGCGCATCCTGGTCACCGACCCGGGCGAGCTGGCGCGAACCGATATCGCCGATCACGCGCTGGAATCGCTGCGCCCATGCGGTGTGGAGGAAGTGGTGATCGTCGGCCGGCGCGGTCCGCTGCAGACCGCGTTCACGACGCTCGAGCTACGCGAGTTGGCAGACCTCGAAGGTGTCGACGTGATTGTGGATCCCGCCGATCTGGAGGGCATCACCGACGAGGACGCGGCCGCGGTCGGCAAGGTCTGCAAGCAGAACATCAAGGTGCTGCGCGACTACGCGGGCCGTGAACCCCGCCCGGGACACCGCCGCATGGTGTTCCGGTTCAAGACGTCCCCGATCGAGATCAAGGGTGACGGCAAGGTGGAGCGGATCGTGCTGGGCCGCAACGAATTGGTCGCCGATGAGACCGGGCGGGTGGCCGCCAAGGACACTGGTGAGCGCGAGGAACTGCCCGTGCAGCTAGTGGTGCGGTCGGTGGGTTACCGCGGGGTGCCTACCCCGGGACTGCCTTTCGACGACAAAAGCGCGACCATCCCCCACGCCAACGGCCGGGTCGAGGGCAGCCGCAACGAGTACGTCGTCGGATGGATCAAGCGCGGGCCGACGGGTGTGATCGGCACCAATAAGAAGGACTCCCAGGACACCGTCGACACGCTGCTGGCCGACCTGACCGGCACCGACGAATTGGCCGACTTCGGCGAGGACCATGCCGACAAGTTGGCCGAGTGGCTGGCCTCCCGGCAACCGAAGCTGGTCACCTCCGCCCACTGGGAGATCATCGATCGCCACGAGCGGGCCGCCGGTGAGCCCCACGGGCGGCCGCGGGTCAAGCTGCCGAGCCTGGCCGAGCTCCTGCGCGTCAGCCACGGCTGATCACGCGTCGACCAGCACCCCGGGGTTGAGAACCCCGGCCGGGTCCAGCGCGGACTTCGCCGCGCGCAGCGCCGCCGCGAACGGGTCGGGGCGCTGCATGTCGTACCACGGGCGGTGATCGCGGCCGACGGCGTGGTGGTGAGTGATGGTGCCGCCGGCGGCGACGATCGCCTCCGACACGGCGGCCTTGATCTCGTCCCATTGCGCGTCCAGGGAGTCCCACCGTCCGCCGGCATAGATGCCGTAATAAGGAGCCGGGCCGTCGGGGTAGACGTGGGTGAACCGGCAGGTCACCACGCCGGTCCCGCAGATCCGTTCGATTGACGCGCGCGCCGCCCTCATCACCGCATCGTGCAGGGCCTCGAATGCGTCCCAGGTGCACGCCGTCTCGAACGTCTCGGCGATGACACTGCGGCGGGCCAGTGCATCGCGCTGATACGGCATGCGTAGAAAGGCCGAACGCCAATTCCCGGAAGCGTCCGATTTGCTTGCATCGCTTGTGTTTTCGCGGTCGCGTCGCGCGGTCAGGACGCCGCCGTGTTCGGCGGCGATCGCCACGGCGCGGTCGAGCCACGCGTCGACCGGGTGATCGGCGGATTCGAAAGCCAGCACCAGCATCCCTCCCCCGACCGCGGCTCCGGCGTTCAGGAATGCCTCGGCCGGATCCAGCAACCGGCAATTCGACGGGTACAGGCCGGCCTGCGCGATCGTCCGGGTCGCGGCGAGCGCGTCCGCCCAGTCGTCGAACGCCAACGACGCGGTGACCTGCCACTTCGGCCGGTTTTGCAGCCGCATCCACGCCTCCGTGATGACGCCGAGCGTGCCCTCGGAGCCGAGGAACAGCCGATCCGGGGACGGCCCGGCACCGGACCCCGGGAGCCGCCGCGACTCGCTCACCCCGGCCGGGGTGACGACCCGCAACGATTCGGTCAGGTCGTCGATGTGGGTGTAGAGCGTGGCGAAGTGCCCGCCGGCGCGGGTGGCCAGCCAGCCCCCCAGGCTGGAAAACCCGAACGACTGCGGATAGTGGCGCAGCGTCAAATCGTATGGGCGCAACTGGTTTTCGATCTCCGGCCCGAGAGCGCCGGCCTGGATGCGGGCGGCCCGACTGGTCCGGTCGAGCTCGAGCACCGCGCCCATGGCGGTGGTATCCACCGTGACGGCCGGACCGTCGAAGCGCGGTTCGACACCGCCGACCACCGAGCTGCCGCCCCCGTAGGGGATCACCGAAATCCCTTGGGGCGCGGCCCAATCCAGGACGTCGATCACGTCCTGTTCGTGGCGGGGTCGCACGACAAGGTCGGGCACGTGGTCGAGGCGGCCGTGCAGGTTGCGCACGACGTCGCGGAAAGCCTTGCCGTGCGCGTGGGCCGCCCGATCGACGGCGTCAACGGAGCACAGGTCTGCCAGCGACGACGGCGGGGCCATCCGCGGCTGGGCCAGACCGAGCGCATGGGGGTCCGGCGGTGGGTGATCGGTCAGGTCGTGCCCGGGAAGCAGCGTCGCCACGCGTGCGACCAGCTCGCGTGTCTCGTGCTCCGAAAGCGCGTCCTCGACGGTGCCCCAGCCCCACCACGAACGCATGCTGGCGGCGTCAGCGTTTCAAGACGACGACGGCGGTTCCAGCGATCAGCAGCAGGATGGCCGCGGCGATGGCCCATCCGGCGCCGGCGAGCCACCAGACGACGGCCAGCGCCACGAGTGCCGGTGAGACCGCGAAGAGCGCTATCCCAGGGTTCTGCCTGATCACCGCCAGAGCGCTCTTTGCCCGGATCGGATCGATTTCTCCGCGTGCCATGCCCTCAGGATGCCAGACAAGTGCCTTCTGCGGGTTGATAAGGGACGAAGGCCCCTAGGGGCCAGCGCACGCTCGCCATAGCGTCGGCGGTGTGGAAGTCGAGGCGCTCAAGACGGCGGTCCTGCTGGCCTGCCGCGCTCCGTCCGTTCACAACAGCCAGCCCTGGCGATGGGTGGCGCGAGGCGATGTCGTCCATCTGTTCGTCGACCGGCACCGGACGGTGCCCGCCGCCGACCGATCCGGCCGGGAAGCGATCTTGAGTTGCGGCGCCGCGCTCGACCACTTTCGCGTGGCCATTACCGCGGCCGGTTGGCTGCCGAGCATTACTCGGCTGCCCGACCCGACCGATCCCTCGCACTTGGCCTCGATCGAATTCAGCCTCAAGGATCACGTCACCGAGTCGCAGCGCCAGCGCGCGCGGGCGATCCTGCAACGTCGGACCGATCGGCTCGCCTTCGGCATGCCCACCTACTGGAATGCGTTCGAACCCGAGCTGCGAAGCGCGTTGAGCGAAAGCGTTGCGACGCTTGACATCCTGACCGACGATCAGCGCCCGCTCCTGGCGGAGGCCTCGCAGCTCAGCGAATCGCACCGGCGCGAGGATTCGTCGTATCAGCTCGAGCTGCAGTGGTGGACTTCGCCATTCGCGTTGGCGGAGGGCGTGCCGCCGAGCGCGCTGGCATCGGACGTCGAGCGCCACCGAGTCGACGTGGCCCGCGACTTCCCGGTTCGAAGCCACCAGGATCGGCGCCCGGAGATCGGCGCGGACTGGTCGAAAATCCTTGTGCTGTCGACGGCTGAGGACACGCGGGCCGAGGTGTTGGAGTGCGGCGAAGCGCTGTCGACCGTCCTACTGGAATGCACCGTGGCCGGGATGGCGACCTGCACGTTGACTCATCTGATCGAATCGGACGAAAGCCGCGACGTCGTCCGCAACCTGGTCGGCCACGGCGAACCGCAGGTGCTGGTCCGCGCCGGGATCGCGCCGCCCCTGGAGGCGCTTCCCGCACCGACACCGCGGCGGCCGTTGGACGACGTCCTCGAGTTTCGCTAGGAACCACGCGGCGGCTTGAAATGGTGGTGATGTGCAGGGAAAGGTTGGAACCATGACCGATGAGCCAGTCACCATCCTGTCGGAGGACGAGAGTTGGCGCCGGTTGGGCGGCGTCGCGCTGGGCAGGTTGGTAACCAGCTTTGCCGGTGAGCCGGAGATCTTCCCGGTCAACTTCGTCGCGCAGGGCCGGACCGTGCTGTTTCGGACTTCCGAGGGCACCAAACTGTTTTCCGCCGTAGCCAACAGCGTCGTGCTGTTCGAGGCCGACGACCACAACGTCGCCGAAGGCTGGAGCGTGATCGTCCGTGGCCGCGCCAAGGTGCTACGCACCGACGCCGAGATCGAGGAAGCCGAGCGGGCCCAGCTCCTGCCGTGGACCGCGATACCCAAGGTTCACTACGTCCGCGTGACCCCGTCCGAAATCACCGGCCGCCACTTCAGGTTCGGACCGGAGCCAGACCCCGCCGCGGGTCCTTCCTGACGGTCACCGCGCGATCAAAGTGTTCAGGGCCAAAGGTCCCCCGATGCCGGTGGCTTCCTGCTCTGCTGGCGACGGTGTCGTCGCGCGATCCTGGAAAGCATGACCACACTTCTCGACAGCAAGGTTTGTCGGACCGGAGAGGCAGACATGAACGCCCTTTTCCCAGACACCGACACCGTTGAGGCGGTCCTCACCCTGGCCACCCGGGCGCCCTCCATTCACAACACGCAACCGTGGAGGTGGCGCGTGGGCGCGGCGAGCCTGGATCTGTACTCCGAGCCCGACATGCAGCTGCGCAACACCGACCCCGACGGGCGGGAGTTGATGCTCAGCTGCGGAACCGCGTTGCATCACTGCGTTGTGGCGCTGGCCGCCATGGGCTGGCAAGCGCGGGTTCATCGCTTTCCCGATCCCGACGACCCCACCCACCTGGCGACCATCGACGTCGCGCCGCACACCCCGGACCATGCCGACATCGCGCTGGCGGCCGCCATCCCCCGGCGCCGAACCGATCGGCGGGCCTACGGGTCGTGGCCGGTATCGGGGGGCGACATCGCGTTGATGGCCGCCCGTGCCGCGCGATGCGGGGTAATGCTGCGGCAGGTAGACGCCCTGGAACGGATGAACAAGATTGTCGCCCAAGCGGTCTGGGATCACGCGACCAATCGCGACTACCTTCGCGAACTCACCATGTGGAGCGGACGGTACGGTTCGGTGGCCGGGGTCCCGGCCAGGAACACACCACCGTCGGAGCGAACCTCCCCGATCCCGGGCCGTCTCTTCGCGGGACCGGGTCTGGCCCCGTCCGCCGCCCCGCCTGCCGAGGACGGGGCCGCGATTGTGGCGCTGGGCACCGAGGGCGACGACCGCTTGTCCCGGCTGCGCGCCGGGGAAGCCACCAGCGTCGTGTTGCTGACGGCGACGGCACTGGGATTGGCGTGCTGCCCGATCAGCGAACCCCTGGAAATCCGCGAAACCCGGGAGGCCGTGCGCGCCGATGTCTTCGGCTCCAGCGGATACCCGCAGATGCTGCTCCGGGTGGGGTGGGCCCCGGTCAACGCCGATCCGTTGCCACCGACGCCACGGCGCCGGCTGTCCCGGGTCGTCGAGTGGCCCGGCCTATTGGAGCAGCGGGGCTGACCACCGCAACACCGTGCCGCCGGTGCCGGCGCTTTCGATCGTGAACTGACCGCCGGCCTGCTCGGCGCGACGCCGCAGGTTCGTCAGGCCGCTGCCGGTGAACTCGTCGGGCATCCCCCGCCCGTTATCGCTGACCTCGATGCACAAGTCGTCTTCGACGCTGACCCGGACCGTCAGCGTGGTGGCGTCCGCGTGCCGAACGGCATTGCTGACCGCTTCGCGGACCACCGCCTCGGCGTGATCGGCCAGTGCACCGTCGACCACAGACAGCGGCCCGACGAATTGGACCGTCGTGCGCAGCCCCGAGCCGGCGAATTGGGTGACCGCTTCGTCGATCCGCTGCCGCAGCCGAGTGATGCCCTGCGCGGCACCATGCAGGTCGAAGATGGTCGTCCGGATATCCTGGATGACGGCCTGCAGGTCGTCGACGGCTTCCGAAAGCCGTTGCTGCACTTCGGAATCGCGTGCCCGCGGCACGGTGCCCTGCAGCGCCAGACCGACGGCGAAGAGCCGCTGTATCACATGGTCGTGCAGGTCGCGCGCGATGCGGTCGCGGTCGGTCAGCACGTCGAGCTCGCGCATCCGGCGCTGGGAGGTGGCCAGCTGCCAGGCCAGCGCGGCCTGATCGGCGAATGCGGCCATCATCTCGAGCTGTTCGTCGGTGAATGCGCCGCGTTGGCGTACCACGACAACGACTCCCGCGACCGTATCGGTGGCCCGCAACGGCAGTATCAGCGCCGGGCCCAGGTCGTGCGCACCGTCGAGGTCGAGTCCGTCGACCCGTCGCGGGGTGCCCGTGGCGAAGGCGTCCCCGATCGCCGTGCCCGCGATGGCGACCGTTCGGCCGGCGGTGGAAGCCGCTGCGCTGCCCACTGTTTCGACCACCAGCAGCTCGTCGGTACTCGCCGCGTTGTCGTCGACGGGAACGGCGACCAGCGCCGCTTCAGCGGCGGTGAGTTTGAGTGCTTCCTCGGCGACCAGTCGGAACACCGTCGCGGGTTCGGTGCCGGACAGCAATTCGGTGGCTATGTCACGGGTGGCTTCGATCCACGACTGCCGCTGCTGGGCCTCCTGATAGAGCCGGGCGTTCGCGACGGCGATGCCCGCCGCCGCGGCCAGCGCCTGGACCAACACCTCGTCGTCATCGCTGAACGGCTGCCCGTTGGTCTTGTCGGTGAGGTAGAGCGTGCCGAACGATTGGTCGCGCACCAGGACCGGCACCCCGAGAAAAGTCCGCATCGGTGGGTGGTGCGCCGGAAACCCGATCGAGGCGGGATGTTGCGAAAGGTCGTCTAGGCGTAGCGGTTTGGGTTCGTCGATCAGCAGGCCGATGACACCCAGGCCTTCGGGTAGGTGGCCGATGCGCCGCACGGTTTCCTCGTCGATGCCCTCGTGGACGAAGCGCACCAGGCGGTTGTCCCGGTCGTGCACCTCCAGCGCGCCGTATCGGGCGTCGACGAGCTTGGTGGCCGAGTGCACGATGGTGCGCAGGGTGGCATCCAGATCCAACCCGGACGTGACCACGAGCATCGCCTCTAATAGCCCGTCGAGGCGGTCGCGGCCCTCGACGATCTGCTCGACGCGATCCTGCACCTCGACCAGCAGCTCGCGCAGCCGCAGTTGGGAAAGTGTTTGACGCAGCGGGCCGATGCCGGCGTCTGGGGTGTCGCTATTCATCGCCGGGCGGCCGCGAGCGCTTCAGTTCCGTTGCGAACACCGCGGCTTGGGTTCGCCGCTCCATGCCAAGCTTGGCCAACAGCCGAGACACGTAGTTCTTCACCGTCTTTTCGGCCAGAAACATCCGGTCGGCGATCTGCTTGTTGGTTAGGCCTTCGCTGAGCAGGCTGAGCAGTGTGCGTTCCTGGTCGGTGAGACCCGACAACGGGTCGGACTTCTCGGTGGCGCCGCGCAGCTTGGCCATCAGCGCCGCGGCGGCCCGATTGTCGAGCAGCGATCGCCCGGCGCCGACCTCTTTGACGGCGCGTGCCAGCTCCATCCCCTTGATGTCCTTGACGACATAGCCACTGGCGCCGGCCAGGATCGCGTCCAGCATCGCCTCATCGGAGGTGTAGGACGTCAGGATCAGGCAGCGCAGCTCTGGCATGCGCGACAACAGATCACGGCACAGTTCGATGCCGTTGCCGTCGGGCAGCCGGACGTCGAGCACCGCGACATCCGGGTTCGCGGCCGGAATCCTGGCCATCGCCTCCGCGACCGAGCCCGCCTCACCGACGACGTCGAGGTCGGGATCTGCCCCGAGCAGGTCGATCAGTCCGCGCCTCACCACTTCGTGATCGTCGACCAAGAAGACCTTTACCAAGGCGCCACTCCCGACATCCGCTGCCTACAAGTTGCCGCACCGCACCGTGAGTATCGAGCATCCCACGTTGTATGCCCCGCACACGTCATTGGCGGCGTGCATATCGGTGACGAAGAGCTGCCCGGTGTCCGCGTTGGCCCCGAGGTATTCGCCGACACCTCCGCGGATGACCGTGGATTCGACCGGCACGTCGGGGTAGCGCGGCGTCCAGCGGGCCAGCCGGCGATCCAGTTGCGCTTGCGCTAAACGGTTTCCGTCGCCGACGTCATCGGGGGTCTCGGCGACGTGTGCGGCCAGTGCCCGCAGCGGAACTCCGCGCAACCTCGCCTCGTCGAACGCGTGTCTGAGCACCGAACCATTGTCCACCTGCACGACGACCTCGTTGACCTCGGGGCTTGCCGGACCGCCCGGCGAGCGGTGCACCACCGCAACCGGACACAACGCCGATTCGGCCAAGGCCGCGGCGACGGTGCCGCCGATGCGGCGCGCGTGGTTGAGCCCGATCGACCCGACACAGACCAATGCCGCCGACCTCGACTCGGCCATCAGCTTGGCCAGTGGCCGCCCCCACAGGATCTCGGTTTCGATCTTGACCGGTTTGTCCGTGGCGTCGACTGCCCGGTAGGCGGCGTAGAGCGCGGCGCGGGCGACGCTTTGCGGGTCGTCCTGTGAGCCGGCCGCGGGGGTGCACAGCGGATCGACGACGTACACCAGTCGCAGCGGGATGTCCCGGGCGACCGCCTCGTCGACGGCCCACAGGGCGGCGTGGGTTGCCGCCCTTGATCCATCGATGCCGACGACGACCGACGGAGCTGGGTAGATGTCGCTCATCGGAGTCTCCTTTGCGGGAGTGACCATCGTTGCTAACCCGTACGTTATGGGCCGGGCATGCCGTTCCCGCAGAGGCGATGGTCACCAACCGAGTGCCATTGGTCCCTTTCGGGCGACGAGGGAACTGTCGCCGGAAATTTCGCAGACTTGCTCCGTTACCAGGCCCAAAACGCGATACTGGCCTCTCGGGCTCAAGACGATACATAGCTGAAGGCTGCAGAAATGCCCTGTGCGAACGCCCCGCCAACTCTTTTTTGACGACGCCGGCCGCGACCGTAGCGGCCAACCCACTTCCCTAAACCACCGCCCCCGGGGCGGTGGTCGCGTTGTCGACGCCTATGAACCTCACCGCAAAGCAATTCATGAAGGAGATGCGACACAATGGATTTCGCATTTTTGCCGCCGGAAGTCAATTCGGCCCGGATGTATGCCGGACCCGGGGCCGTCTCGCTGTTGGCCGCCGCGGGTAGCTGGGACGCCCTGTCCGCCGAGTTGAGCAACACAGCCGAGTCCTATGAGTCGGTGCTTTCCGGCCTGGACTTGCAGTGGCGCGGGCCCGCATCCGAGGCGATGGCGGCCACGGCCGCCCGCTACATAGCTTGGCTGCAAACGACCGCCGAACAGACAAAGCAGACGGCCATGCAGACCAGGACGGCTGCGGCGGCTTATGAGCAGGCCTACGCGATGACGATCCCCCCACCGGCGGTCACCGCCAACCGGACACAACTGTCCTCGCTGATCGCGACGAACGTGCTGGGCCAGAACACCGCGGCGATCGCGGCCACCGAGGCGCAGTACGCCGACTACTGGGCTCAGGACGCCGCCGCGATGTCCGGGTACTCCGCCTCCTCGACAGCGGCGACGACGGGGTTGCCTCGGTTCTTTTCCCCGAACCGGGCCACCACCGAGTCCGGGGTGGCCGCTCAGGGCGCCGCGGTCAACCAGGCTAACGCCAGCGCCACCGCCACCCGGTCGGCCGCGCAGGCGGTTTCTGGGGCCGCTGTCCAGCCGGCCGCCGCGGCCGCGCCCGCCGCGGCCGCGCCCGCTGCGGCGGCGTCCGACTCGACCGCATTCCGGATCCTCGATGCCATTCAGGCGACGAATCTCGCGCTAACGGCCCCGTACAACATGGAAGCGTTCGCCTCCGGTGTCATCGGGGCCGAGAACAACCTGGGCATTTTGCCCAAGGTCGCGGCGGCTCCGGCCGCGCTCGCCCCAACGCTGACGGCGTCGCCCCAACTGGGCGGTGGTGCGGGGCTGGGCAACGTCACGGCCACGCTCGCCCGCGGTGGGACGATCGGGCCGATGTCCGTCCCGGCGAGCTGGGCGGCGCCGTCGACCGGTCAGATCGCGCGGTTGGAACCCGCCGGCTTCACCACGATTCCGGGAACCGAGGAGGCGGTCGCGTCGGGTTACCCGGGCTACCCAGGGATGCCGGCGGGGAACGTCTCCCGGGGCGCCGGCGTGGGTGCTCCGCCCCGATACGGTGTCCGGCTCACGGTGATGCCGCGCCCGCCGGCGGCCGGGTGACGGTCGCCTGACCAACCGCTGTCGCTGTCGCGCGTTTCCGCGCGCCGGCGCCGCCGCTGCGCACGGTTGACCACGGCCACCTTCTATCGATATGTGACACAATGGATTTCGCCTTCTTGCCACCGGAGATCAACTCCGCCCGGATGTATGCCGGCCCGGGGTCGGGCCCGCTGCTGGCCGCCGCGGAAAGCTGGGAATCGCTCTCGGCCGAGTTGGGCATCGCGGCCGGGGTCTGCGAATCGGTGCTCTGGGCCCTGACCAGCTTGCACTGGCGCGGGCCGGCTTCGGAGGCAATGGCGGCTGCCGCCACCCCCTATCTGGGGTGGTTGCACGCGGCCGCAGAGCAGACAGAGCAGACCGCCATCCAGGCTCGGGCAGCCGCGGCGGCCTACGAACTGGCGTTTGCGATGACGGTGCCTCCGGTGGCGGTCGCGGCCAACAGGATTCGGCTGGCTCTGCTGATAGCGACGAACTTCTTCGGCCAGAACACCGCGGCGATCGCGGCCACCGAGGCGGAGTATGCCGAGTACTGGGCCCAGGACGTCACTGCGATGTCCGGCTACGCAACCAGCTCGGTGGCGGCAACGCGGTTGACGCCGTTCTCGTCTCCGAAGCGGGCCACCAACCCCGACAGGATGGCCGCGCAAAATGCCGCGGTCGCACAAGCCAACGCTGGCGCCGCGTCCACAATCCCAGCCGCACAGGCGGTTTCGACGGTACCCAGCACCGCTTCGGGCACCCCTGCCGATTTCGCACTCTTCGACGCCATCATGGCGACCGGCACCGCGCTGAAAGCGCCCACCAGTTTCGGGGGATTCGTTGCCGGGATTATCGGGGCCGAGAAGGACTTGGGGATTTTGCCTGTCGTCGGGGCGACAACGGCTCAGGTGGCGCCGTCGCTCGGCGGCGCCTCGAGCCTCGGACGCGGCCTGGGGAACGTCACCGCGACGCTGGCCCGGGCCGGCACCATCGGGTCGATGTCCGTGCCGTCAAGCTGGGCCGCGCCGTCGGGTAACGCTGTTGTGGCACCGACGATGACCACCCCCGCAATGGCGTTGTCGAGCAACGGATTACCGGCGCCCCAGGGGACGGGGTCCGGCATGCCGGGCGTACCCGGGATGCCGAGAGTCTCGCGGGCCGCGATGGTAGTCCCCCGGTACGGCGCCCGGGTCACGGTGATGGCGCGCCCGCCGGCGGCTGGATGACGGTCGGCTACGCGGGAGGCTCCGGCGGCGCGAACTTCCAATTATTGGGATTCTTGGTCGAATACAGCACCGGCATCAGCTGGCCCACCGTCGGCCACGAGTCGACATCGACCGCCATGCGTTGATACACGGAGTACTCATCGAGGGTGGGCCCGTTGATCACCCCCGCAATCGTGACGTATTGCTCACCGCTCACGTCCGGCCGCGGGCTGACGCCGGTCACCAACAGCGTGCCGCTCGCCAGCTCACCGCGCGGGCCACGCGGGATGAACCGCTGGGCAAGGAAGACCGCCAGGACGGCCACGAGTAGGAGCAGCACCCCGAATTCCCACACGCATCCAGGTTAGGGCTTTCCGGGAGTCCTTTCTGAAAGTCGTGGTAGGACTGCTGGCATGGCCCGGGATGATCTGGCGCTGGCGCTCGTGCTGGCCGACCGTGCGGACACGCTGACTCGTGCTCGGTTCGGCGCACTCGACCTGCGCATCGACACCAAACCGGATCTGACTCCGGTGACCGACGCCGATCGGGCGGTCGAGGCCGACCTGCGCGAGGTGCTCGGACTCGAAAGGCCGGACGACAGCGTCGTCGGCGAGGAGTTCGGCGGCACCACATCCTTCACCGGGCGGCAATGGATCATCGACCCGATCGACGGCACCAAGAACTTCGTGCGCGGAGTGCCGGTGTGGGCCAGTTTGATTGCGTTGCTCGAGGACGGTGCGCCCTCGGTCGGGGTGGTGAGCGCCCCCGCGCTGCAGCGTCGGTGGTGGGCTGCCCGCGGCCGGGGAGCGTTCGTCGCTGTCGAAGGAGCCCCGCCGCGGCAGATCTCGGTTTCCTCTGTGGCACAGCTGAATTCGGCCAGTTTGTCGTTCGCCAGCCTGTCGGGATGGGCGCAACGCGGTCTACGCGAACGCTTCGTCGAGCTGACCGACGCGGTGTGGAGGGTGCGCGCCTTCGGCGACTTCTGGTCGTATTGCCTGCTCGCCGAGGGGGCCATCGATATCGCCGCCGAGCCGGAGGTGTCGGTGTGGGACCTGGCACCCCTCGACATCCTCGTCCGGGAGGCGGGCGGAACGTTCACCGGCTTGGACGGCAGCGCGGGTCCGCACCGCGGCAGCGCCGTCGCGACCAACGGGCTGCTGCACGACCAGGTGCTGGCCCGCATCGGCTCGCATCCGGAAGCACGCGGTGTGAATTAGTTAACAGGGCATCTCGCGCATCTTACTCCGGAGTAAGATAGCGTCATCCGCATCGCCCCAACGACCGAGGCTGCCGAAATGACCGGTTCAAAGAAGACTCAATCGTCGCAATCCACGCGTTCACGCTTCCGGCGGCGCGGCCGCAAGACCGGCGTCGGGCTGCAACCGCACCGGCGGACGGGGATCGATATCGCCATGGCCCTGCTCACCCCGCTCGTCGGGCAGGAGTTTCTGGACAAATACCATCTGCGCGACCCGCTCAACCGGGCCCTGCGCTACGGCACCAAGACGATCTTCTCCACCGCCGGCGCCACCACCCGGCAGTTCAAGCGGGTCCAGAACCTTCGCGGTGGACCGACCCGGCTCAAGTCGAGCGGCAAGGACTACTACGACCTGACGCCCGACGACGAGCAGAAGATGATCGTCGAGACCCTCGAGGACTTCGCCGGAGAGGTGCTGCGGCCCGCGGCGCACGACGCCGACGAGGCCGCGACCTACCCGCCGGATCTGATCGCCAAGGCCGCCGAGTTGGGCATCACCGCGATCAACATTCCCGAGGACTTCGAGGGGATCGCCGCGCACCGATCCAGCGTCACCAACGTGCTGGCGGCAGAGGCCCTGGCCTACGGCGACATGGGTCTGGCGCTGCCGATTCTGGCGCCGGGAGGCGTGGCGTGGGGCGCGGACCCATTGGGGGGGCGCGCCCCCCAACGCCCCCACCAACCCCGGGTTGCCCGCCCCCGCCGCCCGCCCCAATGGGTCAGCGCGGACCAGCAGGCCACCTACCTGCCGGAGTTCGCCGGCGAGAACGTCCCGCAGGCCTGTGTGGCCATCGCGGAGCCGCAGCCGCTGTTCGATCCCACCCGGCTGAAGACGACCGCCGTGCGGACACCGAGCGGATACCGGCTCGACGGGGTCAAGTCGTTGGTCCCCGCCGCGGCCGACGCCGAGCTGTTCATCGTCGGTGCGCAGCTGAACGGCAAACCGGCGCTATTCATCGTCGAGTCGTCCGCAAAAGGCCTTACCGTCAAGGCGGATCCGAGCATGGGGATTCGTTCCGCGGCCCTGGGCCAGGTCGAACTCTCCGGCGTGTCGGTTCCGGCCAGCGCCCGGCTGGGCGAGGACGAGGCGACCGACGACGACTACTCCGAGGCGCTCGCGCTGTCGCGGCTGGGCTGGGCGGCACTGGCCGTCGGCACATCGCACGCGGTCCTCGACTACGTCATCCCGTATGTCAAAGAGCGCGAAGCGTTCGGCGAGCCGATCGCCCACCGCCAAGCCGTTGCGTTCATGTGCGCCAATATCGCCATCGAACTCGACGGGCTGCGGCTGATCACCTGGCGCGGGGCGGCGCGCGCCGAACAGGGGCTTCCGTTCGCCCGCGAGGCGGCGCTGGCCAAGCGGCTCGGCGCCGACAAGGGCATGCAGATCGGGCTGGACGGCGTGCAACTGCTCGGCGGCCACGGCTACACGAAGGAGCACCCGGTCGAACGCTGGTACCGGGACCTGCGGGCCATCGGTGTCGCCGAGGGCGTCGTCGTCATCTAACTGGTCATCTAAGTAGTCATCCAAGTCGGACTTCTCAAGCGAAAGACCAATCATGGCAATCAATCTGGAACTGCCCCGCAAAATGCACGCGGTGATCGACAAAGCGCACCAGGCCGGCGCGGAGCTGATGCGACCGATCGCCCGCAAGTACGACCTCAAAGAGCACGCCTACCCGGTCGAGCTGGACACGTTGGCCAGCCTGTTCGCCGGAGCAGCCGAGTCCAACGCCCTGGGTCTCGCCGGGGCCGAGGCGTTCCGCAGCGGTGAAAGCAAGGAAGAAAACCGCAACGGCGCCAACATGGCCGCGGTCCTGCAGACTTTGGAGGCCTGCTGGGGCGACGCGGCGATGATGCTGTCGATCCCCTATCAGGGCCTGGGCAACGCGGCGATCTCCGGTGTGGCCACCGACGAGCAACTGCAGCGGCTGGGCCGGGTCTGGGCGGCGATGGCCATCACCGAACCGGGCTTCGGATCCGACTCCGCGGCGGTATCAACCACCGCCACGCTCGACGGTGACGAATACGTGATCAACGGCGAAAAGATCTTCGTCACAGCGGGTTCGCGGGCCACCCACATCGTGGTGTGGGCGACGCTCGACAAATCGCAGGGGCGGCCGGCGATCAAGTCGTTCATCGTTCCGCGCGAACACCCCGGCGTCACCGTCGAGCGACTGGAGAACAAGCTCGGCATCAAGGGCTCCGACACCGCCGTCATCCGGTTCGACAACGCCCGCATTCCGAAGGACAACCTGCTCGGTAACCCCGAAATCGAATCGGGCAAAGGGTTTTCCGGCGTAATGGAGACGTTCGACAACACCCGTCCGGTGGTGGCCGCGATGGCCATTGGGATCGCCCGGGCAGCGCTGGAGGAACTGCGCAAGATCCTGACGGAGGCCGGTGTCGAGATCTCCTACGACAAGCCGTCACACGTCCAAAGTGCCGCCGCGGCCGAATTCCTGCGGATGGAGGCCGACTGGGAGGCCAGCTACCAGCTGACCCTGCGCGCGGCGTGGCAGGCGGACAACAAGATCCCCAACTCCAAAGAGGCGTCCATGGCCAAGGCCAAGGCCGGACGGGTGGGTAGCGACATCACCCTCAAGGCCGTCGAATTGGTCGGCACCACGGGCTATTCCGAGCACACGCTGCTCGAGAAGTGGGCGCGCGACTCCAAGATCATGGACATCTTCGAGGGCACGCAGCAGATCCAGCAGCTGGTGGTCGCGCGTCGCCTGCTGGGCCTGTCGTCGGCTGAGCTCAAGTAGCGATCGGCCGCGGCGGGTCGGCGTCGTCGGGCCCGGGCAGGTCGAGCTGCCACCACGAGACGTCGTGCCACGCGCCGAGTTTCCATCCGACCCTGCGGTAGTGGCCCGCGGGCCGAAAGCCGAACGTCTGATGAAACGCATTGCTGGCGTCGTTGGGTTGGGCGATGCCGGCGAACGCGCGCCGGAAACCGCGTTCGGTGAGCCGGCGCAGCAGTTCGGCGTAGAGCATACGGCCACCGCCCTCGCGTCGCCGGTCCTGGGCGAGGTAGACGCTGGTCTCGACCGACCACTGGTAGGCGGCGCGCGAATTGAACTGGTGCGCATAGGCGTAACCGATGACGTCCCCGTCGACGTCGAGTACCAGCCATTCGTGCGTCACCCGCGCGTTGACGATGCGCTCCGCCATTTCCTCGACCGTCGGCACCTCCGTCTCGAACGTGATCACGGTGTCCAGCACGTACGGGCGGTAGATCTCGACGCACGC
This sequence comes from Mycobacterium sp. IS-2888, assembly GCF_001954215.1. Classification (NCBI taxonomy): domain Bacteria; kingdom Bacillati; phylum Actinomycetota; class Actinomycetes; order Mycobacteriales; family Mycobacteriaceae; genus Mycobacterium; species Mycobacterium sp. IS-2888. The sequence goes on from NZ_MBET01000057.1 coordinate 24,203, forward strand.
CGCGGCATCGGCGGCGGTCGCGGGTCTGACGCGCATCAACCGACCGCGTTCAGCCGTTCGCGGCTTTCCTCATCGAGCTCGATCGAGGCAACGTCGAGGTTCTCCTCCAGGTGCCGCACGGACGAGGTGCCCGGGATGAGCAGCACGTTGGGTGCCACGCTCAGCGTCCACGCCAATGCGACCTGGGCCGGGGTGCGCCCGATCCGCTCCGCGATCTGCTGCACCAGCGGGTTGGTGAGGACCGGGTTCGGCTGCACGAAGGCGGCCCCCAGCGGGAAGAATGGAACGAACGCGATGCCCCGGGCCGTGCATTCGTCCAGCACCGCGGCCGACTCCCGGTGAATCAGGTTGAAAGCGTTTTGCACACAGGCGATCTCGGTGCGCTCCAGCGCGTGCAGTAAGTGGTCGCGGTTGATGTTGCTCAGCCCGATGCCGCCAATCAATCCCTCGTCACGGGCTTGGATCATGACCGAGAGCTGGTCGTCGAACAATTGGTCCGGCCCGTCACTTTCGAACACTCGCAGGTTGACCGCGGCAAGCTGGTCCACGCCGAGAGTGAGCAGATTCATTTCAATGTCTCGGCGCAAGTCGGCGGGCTCGGTAAACGGCAGCCAGGCGCCGGTGTCGTCGCGGTGGCCGCCGACCTTGCTCACCAGGGCCAAGTTCTCCGGATACGGATGCAACGCCTCGCGGATCAGCTCGTTGGCGACGTCGGGGCCGTAGAACTGAGCGGTGTCGATGTGGTTGACGCCGAGCTCGACGGCGCGGCGCAGCACCGCCAGCGCCTCGTCGCGATCCCGCGGTGGCCCGAATGCGTTCGGGCCGGGCAGTTGCATCGCGCCGAAGCCGATGCGGGCGACGGAAACGCGACCGAGTGGAAAGGAATCCATACGGTGAGGTTAGCGTCGAGGAATGGACACTTTTCACGCGCTGGTCGCGCGCCAAGACGGTGACCGGATCACTGCGTCGGTCGAGACACTGAGCCCATCCGACCTACCGCCCGGTGAGGTGACCATCCGGGTCTTGTATTCGAGCGTCAACTTCAAAGACGCGCTGGCGCTGACGCCGAAAGGCGGCGTGGTGCGCGATTACCCGGTGGTGCCGGGCATCGACCTGACCGGCGAAGTGGTCGAGTCGCAGTCGGCCGATTTCGCCATCGGCGACCAGGTGCTGGCTCACGGGTACGCGATCGGCACCGGCCATCACGGCGGCTACGCGGAATACGCCCGACTGCCGGCCGACCAGGTGGTGGCGCTCGGCGCGTTGAGCCCGCACGAGGGCGCCGCGATCGGCACCGCCGGGTTCACGGCCGCGATGAGCGTGCAGGCGCTGATCGACTGGGGCATCAAGCCGGACGCCGGATCCGTCGTCGTCACCGGGGCCTCCGGTGGGGTCGGCTCCGTCAGCGTGGACCTACTGTCCGCCGCCGGCTATCGGGTGGTGGCCTCGAGCGGCAAGGAAGAGGCCGCCGAGTTGCTCAAAGAGCTTGGCGCCGCGGAGGTTATCGGGCGCCTGCCCGAGGATCCCGACGCCAAACCGCGGCCGCTGGCCAAGGCGCGCTGGGCCGGGGCGGTGGACTGCGTGGGCGGCGCGACGCTGGCCGATGTGCTCAGCGCCGTCGACTACGGCGGGGCGGTGGCCGCCAGCGGCCTCACCGGGGGTCCGGCCCTGCACACCACGGTGATGCCGTTCATTCTGCGCGGCGTCGCGCTGCTGGGGATGGACTCGGTGCTGATGCCGATCGCCCGGCGCCGGAAGTTGTGGGCGCTGCTGGGCGACTCGTTGCGGCCGCGTCATCTGGACGCGGTCGTCAGCGACTTAGACATTGGAGACGGCGAAGCCGTGGTCGGCGTGATCGATCGGGTGCGTGCCGGCGCATTCACCGGCCGGGCGGTGGTGCGGGTCGCCGGCGGATTCTGAGCTGAAAGTAGGCTGTCCGACCATGCGCGCTGCACGGGTGACTCGGCTGGATGGTCCTGACGCGATCGAGGTAAGCGACGTCGACGAACCCGCGGGTGATGGCGTGGTTGTCGAGGTGCACGCCGCCGGCGCGGCATTCCCCGACGCGCTGCTGACCCGTGGCCTCTATCAGTACCGGCCGGAGCCGCCGTTCGTGCTCGGCGCGGAGATCGCCGGCGTCGTGCGCTCCGCGCCGGACGGCGCTCACGTGGGTCCCGGCGACAGGGTCGTCGGCCTGACGATGCTGTCCGGCGGCATGGCCGAGGTCGCGATCCTCTCACCCGATCGGGTGTTCAAGCTTCCGGACAACGTGAGTTTCGAGGCGGGCGCTGGCCTGTTGTTCAACGACCTGACGGTGTACTTCGCGCTGACCGTGCGCGGCCGGTTGGGCGAGGGTGAGACGGTGCTGGTGCACGGCGCCGCCGGCGGGATCGGGACGTCGACGCTGCGGCTGGCGTCGTTGCTCGGGGCGTCGCGAACCATCGCGGTCGTCAGCACCGAAGACAAGGCGGACGTCGCGACGGCGGCCGGCGCCACCGATGTGGTGCTGGCCGAAGGGTTCAAGGACGCGGTCAAGGAGCTCACCGGCGGCCGCGGCGTCGACGTGGTCGTCGACCCGGTCGGAGGCGATCGGTTCACCGATTCATTGCGCTCGCTCGCCCCGGGCGGGCGGCTGCTGGTCATCGGGTTCACCGGCGGGGAGATTCCGACCGTGAAGGTGAACCGGCTGCTGCTCAACAACATTGACGTCGTCGGCGTGGGCTGGGGCGCCTGGACGGCCACGCACCCGGACGCGCTCGCCGAGCAGTGGGCCGGCCTCGAGGGCCTGCTCAGCTCGGGCCGGCTGACGCCGCCCACGCCCGAGGTCTACCCGCTGGAGCAGGCCGCCGCGGCGGTCGCGTCACTCGAGAACCGCACCGCCAAGGGGAAGGTCGTCGTCCGCGTCCGCGATTGACGCGCGTCTCGGCCCCGGTTGATCGGCGACACAACGGACCCTTGTGTGACCTCAAAAGAGAAAGTAATGTCACTTTCAGTTTCGTGCTGTCTTGTTCCCTGCCCGAGCCTGGAGTCTCCATGGAATCGTTCGTTCACCTGCGAAAAGGGAAAACGCCGCGCCGGCTGCACGCCGATCTTGACGGCCTCAAAGACGACGAGCTGGGGCGCGGCGGCTTCGTCGGCCGAACCGCCAACATCTACCGCCGCAACGACCCCACCGCCTACCGCTCGGTGGGCCCGCTGCGCCCCCTCGACGTGTTGTCCAGCGAACTCAAACCCAGCGACGCCACCGACGCCAACGGTGGCCCGCTGCTGATGTTCAGCAACGCCGACTGCCGCATCCTGCTGAGCCGTCGGCGTGACCCGATGCCGTTCTACGCCCGCCATGTCGACGGGGATCTGCTGTGCTTCGTCCACGACGGCAACGGGCTGCTGGAGACCGAGTTCGGGCCGCTGCGCTACCGCGAAGGCGACTGGGTCTACATCCCCAAGGCGTGGGCGGGGCGCCCGGGGCCCGCCCGCGCGCCCCCGCCGGACATGTGCTAGTCCAGTGACGAATTCCGGGTGCCGGCCCGAT
>NZ_MBET01000058.1:0-10598 GCF_001954215.1 Mycobacterium sp. IS-2888
CAATCGCATTGCGCTGACCGGACAACTCCGCCAACTCCTCAAAGAGCACCCCCAGGCGCTCAGCAGGACTCAACCCCACCGAGGCAAGCGATGCAGTCGAAGACATGACCACATCATCACAAAGGGGTACGACAAATCCCGGCCGCCCAAAACCGCGCCAGGGTGTGACCACCATCATTCGTCAAGCGAGACAGCCTGATTGGCGCGTTCACGCCAGCAGGCTATCCACAGTCACGGTTCTTTCAACAGGTTTGCCGACTGGGCCTGATTTGGCACGGAACCCGTCGGTGGCACGGCGCTAAATGACGGCCAGATAGGGCGCGCTCACCGCGCGAAGAGATAGCAAAACCAGAAGGGACAAGCCAATGTTCGAAACGCCGCTCACCGTCGTCGGTCACATCGTCAACGATCCTCAGCGCCGCCAGGTCGGCAATCAGGAGGTCATCAAATTCCGCGTGGCCAGCAATTCGCGCCGACGCAACGGCGACGGCAACTGGGAGCCGGGCAACTCACTGTTCATCACCGTCAACTGCTGGGGAAAGCTGGTCACCGGGGTCGGGGCCGCGCTGGGCAAAGGCGCGCCCGTGATCGTGGTGGGCTACGTGTACACCAGCGAATACGAGGACCGCGACGGCAACCGCCGCTCCTCGCTGGAGATGCGGGCGACCTCCGTGGGACCGGACGTGTCGCGGGCGATCGTGCGCATCGAGAAGCCGGGCTATACCGGCCCCAGCACGGACCAGGCCGCGCCGGCCGACGGGGACTCGACGGCCAACGACTCCGCGACCGACACCGCCAAGGACTCCGCCGGCGATCCGACCCCGTCCAACGACGCCGAGGGCGACGGCCCGCTGCCCCTCTCGGCCTAGCCGCCGGCTTGGGGGCCCGGCTAGGTCCGCCGGGCGATGCCTAGGATGGTCGAGGTAATTCTGCAAGACCAGAAAGGCAAACCCGCGGCATGGCTGAGTTCATCTACACGATGAAGAAGGTCCGCAAGGCGCACGGCGACAAGGTGATCCTCGACGACGTCACCTTGAGCTTCTTCCCAGGAGCCAAGATCGGTGTCGTCGGTCCCAACGGGGCCGGTAAGTCGAGCGTCTTGCGGATCATGGCCGGTCTGGACAAGCCGAACAACGGCGAAGCCTTCCTGGCCAACGACGCCAGCGTCGGCATCCTGCTTCAGGAGCCGCCGCTGAACGAGGAGAAGACGGTCCGCGGCAACGTGGAGGAGGGCCTGGGCGACATCAAGGTCAAGCTCGACCGCTTCAACGAGGTCGCCGAGTTGATGGCCACCGACTACACCGACGAGTTGATGGAGGAAATGGGCCGGCTGCAAGAGGAGCTGGACCACGCCGACGCGTGGGACCTCGACTCGCAGCTGGAGCAGGCCATGGACGCGCTGCGCTGCCCGCCGCCGGACGAACCGGTGACGAATCTCTCCGGCGGTGAGCGACGCCGCGTGGCGCTGTGCAAGCTGTTGCTGTCCAAACCCGACCTGTTGCTGCTCGACGAGCCCACCAACCACCTGGACGCCGAAAGCGTGCAGTGGCTCGAACAGCACCTGGCCGCCTATCCGGGGGCGATCCTGGCGGTCACCCACGACCGCTACTTCCTGGACAACGTCGCCGAGTGGATTCTGGAACTCGATCGCGGGCGCGCGTACCCCTACGAGGGCAACTACTCGACCTACCTGGAGAAAAAGGCCGAGCGGCTGGCGGTGCAGGGCCGCAAGGACGCCAAGCTGCACAAGCGATTGACCGAGGAGCTGGCTTGGGTCCGGTCCGGGGCCAAAGCCCGTCAGGCCAAGGGCAAGGCGCGCTTGCAGCGCTACGAGGAGATGGCCGCCGAGGCGGAGAAGACACGCAAGCTCGACTTCGAGGAGATCCAGATTCCCGTCGGGCCGCGGCTGGGCAACGTGGTCGTCGAAGTCGAACACCTCGACAAGGGCTACGACGGCCGCACCCTGATCAAGGATCTGTCCTTCACGCTGCCGCGCAACGGCATCGTGGGCGTCATCGGTCCCAACGGGGTCGGCAAGACCACGCTGTTCAAGACCATCGTCGGGCTCGAGCAGCCGGACAGCGGCACCGTCAAGGTCGGGGAGACCGTCAAGCTCAGCTATGTGGACCAGACCCGCGCCGGCATCGATCCGAAGAAGACAGTATGGGAGGTCGTTTCCGACGGGCTGGACTACATCGAGGTCGGCCAGACCGAGGTACCGTCGCGGGCCTACGTGTCGGCGTTCGGGTTCAAGGGTCCCGACCAGCAAAAGCCCGCCGGCGTGCTGTCCGGCGGCGAACGCAACCGGCTCAACCTCGCGCTGACGCTCAAGCAGGGCGGCAACCTGATCCTGCTGGACGAACCGACCAACGACCTGGACGTCGAGACGTTGGGTTCGCTGGAAAACGCCCTGGAGAAATTCCCCGGTTGCGCCGTGGTGATCTCGCACGATCGCTGGTTCCTGGACCGGACGTGCACGCACATCCTGGCGTGGGAGGGCGACGACGACAACGAGGCGAAGTGGTTCTGGTTCGAGGGCAACTTCGGCGCGTATGAGGAGAACAAGGTGGAAAGGCTCGGCGAAGAAGCCGCCCGGCCGCACAGAGTGACCCACCGCAAGCTCACACGCGACTAGTGTCGGCTCTGCCGACGCCCTACGACGCCGCGGTCGCAGTGGCCGCTCTGGAGTGGGGCGATCGAGCGCAGTGGCGTCCGTCGCGAGTTGGGAGCAATCGGCATGGCGATCGATCCCGGAGCTAAGCACGAACTCAAGCCCTGGACCACGTTCACCGACCCTCAGGACATTCCCGACTGGATCGCGACCGCCTACATCGAGAGCTACCGGGGCCCCCACCGGGACGAGCCGGGCACGGAAACCGGTCCCATCGACCTGAGCATCCCGGTCGCCATGGTGACCCCCGAGATGCTGAGCGCCCACTACCGGCTCGGCCAGTGCCGCCCGGCCGGCGGCAACTGTGTCTGCGTCCATCCGGCGGACGATCCCGCCGGATTCGGGCCCGCGCTGCAGGTCGTCACCGATCACGGCGGCATGCTGATGGACTCGATCACGGTGCTGCTGCATCGGCTCGGGGTCGACTACACGGCGATCATGAACCCGGTGTTCGCGGTGCGGCGCAACCCCGAGGGGGAGTTGCTCAGCGTCGAACCGAAAGCGCCCGGCGCGCCGCAATACGTCGGCGAGGCGTGGATCCACATCCAGCTGTCGCCCTCGGTCGATACCAAGGCCCTCGCCGAGGTCGACCGGCTGCTGCCAAAGGTCCTCGCCGACGTTCAACAGGTCGCCAGCGACGCGGCGGCCTTGATCGCCACCCTGAGCGGCCTGGCCGCCGACGTCGAGGCCAACGCGGGCGACCACTACACGGCGCCGGACCGCGAGGACGTCGCGGCCCTGCTGCGCTGGCTGGGTAACGGGAACTTCCTGCTGCTGGGCTACCAGCGTTGCCGGGTGCACGAGGGCCTGGTCTCCAGCGACGGGTCACCGAGTCTCGGCGTCCTGCGCACCCGCACCGGTTCCCGTCCGCGACTGACCGACGACGACCATCTGCTGGTGCTGGCGCAATCCGTCGTCGGCAGCTACCTGCGCTACGGCGCTTACCCCTACGCCATCGCGATTCGCGAACACACCGACGGCGGCGTTCTCGAGCACCGCTTCGTCGGCCTGTTCACCGTGGCCGCCATGAACGCCGACGTCCTGGAGATTCCGTCGATCTCCCGCCGGGTCCGCGAGGCGCTGGCGATGGCCGACAACGATCCCGCACACCCGGGCCAGTTGCTGCTCGACGTCATCCAAACCGTCCCGCGCTCGGAGCTGTTCACGCTGAGCGCCGAGCGGCTCTTCGCTTTGGCCAAGGCCGTGGTGGATCTGGGATCGCAGCGGCGCGCGCTGTTGTTCGTGCGCGCCGATCGCCTGCAGTACTTCGTGTCCTGCCTGGTCTACGTGCCCCGCGATCGCTACACCACCGCGGTTCGGCTGCAGATCGAAGACATCCTGGTTCGCGAGTTCGGGGGAACGCGACTGGAATTCACCGCCCGCGTCAGCGAATCACCCTGGGCACTAATGCATTTCATGGTGCGGCTGCCCGAAAACGCCGCCGCGGTCGACGTTTCCGAAACCAACCGCGTCCGTATCCAGGGACTGTTGAGCGAGGCCGCCCGGACCTGGGGTGACCGCCTGATCGCGGCCAGCGCGGCGGGTACCACCGCGCATGCCGACGCCGAGCATTACGCGGCCGCCTTCTCCGAGGCCTACAAACAGGCCGTCCCCCCCGACGACGCCATCCAGCAGATCGCCATCATCAACGAGCTGACCGAGGACTCGGTCAAGCTGGTGTTCTCCGACCGCGGCGAAGACGGTGTCGCCCAACTGACCTGGTTCCTGGGTGGACACACCGCCTCGCTGAGCCAGCTGCTGCCGATGCTGCAAAGCATGGGCGTCGTCGTCCTCGAGGAGCGACCGTTCACCGTCACCCGGCCGGACGGTCTGCCGGTATGGATCTACCAGTTCAAGATCCAACCGCACCCCACGATCCCGCTTGCCAAGACCGCGGACGAAAGGGATTCCACCGCAGAGCGATTCGCCGACGCGGTCACCGCGATCTGGCAGGGCCGCGTCGAGATCGACCGGTTCAACGAGTTGGTCATGCGCGCCCGCCTGACGTGGCAGCAGGTGGTGCTGATCCGCGCCTACGCAAAATACCTACGGCAGGCGAACTTTCCCTACAGCCAGTCCCACATCGAGACCGTGCTCAACGACCACCCCTCCACCGCGCGATCGCTGCTGCAGTTGTTCGAGGCGCTCTTCGACCCCCGCGCGTCGGGATCGCCGACGAGCCGCGACGCGCAAGCGGCCGCGGCCTCGGTCGCCGCGGACATCGACGCGGTGGTGGGCCTGGACACCGACCGTGTGCTGCGCGCGTTCGCGTCGCTGGTGCAGGCCACGCTGCGAACCAATTACTTTGTGACCCGGGAGGGTTCGGCCCGGGCACGCAATGTGTTGGCGCTCAAGCTCGACGCCCAACTGATCGAAGAGCTGCCGCTGCCGCGCCCCAAGTACGAGATCTTCGTGTACTCGCCGCGGGTGGAGGGCGTGCACCTGAGGTTCGGCCCCGTGGCCCGCGGCGGCCTGCGCTGGTCGGATCGCCGGGACGACTTCCGCACCGAAGTCCTGGGCCTGGTCAAGGCGCAAGCGGTGAAGAACGCCGTCATCGTGCCGGTCGGCGCCAAGGGCGGGTTCGTCCTCAAGCGCCCGCCGCTGCCCACCGGGGATGCCGCCGCCGACCGTGACGCGCTGCGCGCCGAAGGCGTGACGTGCTACCAGCTCTTCATCTCCGGGCTGCTCGACGTCACCGACAACGTCGACCACGCCACCGGAAAGGTCAGCGCGCCACCGGAAGTCATCCGGCGCGACGGCGACGACGCCTACCTCGTGGTGGCCGCCGACAAGGGCACCGCCACGTTCTCCGACATCGCCAACGACGTCGCCAAGTCCTACGGCTTCTGGCTGGGTGACGCGTTCGCCTCCGGCGGATCGGTGGGCTACGACCACAAGGCCATGGGCATCACCGCCAAGGGCGCGTGGGAGGCGGTCAAGCGACACTTCCGGGAGATGGGCGTGGACACCCAGACCGAGGACTTCACCGTCGTCGGTATCGGGGACATGAGCGGCGACGTGTTCGGCAACGGCATGCTGCTGAGCAAGCACATCCGGCTGCTCGCCGCCTTCGATCACCGGCACGTCTTCCTCGACCCGGACCCGGATGCCGCGGCGTCGTGGCGGGAACGCCAGCGGATGTTCGACCTGCCCCGGTCGAGCTGGGACGACTACGACAAGTCGCTGATCAGCGAGGGCGGCGGGGTGTACAGCCGCGAGCAAAAGGCCATCCCGGTCAGCCCGCAGGTGCGCGACGTCCTGGGCATCGACGGCGACGTCACCGAAATGGCCCCGCCCAACCTGATCAAGGCGATCCTGCAAGCGCCGGTGGATCTGCTGTTCAACGGCGGCATCGGCACCTACATCAAAGCCGAAACCGAGTCCGACGCCGACGTCGGCGACCGCGCCAACGATCCGGTGCGGGTCAACGCAAACCAGGTGCGCGCCAAGGTCATCGGCGAAGGTGGCAACCTCGGCGTGACGGCATTGGGCCGCGTCGAATTCGACCTGACCGGTGGGCGCATCAACACCGACGCGATGGACAACTCCGCCGGCGTGGACTGTTCCGACCACGAGGTCAACATCAAGATCCTGATCGACTCGCTGGTCACCGCCGGCAAGGTCAAGGCCGACGAACGCAAACAACTGCTCGAGTCGATGACCGACGAGGTTTCGCAACTGGTGCTCACCGACAACGAGGACCAAAACGATCTGATCGGCACCAGCCGTGCCAACGCGCCCAGCCTGCTTCCGGTGCACGCGATGCAAATCAAGTACCTGGTCGAAGAGCGTGGCGTGAACCGCGAATTGGAAGCGCTGCCGTCGGAGAAGGAAATTGCGCGGCGATTCGACGCCGGTCTCGGGCTCACCTCTCCGGAGCTCTGCACGCTGATGGCGCACGTCAAGCTGGGACTCAAAGAGCAGATGCTGACCACGGAGCTAACTGAACAGGACGTGTTCGCATCCCGGTTGCCGCAATACTTCCCGAAGCCGCTGCGGGAGCGGTTCACCCCGGAGATCCGCACACATCAACTGCGCCGGGAGATCGTCACCACCATGCTGATCAACGATCTGGTGGACACCGCCGGCATCAGCTACGCCTTCCGGATCACCGAGGACGTCGGCGTCGGGCCCATCGATGCGATACGTACCTACGTGGCCACCGACGCCATCTTCGGTGTGGGCCACATCTGGCGGCGGATCCGCGCGGCAGGCATGCCGGTCGCGCTGTCCGACCGGATGACGCTGGACACCCGCCGGCTGATCGACCGCGCCGGGCGCTGGCTGCTCAACTATCGACCGCAGCCGCTGGCCGTCGGCGCCGAGATCAACCGATTCGCCGCCAAGGTGAAGGCGCTGACGCCGCGGATGTCGGAGTGGCTGCGCGGCGACGACAAGGCCATCGTCGAAAAGGAAGCCGCGGAATTCGCGGCACAGGGTGCGCCCAAGGACCTCGCCTACCGGGTCGCCGCCGGGCTGTATCGCTACAGCCTGCTCGACATCATCGACATCGCCGACATCACCGAGATCGACAGCGCCGAAGTCGCGGACACCTACTTCGCCCTGATGGACCGGCTGGGCACCGACAGTCTGCTGACCGCGGTTTCCGAGCTACCCCGACGAGACCGCTGGCATTCGTTGGCGCGCTTGGCGATTCGTGACGACATCTACGCCTCACTACGGTCCTTGTGCTTCGACGTGCTGGCCGTCGGGGAACCCGACGAGAGCGGTGAAGAGAAGATCGGGGAGTGGGAACACATCAGCGCGTCCCGGGTGGAGCGGGCCCGCCGGACGCTCACCGAGATCCAGGAAAGCGGCGCGAAGGATCTCGCGACCCTCTCGGTGGCCGCGCGGCAGATCCGCCGCATGACCCGCACCAGCGGCAGGGGATCGTCGAGTTGAGCGCTGGATTCGTCGCGCCCGTGCCGGTGCGCTGGTCGGACATCGACATGTACCAGCACATCAACCACGCCACGATGGTCACCCTCCTGGAGGAGGCGCGGGTTCCGTTCCTCAAGGAACCCTTCGCGGCCGACATCACGACCATCGGCCTGCTGATCGCCGATGTCCGCGTCACGTACAAGGATCAGCTGCGGCTCGCCGATTCGCCTCTGCAGGTGACCATTTGGACCAAGCGGCTGCGGGCCGTCGACTTCACGCTCGGCTACGAGGTGCGCTCGGTGGCCGCAGATCCCGAGTCCAAGCCCGCCGTCGTCGCCGAGTCGCAGCTGGCCGCGGTTCACATCGAGGAGCAGCGGCTGGTGCGGCTGTCCCCACAGCATCGGGAGTATCTGCAACGTTGGATGCGGTAGCCGAGCGCGGACTGTGGCTGGGCCCGGAGCGAATGGACGCCCACCGCGCGGACCTGGCTGCGTTCGTCGACCATGCGACGCGGCTCGACGACGCCGCGGTCGTTCGGCTCCGCGCCCGATCCGCCGGCTTGCTCACGGCATGGGTGGCAACGGGTTTCGACGTGCTGGCCAGCCGGGTGGTGGTGGGCCGGGTGCGGCCGGGGGACCTGACCGTCGCCGCGGACGCGTTGGCGCGCGGCCTGTCCGCGATGGACGACTCGGGCTACGTCGATCCCGGCTTCTCCATGGATTCGGCCTGGCGAACCGCGTTGCCTCCGGAATCGGGCTTCACCCATCTCGACGACGTGCCGGCCCGAGTGATGCTGGATCTGGCGCAACGCGGCGCGCGACTTGCCAAGGAACACAGCAGTTCCCACGGCCCGCCGGTTTCGCTGCTCGACCAGGAGGTCATCCGGGTCAGCGCCGCCGATGTCAGCGTCGGGCTGCCGATGCGCTGCGTGTTCGCCTTGACCGCAATGGGTTTCCTGCCGCAATCGCCGGATGCGATCGACGCCGACGAGATCATCCGGGTGCGGATACTGCCGGCGTGGCTGCGCCTCGACGCCAAGTTCGGCTCGGTGCACCGGCGTCGCGCCCACGCGGCGCTGGTGCTGCGCTGATCAAGCTGAGCCGCGCCCTCAGACCACCCACGCCGCGCAGTCGGGCGGCAGCTTGCCGCCGTCCAGCGCCGCGCTGGCCAAGATGAGTTCGCCCGGCGGCAACGCAATCGGGCGCCGGCCGGCGTTCAGCGCGCACACCACACCCGCGCCACCGCGCCGGAAGATCAGGGCGTCCCGCGGCGCGGTCAGCCACTCGATGTCGCCGCCATCGAATTCCGCTCGCTTCCTGCGTAATTCGAGCGCGCGACGGAAGAACGACAGGGTCGAGCCGGGGTCTGCATCCTGCTTTTCGACGGTCAGCGCCGCCCACTCCGCCGGCATCGGCAGCCAGGTGTCGGCGTTCGTCGAGAACCCGAACGGGGGAGCGTCGCCCGACCACGGCAGCGGAACCCGGCACTTGTCGCGGCCGCGTTCGGTGTGTCCCGATCGTTCCCACGTCGGGTCCTGCAAGACCTCGTCGGGCAGTTCGACGTCGGGCAGCCCGAGTTCCTCACCGTTGTAGATGAATACGGCGCCCGGCAGGGCGAGCATCACCATCGCCATCGCCCGCGCCCGGCGCAGCCCGATCTCGCCGCCGCCGTACCGGGTCACCTCGCGGCCCACGTCGTGGTTGGACAGCGTCCAGGTCGGGATGGCGTTTTCGATAGCCGTCGCCGCCAGTGAATTCTCGATCGCCGCACGGACTTCGTTCGCGTCGAAGTCGATCTTCGTCAGCCGGAAATTGAAGCCGAGATGCAGTTCGTCGGGCCGCAGATACTCCGCCCAGCGGACGTTGTCGGTCACCCACACCTCGCCCACGGTCACCGCGTCGGGATAGTCGTTGACGACCCTGCGGATGTCGCGGTGAATCTCGTGCACGCTCGGGTGGTTGAAGCGCGGGTCGTCGTCGGTGTGGTGCAACACCTTCGCCTCGAGGTCCGGCGAGTCCGGCAGGCCGGGTGGCTTGGCCATCCCGTGCGCCACGTCGATGCGGAAGCCGTCGACGCCGCGTTCCAGCCAGAAGCGCAGCGTCTTCTCGAAGTCGTCGAAGACGTCCGGATGCTCCCAATTGAGATCCGGCTGCTCGGCGTCGAACAGGTGGAGATACCACTGGCCGGGATTGCCGTCCGGTTCGACCACCCGCGTCCATGCCGGTCCGCCGAAGACAGACGTCCAGTTGTTCGGCGGCAGTTCCCCGACGGCGCCCCGGCCGTCGCGGAAGAAATAGCGCTCCCGCGCGTCGGTGGCCGGGCCCGCGGCCAGCGCCGCCTGGAACCACGGGTGCGCCGAACTGGTGTGGTTGGGCACCACGTCCATTGTGATCTTCATGCCCCGCCCGTGAGCCGCGGCGATCAGCCGTTCGATCGCGGCCATCCCGCCGAACAGGGGGTCAATGCCCCGGGGATCGGCGACGTCGTAGCCGTGGTCGGCCATCGGCGAAACGGTGACCGGGTTGAGCCAAATCGCGTCCACGCCGAGGCGCTCCAGGTGCCCCAGCCGGGCCGTCACGCCGTCCAGGTCGCCGACCCCGTCACCGTCGCTGTCGGCGAACGACCGTGGATACACCTGGTAGAAAACCGCGCTTGACCACCACGGCTCGGGGCTCATGCTGCTCCGTTCGGTTGGCATCAAAACGGCGAATTGACGAGCGAGTGGGCTGCCATTTCCAGATAGTCGAGCAACTCCCGGCGGTGCTCGTCGTCGAGGGTCTGCGAGTCGATGGACGCGACGGCGGTGTGCATGCACCGCAGCCAGGCGTCGCGCTCGATGGGCGTGATCCGGAACGGGACGTGCCGCATCCGCAGCCGCGGATGGCCGCGCCGGTCCGAATAGGTCCGCGGGCCACCCCAGTACTGCTCGAGGAACATGCGTAGACGTTCCTCGGCGCCCTCGAGGTCGTCCAGCGGGTAGACCTCACGCAATATTTCGTCCTCGGGAACCTGTGCATAAAAGCGCGACACGATCGCACGGAACGTC